>JAFUDV010000050.1 GCA_017464245.1 Bacteroidales bacterium | reverse complement strand
GGTGCTTTCGAGTATTCCTCCAAGGATGCGCAGGTGGCTGTCCTCGAGGACACCACCCAGGTCCTCGTGGAAGAGGAGATGGTCGCCATCCAGAACGAGACCCCTCCGCCGCCGCCCGAGGCCCCGAACATCCCCGTCCTTGCCGACCAGATCGACATCGTGGACGAGGACATCAAGCTCGATGACGACATGTTCATGAACCTCGAAGACGACAACACCGGCGTCGAGATCATGGATTACAAGGAAGCCGAGGTCGTGGAAGAGGAAGTCGAGGAAGAGGCCATTCCGTTCCAGCTCGTGGAGCAGAAGCCGTCCTTCAACGGCGGCGATGCGAACGAGTTCTCAAAGTGGGTGAACTCCAAGCTCGTCTATCCTGAAATCGCGAAGGAGAACGGTGTGCAGGGTCGTGTCACCCTCCAGTTCACCGTGGAAGCCGACGGCCGCGTGACCAACGTGAAGGTCCTCCGTGGCGTGGACGAGTCCCTGGACAAGGAGGCTGTCCGTGTCGTCTCCAGCTCCCCGAAGTGGAAGCCGGGCAAGCAGCGCGACCGCGCCGTCAAGGTCACCTACACCTTCCCGGTGATCTTCCAGCTCCGCTAAAGATGGCCGAAAACTTTTCGGATATCGGAAAAGTAGAGGCGATAGACCAGCTCTATCGCCTCTCTGCTTATCATCCCGTCCCGGGGCTCACCTACTCCGCCGAGAAGGGCGGGAAGGTCCATACCGCGGCCCGTATGTTCCTGGAAGGGATTGATTTCAACCTCGTTTACTTTCCGCTCAAGCATCTGGGGTACAAGAGCGTCGTGGGGGTCGTGGGCGAACTGTACGCCACCCTGGCCCACCCGAAGCTGCTGAACGTCATCCTGGGCATTTCCTCCAAGCTGGACCTGGACCACATCAAGGAACTGTGGACCGGCATTACCGTCGCGGCGAAGGAACACGGCTTCGAGGCCGTGAACCTGGACCTGCAGCCTTCCAACAACGGGCTGTTCATCTCCCTGGCGGCGACCGGAGAGACGGCCCTCCTCACGGACAAACGCCGCATGGCGGCGAAATCCAAGGACCTCCTGTGCGTCTCCGGCAGCCTGGGCGCGGCCTATCTGGGCCTGCAAGTGCTGGAAAAGGGGCGCCGCGACTTCGAGAAGACAGGGAACCAGCCCGACATGACGCCCTGGCGCATGCTCGTGGGCGACTATCTGCGTCCCGAACTGGACAGCGGCGTGGTCGCGAAGCTGGAAGATGCGGAAATCTACCCGTCCTACGGTTATTTCGTGACGCGGGGCCTCGGTGATGCCCTGAAGCGCCTGCAGCGGGACAGCGGCCTCGGCGCCAAGGTCTATGCCGACCGCCTTCCTTTCGAGGGTAATACGTTCCAGCTAGGCAAACAACTGGACATCGACCCGATTTCGGCCGCCTTCAACGGCGGGGACGACATGCGGCTGCTGTTCACGGTTCCCATCCTGCAGCTGGAAAAGTTCAGAAGGGATTTCCAGACCTTCGACATCATCGGGCATCTCGCGCAGCCGGAAGCCGGCGCCGTCCTGGTCACGCCGGAAGGCGTGGAACTGCCGGTCAAGGCACAGGGCTGGCGGGAGGAATAGCTATTTCTGCAACGCCTCGTACCGGTCCACACCGATCCGGTGCAGGTCGGCGATGAGTTCCGTGGAAACGCCCACCTGGAACTTGTTGGATTTGAATTGGATCCGGTAGCGGGTCTGCGGATCGAAGAGGAACATCTCGAGCGGGATGTTCCCTTTGTGTTTCCGGACCACCCGGACCAGGTCCTCCCGGAAACGGGGGGTCAGCATCGGCGTGTCGATGCTCAGGCTGAAGCCCTTGAGGCGGTCGGCGGAAACGTTGCCCAGCATGGTCACTTTCTTCACCTTGAAGGCATACGGGGACGTCTTGCCCTGGGCCCGTTCCTCGGGCTTGAGGAAGAACTTCTCCTCGATGACCCCTTCCAGGAACAGGGCCTCATGCGGCACCATATACTTGAAGAAAGCCTCGTGGTCTTTGCCGAAGAGGGCCAGTTCGTAGCTGCCCGAATAATCCTCCAGGGTGGTCCGTGAGTACGGCGTTCCCTTCTTGGTCAGCAGCTGCTTGTAGTCCGTCACCAGGCCCGCCACGCACACCTTGGCGGTCTTTTTCGTATCCTCGCATTCCTGGACCAGGGCCGCCAGGCTGCCCATCTCGCAGTTCGTAAAGGTCTTCAGTTCAAAGCCATACCGGTCCAGCGGATGGGAAGACAGGTACATGCCCACGAGTTCTTTCTCCTTCTGGAGCTGGTCCAGGATGTCCACCTCGCCCGCCATCTCCGGGACGGCGGGACGCTCCGGCTTCATCTCCTCGATGTCGCCGAACAGGGAGGCGGCCGTGTCCATCGTATCGGCCCGGTACAGTTCCCCGTAGCGCACGATCTCGTCCAGGAACGGTTGCCCGCTCCGGCCCGGAAGTTCGAACTGGCGGCGCTGGATGCCGAAACTGTCGAAGGCGCCCGCGTACAACAGGGTCTCGAACGCCTTGCGGTTCACGCTGCCGGACATCCGTTCCACGAAGTCGTAAATATCGGTGAACCAACCGTTTTCTTCCCGCTCCCTGAGGATGGCGTCGACAATGTTCCCGCCGAAGCCTTTCATGCCGCTGAGGGCGAAACGCACGTTCCCCTCCTTGTTCACGGTGAAATGCGCGGCGCTCTCGTTCACGTCCGGGTTGAGGATCTTGATGCCATGGCCCTTGCAGTCGTCCATGATCTTCTTGATTTCCTCCATGCTCTTGGCGCTGGTCAGGCAGGAGGCGAAGAATTCGGACGGATAGTGGCACTTGAGCCAGCCCGTCTGGTAGCTCACCCAGGCGTAGCAGGTGGCGTGGGACTTGTTGAAGGCGTACTGGGCGAACTTCTCCCAGTCCTTCCAGATCTTGTCCAGGACCTTTTCCGGATGGCCGTTCGCGAGACCGCCCTTCATGAACTTGTCCTTCAAGGAGTTCAGGATGTCGATCTGCTTCTTGCCCATGGCCTTGCGGAGCTTGTCCGCCTCGCCCTTGGTGAAGTTCGCGAGCTTCTGGGACAGCAGCATCACCTGCTCCTGGTACACCGTGACGCCGTAAGTGTCATTCAGGTACTCCTCCATCTCGGGAAGGTCGTACTCGATCTTCTGCTCGCCGAGCTTACGGGCCACGAAATCCGGAATGTAGTCCATCGGCCCCGGGCGGTACAGGGCGTTCATGGCGATGAGGTCCTCGAACCGTTCCGGATGGAGCTTCTGGAGCCAGGTCTGCATGCCTTCGGATTCGAACTGGAACACGGAAACGGTGTCGCCGCGGCCGTACAGCTCGTAGGTAGGCTTGTCGTCGATAGGAATCGCCTCGATGTCAATGTCTTCGCCGAAGCGGTCCTTGATGAGGTCCAGGCAGTTGTGGATGATCGAGAGGGTGATCAGGCCCAGGAAGTCCATCTTGAGCATGCCCACGTCCTCGATGTAATGGCCGTCGTACTGGGAAGTGCGCACGTCCTCGCCCGTCTCCTTGTCCTTGGACAGGCACATGGGCAGGAAATCGGTCAGGTCGCCCCGGCCGATGATGGTCGCGCAGGCATGGACGCCCACCTGACGGACGCAGCCCTCCAGGGCCTGGGCGTACTTCAGGACCTCCTTGTTCAGTTCGGGGCCGTTCTTGAGCTCCTCGATGAACTCCGGAACCAGCCGGTAGCAATTCTTAAGGGTGATCTTGACGTCCACATCCTCCATACCCTTCTGGAAGGTCTTCTTTATCAGGAGCTTCTGGCCCTCGTGCTCGGGATCGTCCTCCTCGACCTCCTTCTCCACCACCTTGAAGCCCGGCTTCAGCTGGTCCAGCTTGGGATTGAAGGGGTATTCCTTCTCTTTCTTCTCGGAGAGGCGGTCCGGAACCATCTTCGTGAGGCGGTTGGACTCGTCGATGGACACATGGCTGATACGGGCGACATCCTTGATTGCGCTCTTCGCCGCCATCGTGCCGAAGGTGATGACGCGGGAGACATGGTCGGCCCCGTACTTCTGCTCCACGTAGTTGTGGGCCTTCGTCAGGTCCTCGAAGTCCACGTCGATATCCGGCATGGAAATACGGTCCGGATTCAGGAAACGCTCGAACAGGAGTTGGTACCGGATCGGGTCCAGATTCGTGATTTTCAGGCAGTAAGCGACCACGGAGCCCGCCGCGGAACCACGGCCCGGCCCCACCATGGACCCCATGGCGCGGGAGGCCGCGATATAGTCCTGGACGATGAGGAAGTAGTCCGGGAAGCCCATGCGGGAGATGGTCTTGAGCTCGAAGTCGATACGCTCGGCCTGCTCGTCGGTGAAGGTCTCCCCGTAGCGCTGGTGCGCACCCTGGTAGGTCAGATGGCACAGGTAGGCCACCGAATGGCAGAAACCGTCGCCGCGGTAGTTCCCCTTCTTGTCGCACCGGCCCGCGTCGATGACGTCCCTGTATTTCTCCATCTGCGCGTCGATGTCCGCCATGAACGCCGGATCGATCTCATACACCGGCAGGATGGGGTCGCAGTCGATGGAATAGGACTCCACCTTGTCCAGGACCTCCAGCGTGTTGGCGATGGCCTCCGGGTGGTCCGGGAAAAGGGCCAGCATCTCCTCCTCGCTCTTGAGAAATTCCTGCTGGGTATAGCGCAGGCGGTCCGGATCGTCCACATAGGAATTGGTGGTCAGGCAGATGAGCCGGTCGTGGACCGGACCGTCCTCCTTCCGGACGAAATGCACGTCGTTCGTCGCGATGACCTTCACCCCGTGCTTTTCCGCCAGCTCGAAGATGACCTTGTTGTAGATCATCTGGTTGTCGTACACCTCCTGCGAGAGGCCGGGGACCTCCGTCTTGTGGAGCATCACCTCCAGGTAGTAGTCGTCCCCGAACACCCGCTTGTGCCACTCGATAACCTCGTCCACCTTCTTCATGTCCCCCGCCAGGATGGCGCGGGGCACTTCGCCCGCCATGCAGGCGGAGCTGCAGATCAGGTCCTCGTGGTACTTCTCCAGCACTTCGTGGCTCACGCGGGGGCGGTAGTACATGCCCTCGATGTGCGCCGTGGACACGATCTTCACGAGGTTCTTGTAGCCGTTGTAGTTCTTCGCCAACAGGATCAGGTGGTAATACCCCTTCTCCTTCACGCGATGGTCACCCTTGGACACATAGATCTCGCATCCGATGACGGGTTTCACGTTCGGATGCTTCTTCGCGTACTTGAAGAACTCCTTCACCCCGTACATGTTGCCGTGGTCCGTGATGGCAAGGCCGGGCATCCCGAGCTCCTCGGCCCGGTTGAACAGGTTCTCGATGGACGACTGCCCGTCGAGGATGGAATACTGGGTATGGACGTGAAGGTGTACGAAAGACATAGGTGCGCTATCTTGGATAACAAAGATAGCATACCTTCTCGGAATCTCCGAAAAAAGTTATCAACAAAAGCGGACTTCCGTCCGCAACGAATTGATTTCTTGCTATCTTTGCAACCAATATGCTCGGAACCGTCGTCAATACGGGCTGCATCATCGTCGGCACCCTCGTCGGGACCCTTTTCAGGAAGGGCCTTGGGGAAAAATATACGAAGACGCTATTCAACGCGATGGGCCTGGCCTCCCTCGCCCTCGGCGCGAATTCCTTCGTGGCGAATATGCCCAAAAGCGAATTTCCGGTGCTGTTCATCCTGTCGCTCGCCCTCGGCGGGCTCGTCGGCACGGCCCTGGACCTGGACGGCCGGGTGAAGCGCGCGCTGGCGAAAAAGGGCGGCGACAGCTTCGCGAAAGGCCTCATATCGGCCTGCCTGCTCTACTGCATCGGCACGTTCTCCATCGTAGGACCGGTCCTGAGCGCCCTGCAGGGGGACAATACCTTCCTTTTCACGAATTCCACGCTGGACCTCGTGACCTCCACCGTCTTCGCGACGACCTACGGCATCGGCATGATCCTCGCCGCACCCATCCTCTTCTGCTGGCAGGGGTCGATCTGGCTCCTGGCGCACCTGGCCTCCTCCAGCCCCCTTTTCCAGGGCACGCTGGTCAATGAGCTCGCCATCGTGGGCGGGGTCCTCATCATCGCCTCGGGTCTCTCCATCCTGGACATCAAGGACTGCAAGACCCTCAACTTCATTCCGGCCCTCCTCGTGCCGGTCCTCTGGTTCCTGGTGAAGGGGCTGTTCTAAAGCATCTTGGCAACCATGCAGGCGCGCGTTTTCCTCCGTCCCTCCAAATGGCTGTCGGCGCAGGTGTAACCGGATTCTGGCGCAGGTGTAGCAAGTTATTGGCGCAGGTGTGATTTCGACATGGGCACCTGCGCCAGTGGAGAGCGTATGCGCCAGATTCGCGGCGCAGGTTGACACCCAAAAAACACACCTGCGCCAACATCCGGTTGTACCTGCGCCAAGGAATAGGTCGGGAGCCGCTGGGGCATCCGGGGGCAGAGCCCCCGCAAAGCCACGAAAAAAGACTGCCGGCATGGCAGTCTTTTTCTCGTGGCCCCTGGGGGACTTGAACCCACGACCCACGGATTATGAGTCCGCTGCTCTGACCAACTGAGCTAAGGGGCCGGCGGAACACGGGCGGGACAGGGACCGCCAACGCGTTTGCGCTGCAAAATTAGCAAACTTTCGCCAAAGGAACAAGCGGTACACGGATACGGCAATGTAAAAGGGCAGGGAACGGCCGGCCGCGGTTTTTAAAATTTTTTCTTGGCCGAAAACGATTTTCTTCGTATCTTGCGAACCAGAAAACGACAAGAACGATGCAATTCCGTGGTTTCCAGCAGCAGCGCGTCCAGGGCCAGCAGGCCCTGCGGGTTTCTGTATGCCGATAGACCGGACAGGCACGGGAACAGCATTTCAGGATAGGGACCGGTCCTTCGGGGGGGCCGGTCCCCTTTTGTTTGAATAACCCTTAAAACGAACTGGAGCATATGGACAGATTCAACCTGGTGCGGGAATCCTTCATGAAGAAGGCGCGGCCCGTGGACACTCCCGAGGGGAGACCGTCCGAGTATTTCGGCGAATTGACCTTCGACCGCAGCAAGATGCAGAAGTATCTGGACGCCAAGACCTTTTACGCCCTGCTCGAATGCATCGAGGGCGGCAAGCCGCTGGACAGGAAGACGGCCGACGGCGTGGCAAAGGGCATGAAGGAATGGGCCCTGGAGCATCATGTGACCCATGTCACGCACTGGTTCCAGCCCCTGACGGAGGGCACGGCGGAAAAGCACGACTCCCTCATCGACTATGACGGACAGGGCGGCGTGATCGAAACCTTCGACGGAAAGGCCCTCGCGCAGCAGGAACCGGATGCGTCATCGTTCCCCAGCGGCGGCCTCCGCGCAACTTTCGAGGCCCGCGGCTACACGGCCTGGGACCCGACTTCCCCGGTCTTCATCCAGGACGACACGCTTTGCATCCCCACGGTGTTCATCTCCTACACCGGCGAGGCGCTGGATTACAAGACTCCGCTCAAGAAGGCCCTGAAGGCGGTTTCCGACGCGGCGGTCCCCATCTGCCGCCTGTTCGACCCGGAAGTGAACAAGGTCTATTCCTACCTGGGCTGGGAGCAGGAGTATTTCCTGGTCGATGAAGGGCTTTTCGCCGCCCGGACGGACCTCATGATCACCGGACGGACGCTCTTCGGCCACAATTCCTCCAAGGACCAGCAGCTGGACGACCACTACTTCGGCGCCATCCCTTCCCGCGTCGCGGCCTTCATGCGCGACCTGGAAATCGCCGGCCACAAGCTGGGCATCCCCATCAAGACCCGGCACAACGAGGTGGCCCCGAACCAGTTCGAACTCGCGCCCATCTACGGCGAGACGAACCTCGCGAACGACCAGAACCAACTGCTGATGAACCAGATGCACGCCATCGCCCGCAAGCACGGCTTCGTGGTGCTGCTGCACGAGAAACCCTTCGACGGGGTGAACGGATCGGGCAAGCACAACAACTGGTCGTTGGGAACCGACACCGGCACGCTCCTCATGGCTCCCGGCAAGGACGCCCTCGGGAACCTCCAGTTCATCGCGTTCTTCGTCAATGTCCTCGCGGCCGTCCAGAAGCACAACGGCCTCCTGAAGGCCACCATCGCCAGCGCCACCAATGCGCACCGCCTGGGCGCCCACGAAGCCCCGCCGGCCATCGTTTCCGCCTTCCTGGGCCGGACGATGACCCAGGTGCTGCGCAAGCTCCTCGAGGTCCCCTCCGACACGCCCATCGAGATTGCCGGCAAAAAGGGCTCCCGCATGGGCCTGGTGGAGATTCCGGAGATTTTCCTGGACAACACCGACCGCAACCGTACTTCGCCGTTCGCCTTCACCGGCAACCGCTTCGAATTCCGCGCCGTGGGCTCCAGCGCCAACTGCGCCGGCGCGATGACCACCCTGAACGCCGCCGTCGCGGAGCAGTTGCTGGACTTCAAGGCCGCCGTGGACCAGGAACTTTCCGCCGGCAAGTCGCTCCAGGTTGCCGTGATGGACACGCTCAAACCCATCATCGCCGACATCATCGACACCGTCTGCTTCGACGGGAACGGCTACACCGACGAGTGGAAGGCCGAGGCCGCCCGGCGCGGCCTGGATACCGAGACCAACGTCCCGGTCATGTACTGCGAGTTCCTGAAGCCTTCCGCCGTGGCGATGTTCACCCGCACCGGGGTCTATACGAAGAAGGAACTGGAGGCCCGCAACGAGGTCAAATGGGAGACCTACGCGAAGAAAGTCCAGATCGAAGCCCGCGTGATGGTGCGCATGTCCATCAACCACATCATCCCCGCCGCCGTCGCCTACAAGGCGGCCCTGCTGAAGGAAGTGTCTCTCCATGAGAAGGTGTACGGGGACACGGAAGGCTGCGCCACCGAGCTTGCCATCCTGGATGACATCTCCCGCTACGTGGAGGAGGTCCGCCAGCGCGCCCGCCAGGTGGAGGACGCCCGCATCGAGGCCGATGCCCTGGAGGACGCCTTCACCCGCGCCAAGGCCTTCTCCGACATCGCGAACATGCTCTTCGCCCTCCGCAAGCCCATCGACGCCCTCGAAGAGGTGGTCGATGACAAGCTCTGGCCGCTTCCGAAGTACCGCGAACTGCTGTTCATTTCATAAACGCCGGAAAGACGACGAAAGCCCCCGCCGTACCTGGTACGACGGGGGCTTTTGCTTTGGGTCGTTTCAATGACCTCAGACCTTGATCTCGACCTCGACACCGGAGGGAAGTTCGAGCTTCATGAGGGCGTCGACGGTCTTCGCATTGGATTCGTCGATGTCCAGAAGACGGACATAGGAGTCGAGTTCGAACTGCTCGCGGGACTTCTTGTTGACGAAGGTCGAGCGGTTCACAGTGAAGATCTTCTTGTGGGTAGGAAGGGGAATGGGACCATTGACCTTTGCACCGGTAGCCTTCACTGTATCGACGATCTTGCTGGCGGACTTGTCCACGAGCATGTGGTCGTACGACTTGAGTTTGATTCTGATTTTCTGGCTCATTTCTATAACTTTTTGTTTTTTGCTAAACTTTACTCGTCGTCGAAGGACATCCGGCTGTAACCGCTCTTCTCGACGATGTCCTTGGCCAGGTTGGCCGGGACCTCGGCGTAGTGGTCGAAGGTCATCGTGCTCGTGGCGCGGCCCGAAGAGAGGGTGCGCAGCACGGTGACGTATCCGAACTGCTCGGAGAGCGGAACGTATGCCTTGACGATGCGTGCTCCGTTGGCGGTGGAATCCATCGCCACGATCTGGCCGCGGCGGCGGTTGAGGTCACCCACGATGTCGCCCATGTAGTCCTCCGGGGTCACGACCTCGAGGGACATGATCGGCTCGAGGAGGACCGGACGGCACTTGGAATAGGCGTGACGGAAGGCCATCCGGGCCGCCATCTCGAAGGAGAGCTGGTCGGAGTCCACCGGATGATAGCTGCCGTCGATGACTTCCACCTTCAGGGAAGGTACCTCGTAACCGGCGAGTGCACCGTTGGCCATCGCGGAGGTGAAACCCTTCTCGATGGACGGGATGAATTCCTTGGGGATGTTGCCGCCCTTGACCGAATTGATGAACTGAAGGCCTTGTACGCCTTCGTCGGCCGGGGAGAGCTTGACGATGATGTCCGCGAACTTGCCGCGGCCGCCGGTCTGCTTCTTGAAGACTTCGCGCAGCTGGTATTCCGACGTGATGGTTTCCTTGTAGTTGACCTGAGGGGCGCCCTGGTTGATGTCCACGCCGAACTCGCGGCGCAGACGGTCCACGATGATGTCCAGATGGAGCTCGCCCATGCCGCTGATGACGGTCTGGCCGGTCTCCACGTCGGACTTCACGGTGAAGGTCGGGTCTTCCTCGGAAAGCTTCGCGAGGGCGATGCCGAGCTTGTCCAGGTCCTTCTGGGTCTTGGGCTCCACGGCGATGCCGATCACGGGATCCGGGAATTCCATCGACTCGAGGGTGATCGGGTGGTCCTCCGCGCACACGGTGTCGCCGGTGCGGAGGTCCTTGAAGCCCACGGCCGCGCAGATGTCACCCGCCTCCACGAACTCGATCGGGTTCTGGTGGTTGGAGTGCATCTGGTACAGGCGGGCCACCCGCTCCTTCTTGCCGGTACGCGTGTTGTACACGTAGGAACCCGCGTCCAGATGTCCGGAATAGGCCCTCAGGAACGCCAGACGGCCCACGAAGGGATCCGTCGCGATCTTGAACACCAGGGCCGAGAACGGCTCTTCGGCGGAGGGTTTGCGGACGATCTCGTCGCCGGTCCGGGGATCGGTCCCCTTGACGGCGCCCTTGTCCAGCGGAGAAGGCAGGTAACGCATCACGTTGTCCAGGAGGAACTGGACGCCCTTGTTCTTGAACGAGGAGCCGCAGCACGCCGGGACGATCTGCATGGAGATGGTGCCCTTGCGGATGGCGGCGATGATCTCGTCGCGGGTGAGGGAGTCGGGATCCTCGAAGTACTTCTCCATCAGGGTCTCATCGCACTCGGCGGCAGCCTCCAGGAGGATGTCCCTCCAGCGGGCGGCCTCGCCCCTCAGGTCGGCGGGGATTTCGCCTTCCTTGTAATTGACCAGCTCCTCGGTGTTGTCGTAGAAGATGGCCTTCATGTCGATGAGGTCCACGATGCCCTCGAACTTGTCTTCGGCACCGATGGGGAGACAGACGGGAACGGCGGTGGCACCGAGCTTCTGCTTGATTTCCTCGACGCAGGCGAGGAAGTCGGCACCGACCCGGTCCATCTTGTTCACGTAGGCGATCTTAGGCACGCCGTACTTGTCGGCCTGGCGCCAGACGGTCTCGCTCTGGGGCTGGACGCGTCCGACCGCGCAGAAAGTGGCCACCGTGCCGTCCAGGACGCGCAGGGAACGTTCCACTTCCACCGTAAAATCGACGTGGCCGGGAGTGTCGATCAGGTTGATCTGATAGGTCGCTCCGTTATAGTGCCAGAACGCCGTCGTCGCGGCAGACGTGATGGTAATGCCCCTCTCCTGTTCCTGGACCATCCAGTCCATCGTCGCCGCACCTTCATGGACCTCACCGATCTTGTGGGTCTTGCCGGTGTAGTAGAGGATTCGCTCGGACGTAGTGGTCTTGCCGGCATCGATGTGGGCCATGATGCCGATGTTACGGGTGTATGTAAGATCTCTTTTCGCCACGGATTACGCAGTTTTAGAAACGGAAGTGTGCAAATGCCTTGTTGGCCTCTGCCATTCTGTGCATATCCTCTTTACGCTTGAAGGCGCCACCCTCGTTGTTGAACGCGGCGACGATCTCGGCGCAAAGCTTTTCTGCCATCGAGTGTCCGGAACGCTTGCGGGCGAAGGAAATCATGTTCTTCATGGCGACGGAGACTTTCCGTTCCGGGCGCAACTCGGTCGGCACCTGGAAGTTCGCACCACCGATACGACGGGACTTGACCTCGATCTGAGGAGTCACGTTCTCGAGTGCCTTCTTCCAAATATCGAGAGGAGCCTTGTCAGAATCTTTCATCTTCTCGCCCACCATGTCGATGGCATCATAAAAGATAGAATACGCGATACTCTTCTTCCCCTGCAGCATAAGATTGTTCACGAAACGGGTGACTTCCACGTCGTGAAACTTAGGATCAGGAAGTAGAATCCTCTTTTTAGGCTTCGCTTTTCTCATTTTGAAAAAGAATTAAAGGTGATAAAAGTTAGGTGGTTACTTCTTAGATTTCTTCGGACGCTTGGCACCATAGAGGGAACGGGACTGAGTCCGTCCATCGACGCCAGCGGTATCCAAAGCTCCTCTAAGGATGTGGTAACGGACACCCGGGAGATCCTTGACACGGCCGCCACGCACCAGCACGATGCTGTGCTCCTGGAGGTTGTGTCCTTCGCCCGGAATGTAGGCATTGACCTCTTTCGCGTTGGAAAGACGGACACGCGCGACCTTACGCATCGCGGAGTTCGGCTTCTTAGGGGTCGTCGTGTAAACACGAAGACACACGCCACGCTTCTGAGGGCAAGCATCCAACGCACGAGACTTGCTCTTCACTTCGAGCTGCTCGCGTCCTTTGCGGACCAACTGTTGAATAGTAGGCATAAATGTTTGTTAATAAAATAAATAGGTTTATTTTCCCTGGGTGCGGAAGTCTCCGTTCCGCATTTTGGGGCTGCAAAGATACGTAAAAAAATTTAATTAACAAAGTTTTCAACAGGCCCGCCGTCCACTTAAATGACGGATTCTCGTGTGTATTCCTGCAATTTTTCGTATCTTTGGACCCTATGAGACAGCTGCTTTTGACCGGCGCGGTTCTCCTCGCCGCCGCCTGCGGAACCGCCCCGCAGGAAGAATCGATGGACCAGGTGCGCAACCGCGTGTTCGACGTTGCGCGCGTGCAGGCCGTGTACATGGACAGTTTATTGACGGAAGGGCGGTGCCCCCGCACCTTCCAGGGCGACACGCTCGTGACCAGTGACATCGGCTGGTGGTGCAGCGGATTCTATCCCGGGGTGCTGTGGCAGGTTTTCGAGGAGACGGAAGATCCCCGTTTCCTGAGACTCGCCGTCAAGCATACCCTCCCCCTCGCCGGATTGCTGGACCGGGAAACGGACCACGACATCGGCTTCCAGCTGATGTCCTCCTTCGGCAAGATGGCCCGCGACCTTCCTTCCCACGATCCGGGCTTTTCCGAGTGCGACGAAGAAGATCTCTCCCCGAAAGAAGTCCTCACCCGCGGCGCCGCCACCCTCGCCGCCCGCTTCGTCCCCGAGGCCGGCGTCCTCCGCAGCTGGAACTGGGGACCGTGGAACATTCCCGTCATCATCGACAACATGATGAACCTGGAGCTGCTGATGGCGTATGGCGACCGGGACGTGGCGGAAAAACACGCCCTCACGACCGCCAGGAACCATTTCCGGGATGACGGTACCACCTTTCACCTGGTCGATTATGCCGACGACGGCTCCGTGCTCGGCCGGCAGACGGTCCAGGGCTATACCGACGATTCGGCCTGGGCGCGCGGCCAGGCATGGGCCCTGTACGGGTATGCCATGATGGCGCTGAAGGAAAAGGAGGCCGGCAATATGGACCTGGCGGAAACCTTCTACGGCGTCGCCGCGAAGCTGGAGGACTGGCTGCTTCCCCGCCTGCCCGAGGACGGCGTCCCGTTCTGGGATTTCTCGCAGAACGACCTTCGGGACGCCTCGGCCGGGGCCATTATCGCCTGCGGCTTCCTGCGGATGTGGAACCTGCGGGGCCGCCCGGCGGACGACCCGGCGCTCGCCATGGCCGAGCGCATCCTCCGCACCCTCGCCTCGCCGGAGTACCTCGCCGAGCCCCGCACCAACGGCGGGTTCCTGCTGAAGCACTCCGTGGGCAACATCCCCTCCAACTCCGAGGTCGATGTCCCCCTGACTTATGCCGATTATTACTTCCTCGAGGCGCTGACGCTATTCCCTGTTTCGGCTTCTCCTCGGTCTATCAACTGATTACGCATGAAACGACTGTTATTCCTTTCCTGGGCCCTTCTCGGGATGGTGGTTTTCGCCCAGGCCCAGGAGCCGGTTCCGCACCCGCGGCTGCTGATGCGGACGGGCGAAAAGCCAGTAGTGCCACCGGAGAGCATGTTTACCCGGGCGGACAGCGTGATCGTCTCGTTCTGCGACGCAGTGCTGGACGAGCCGCCGGTGACGCGGAAGATGATCGGCAGGCGGCTGCTGCACACCTCCCGGGAGGCGCTGAAGCGGGTTTTCTGGCTGGGGTACACCTACCGGACGCACGGCGGAGAGGCCTATGCCCGGCGCGCCATCGACGAGATGCTGGCCGTAAGCGCCTTCTCCGACTGGAACCCGGCGCACTTCCTGGACGTCGGGGAGATGACGATGGCCGTCGCGATCGGCTATGACTGGCTGTACGACAGGATGACCCCTGCCGAGCGGAAGACCGTGGCCCGGGCCATCATCGACAAAGGCCTCAAGCCGGCGCAGAACCCCGGCGACGCCTGGTTCTACCGGAGCGAAATCAACTGGAACTCCGTGTGCAACGCCGGGATGGTGTACGGGGCTCTCGCCGTGTGGGAGGAGGACCCGGAATTCTGCCGGTCCATGCTGGAGAAGTCCCTGGAATCCAACAAGTTGGCATATAAAGCCTACGAAGGTGGCGGCTATCCGGAAGGGTACAACTACTGGGGCTACGGGACCTCCTTCCAGATCATGCTGGAGGCGGCCGTGGAGAGCGCGTTTCCGGAGAGATGGCCGGTCGGAGCCGGGCATCTCCCCTACGACTTTCTCGCCTCCGCCGACTTCATCCGCTTCACGTCCACCCCGGCGGGGAACTGCTACAGTTTTTCGGATTCCTACCGGAAGGCCAGCGGGCAGTACATGCAGGCCTGGATGATGACCCGTACGGGCGACCCGACACTGCTCTATCCCGAATTGCGGATCATGGAAGATACCGACTACAAGCGCCTCTGCGAGGAGCGGTTGTTCCCGATGTTCCTCATTTCGCTGGGTAAGGCACCCGGGTTTGAAATCACCCCGCCGGAAGGGCATTATTACGAGTGCGGCGGCACAACCCCCATCTTCGTGTACCGCAGCGGCTGGCGCTCCCGGGACGACGATTACCTGGGCGTCAAGGGCGGCCTCACGATGTCCAGCCACTCACATTGCGACCAGGGCTCTTTCTACTTCGAGTCCGACGGCGTCGCCTGGGCGACCGACCTCGGGATGCAGGACTACAACTCGCTGGAGTCGGCCGGCGTGGACCTCTGGGACATGACCCAGGACAGCGAACGCTGGAGCGTTTTCCGCATCGGTCCGTTTTCCCATAACATATTGACGGTCAACGGGAAAGTTCCCAAGGTAAACCGCGTCATCGATCTACTCCGGACGCGGAAGCCGGACGTTCCGTCCGCCGGGGATCCCGCCGGTGCGGGACTGTATCTGCGGCCGGCCTATGACGACGACCTCGCCGATTACCGGCGGGAAGTGCTCTTCGACGGTCAGGACCTTCATGTCGTGGACCATCTGCAGGCCGGGGATTCCACCTGCACCATCCGCTGGGCGATGGCATCCGAGGCCGAGGCCGCCTTTTCCGACGGCCGGTTCCTGCTGCGCGCCGACGGAAAATGCCGGACCCTGTCCGTCACAACGGAAGAGTCGGCCCCTGAAGTCACGCCGCATTTCTGGCCGACGACCTATGATTCCGCAGCCATGGACATCGACGGCATGCAGTACCTGCACCCGACCGACGTCGCCAACCCCGGCACATCGCTTATCGGCTACACCTTCACGCTGCAGCCCCACCAGAAGGTCGTGCTGCACGTCTGCCTGTCAAAGGTTCTGTAGTCCCACAGAATAGAATCCTGACTTTGTACATATCTCGTATGTACATGAAAATGGTCCTCCAGGCCGGTTTTCCTGTTCAAATCTTTTGAAAAAAGGGAAATTCGGTCTTCTTTCGGGAGATTTGTACACAAAAACACCTTTCTATGGCCGTTCGGTTGTACAAACGAGATGTGTACATAAAGAGAGGAGGCTTGTATATAATTGGGAGAAGGGGAAAACGCCCCCCTACCGCTCGTACGCGAGGCGCTCGGTGCCGTCGGCAAGCCGGATGATGCCGCAGCAGGTGAAGCCGTGCTTGCCGATGAGGTGCTGCATGATGCGGTTGTCGCGGTGTGTGTCAATGCGAAGGTGCGCATAACGCGAGGAGGCGTAATCTATTACAGCAGAAAAGATTCCGTGCACGTCCGGATAGCTGGCCATGCGGTGGATGACGCCGTAGGGTGCGTCGGTGAGCCAGGCGCCGTCGATGTAGGAGTAGGTAGGCTCCGGGGAAGGCAGGAGGGCGAAGTACGCGACGACAGATTCCTTCGCTTCGCTCAGAATGACAGAAGAACCGTCGTTCAGAATAACAGAAGGCCCGTCGTTCAGAATGACATACCCGCCGCCGCGGGCGATGTCGCGCAGCAGCAGCTCCTCCGGCGGGAAGCCGGGAGCGGACCACTGGTCGAGGTTACCGTCCGCACGCATGATGCCCTTGGCGGCCTCGAAGACGGGCCGCAGGGCGGGGAGGTCAGCCGGAACGGCGGGACGGATTACCACTTGTCGTAGTGGATGTTTTCGGGCTTCCACTTGTCCTTGGGCTGGTCGTCGCCGCCGGGATAGCCGCAGGGGACGATGCAGTACGGCGTGACGTTCTCCGGAAGGCCCAGGACCTCGCGGGCGGGACCCATCCGGTCGTCATACGGATAACAGGCGGTCCATACGGCACCGAGGCCCAGGGCTTCGGCGGCGAGGAGCAGGTTCTCCGTCGCGGCGGCGCAGTCGGCCGTCCAGTTGTGGTTCTCCACGAGGACGGGGTCGGCATTCTCCTCACCCCGGGGACGGCGCAGGACGGTGGTCTCGCCGCACACGACGAACACGACGGGCGCCTTCGCGATCATCTTGTTGAAGCCGCCGGCGAGGACCTCCTTCACGGCCTGGTCGCGGATGACGACGAAGCGCCACGGCTGGACGTTCATGCCGGAGGGAGCCGCCATCGCGGCGCGGAGGATCGTCTCCACCTGCTGGTCGGAAACCGGCTGGTCCGTATAGGTGCGGACACTCTTGCGGGAGAGGATCGTGTCCAGGGCGGAAGGGGCGGCCGCCTGCGGCTTCGGAGCGCAGGCCGCCGCGGCGGTCAGAAGGGTAGCCATGAGGAAGAAACGGGTCAATTTCATCATTCAAGTCGTTAACTGGGGCAAAGATACGAATTCCGTCCTCAAAACGGAACGGAACGGGCGTTATTTTCCGGTTTCCCGGTTGCCGATGTCCTGAAGTTTCACTATCTTCGCGTATTATGAAAAAACTTTTCCTTTGCCTTGCGATCGCGGCGGGTGCCGCAGGGGCCGCCGCGGCGCAGCCCGCCGGCCGGTCTCCCTTCAACGACGGATGGACCTTCGAGAAAGACGGAGTCCGGAAGACCCTGGATCTCCCCCACGACTGGGGCGTGGACGGAGCGTTCCGCCAGGAGTACCCCGGCGAGAGCGGAAAGCTTGCCTGGTGGGGGAAGGCCACCTACCGGAAGAGCCTGAGCATAAAGCCGGAAGACCTGCAGAAGGACATCGACCTGGAAATCGACGGCGCAATGTCGCATGCGACGGTGAAGGTCAACGGCCGGGACCTCGGCGGCTGGCCCTACGGCTACGCCTCCTTTGCCGTCCGGCTGAACCCGGCCCTGCAGGAAGGGGACAACGAGATCGTCATCTCCCTGGACAACCCGGAGGAATCCTCCCGCTGGTATCCCGGCGGCGGCCTCTACCGCAATGTCTGGCTCACCCGCACGGAAAGGACCTCCGTCGCCCGCTGGGGCACGTATGTCACTGCCGATGTCTATCATATCGACCGCACCTTGAACCGGGCCGATGCCGACATCACCCTCCGGCTCACCCTCAAGCACGCCGGAGCGGAGACCGTGGGCACCGTCACCACCCAGATCATCCGGCAGGACCGCTACTGGCGCGACAAGACGGAAGTGACCGTAAACCACATCCTGGCAGAGACGCGCAGCATCGAGCGGATCGCCGACGGGCGGACGCTCACCCAGGCTTTCAACATCCCCGGCGCCCGTCTCTGGAGTCCGGAGAACCCCGAACTGTATCTCGCCCGCACCGTCGTGGAATCGGCGGACGGCACCAAGGACACCTACGACACCCCCTTCGGCCTCCGCAAGGCGGAATGGAAGGCCGACGGATTCTACCTCAACGGCGTGAAGACGTTCCTGAAAGGCGTCTGCCTGCACCATGACGCGGGCGCCCTCGGCGCCGTCTGGCACGACGGGGCCTGGATCCGCCGCCTGACCCAGCTCAAGGAAATGGGCTGCAACGCCATCCGCACCTCCCACAACCCGCCGGCCCCGGAGCTGCTGGACCTGTGCGACCGGATGGGCTTCCTGGTGATGGACGAGCTCACGGACACCTGGACCGTTCCCAAGAAGGAACACGGTTACGCGGAACTGTTCGACGAGTGGGTGGAGAAAGACCTCGTAGCGATGATCCACCGCGACCGGAACCACCCCTCCGTCATCCTCTGGTCCATCGGCAACGAATGCGGCGAGCAGGGCGACAGCACCAAGTGGTGGATTCCGGAAAAGCTCACCGGCATCTGTCACCGCGAGGACCCGACGCGTCCTACCTCCGCCGGCAACGACAACCCCTGGGCGGCCAGCCAGCCCTATGCCGCCACCATCGACGTATATGGCTTCAACTACAAGCCGCACCTATACGCGGAATTCGTGAAGAACCACCCTGGACAGCCGGTGTTCGGCTCCGAGACGGCCTCCTGCATCTCCACCCGCGGCTACTACCTCTTCCCGGTGGAGGAAGAGAAGGGCAAGGGATGGACGCTGGACGCCCCCTTCCAGGTGAGTTCCTACGACCTGTACGCCCCCGGATGGGCCTCCAAGCCCGATTACGAGTGGGAGTATGAGGACCAGGTGCCCGCGTGCGCCGGCGAGTTCGTCTGGACCGGCTTCGACTACCTGGGCGAACCCACGCCCTTCAACATGGACCCGTCCGTGTTCACCAACTTCCACACGGAAGAGGAGAAGGAGGCGTTCCGGAAGATGGTCGCCGGCTGGGGACAGAAGATCGCGGAAGTCCCGCTCCCGTCCCGGAGTTCCTACTTCGGCATCATCGACCTCGCCGGCTTCCCGAAGGACCGCTACTGGCTGTACCAGGCCCGCTGGCGTCCGGAAAAGCCCATGGTCCATCTCCTTCCGCACTGGACCTGGCCCGGCCGGGAAGGGCAGGTGACCCCCGTCCATGTCTATACCACCGGCGACGAGGCCGAACTCTTCGTCAACGGAAAGTCCCAGGGCCGCAAGGTCCGGGAGGGCTACCGCCTCCGCTGGGACGACGTGGTCTATGAGCCCGGCACCCTGAAGGTGGTCGCCTACCGGAACGGGAAGCCGTGGGCCAGCGAGGAAGTCGTCACGGCCTCCGCGCCCAAGTCCGTCCTGATGGAACAGGAATGGATGTTCCCGCGCGATGGGTTCTGCACCTACGGGAAGCCCTACCCCGCCGTCGGTTACTGGCACGCCCTCCCCGGCGACCTCGCCTATGTCGATGTGCGCATCGCCGATGCCGACGGAATCACCGTCCCGGCCGCCTCGAACCAACTGACCTTCCGCGTGAAGGGTCCCGGCGAGATCGTTGCCACCGATGCCGGCGACCCGACCTGCCACACGCCCTTCCACAGCACCTCCATCGAGGCGTTCAACGGCCTCGCCTCCGTCATCGTCCGCCGGACCGGACCCGGTGAAATCGTCCTTTCCGTCAGTTCTCCCGGCCTCAAGGGCCAGAAAATAACCCTCCGATAATGAAACGGTTCCTTACTCTCCTCGTTCTCGCCCTGAGCCTCGCGGCCACCGCCCAGCCGCACCGCGACGCCTCGCGCAAAGTCACCACGGCCAATTACGACCTCGCCGAACGCTTCTCCCAGAAGAAGGTGGGGAAGATGGTCTATTCCACCCGCATCACCCCGAACTGGTTCGCCCGCAGCGACCGGTTCTGGTACAGCTACAAGACCTCCGCGGGCACGAAGTACTACCTCGTGGACCCGGTGGCGGGCCGGAAGACCGAGCTTTTCGACATGGACAAGCTCGCGATGCAGGTGACCGAGATCACCCGCGACCCGTATGACGCCCAGCACCTTCCCCTGCGCCTGGAGCTGAAGGATGACCGGTACTTCCAGTTCGACATCACCTCCAAGACCGAGAAGCGGGACACCTCGTCGAAGAAGAAAAGCAAGACCGAGTACGTCAAGTACCGGTTCTACTGGGACATCGAGACGAAGAAGCTCACCTGGGACACCGACGAACACCCGAAGCTGTACCCCTCCTGGGCCAATGTCTCCCCGGACGGCACCCTGGGCGTGTACGTGAAGAACCACGACCTGTACCTGATGGACTCCACCTCGCTGCGCAAGGCGGCGAAGGACGAGAAGGACAGCACCCTTGTGGAGAAGCGCCTCACCTTCGACGGGACGGCGGAATTCTCCTGGAACGGAGACAATTACGCCGGCGACAACGAGACGGATTCCACCAAGCGCCACTTCGCGCCCGTCGCCTGGGCGCCGGGCGGAAAGAAGTTCGCCACTTTCAAATGGGACATGGCCAAGGTCAAGCCCTTCTGGGTGATCAACTCCGTCACCGAGCCGCGCCCCACCCTGGAGACCTACCACTACCAGATGCCGGGCGAGCCCGGGCCCACGCCGTACCTGTATGTCATCGACACGGAGGGCCATGCGCAGGCCGTGAAGGTCATCGCCTTCAAGGACCAGGAATGCAGCGTCCTGAACGCCGACCCGGTGGCGAAGGACCGCTACGAGGAGTTCCGGGGCAGCAAGTGGATGGGGAACGACACCCATTTCTGGCTGGTCCGCCAGAGCCGCGACCTCAAGCGGCTGGACCTATGCCGCGTGGACGTGGGCAGCGACAGCACGAAGACGGTGGTCTCCGAACGGATGAACACCTATGTGGAATACCGTTCGCCCCGCTTCCTCCCGGACGGCCGGTTCGTGTGGTGGTCCGAGCGGAACGGCTGGGCCAACCTGTACCTTTACAAGGCCGACGGCACCCTCGAGCGCAACCTCACCGAAGGCGCCTTCCACGTGGATGACGTCCTGGCGGTGGGCGACGGCTACCTCCTCGCCGCCGCCTGCGGCGTGGACAAGAAGGAGAATCCCTACCAGATGCACACCTTCCGCGTGCCCCTTGCCGGCGGCGGGATGCAGCAGCTGGACATGCCCGACATGAATGTCGCGGCCGTCGCCTCGGACGATGCCAAGTTCTTCATTGCCAACTACTCCCGCGTGGACTGCAAGCCCGCATCGGCCCTCGTCTCCGCCACCGGCAAGCGGACGGAACTGGAGGAGGCGGACTTCAGTGAGCTCTTCGCGGCCGGCTACCGTTTCCCGGAGCGCTTCGTCGTGAAGGCGGCCGACGGGGTCACAGACCTCCACGGCGCCATGTACAAGCCCTTCGACTTCGACTCCACGAAAGTCTATGCGATAGCGGACTACGTGTATCCCGGGCCGCAGGTGGAGGCCAATACGGTCTATTGGTCCAGCGGCATGACCCGTACCGACCGGCTCGCCCAGATCGGCATGATCGTCATCACCGTGGGCAACCGCGGCGGCCACCCGAACCGGTCCAAGTGGTACCACAACTACGGCTACGGCAACCTCCGCGACTACGGCCTGGAGGACCAGAAGTACGCCATCCAGCAGCTCGCGGCGCGGCACAAGTTCATCGACCCCGACCGCGTGGGCATCCACGGCCATTCCGGCGGCGGATTCATGTCCACGGCGGCCCTGCTCCAGTACAACGACTTCTTCAAGGCGGCCGTCTCCTGCGCCGGCAACCACGACAACCGCATCTACAACCGCTGGTGGAGCGAACAGCACCACGGCGTCGCCGAGAAGGTGGAGAAGGGCGACACCACCTTCGTGTACAAGATCACGACGAACCCGCAGATTGCCTCCCGGCTGAAGGGCCACCTGATGCTGGTCCACGGCGACATCGACAACAACGTGAACCCGGCGAACTCCATCCGCGTGGCGAACGCCCTCATCCGGGCCAACAAGCGCTTCGACTATGTGATCATGCCGGGCCAGCGCCACGGTTTCGGGGACATGAACGAGTGGTTCTTCTGGAAGATGGCGGACCACTACGCCCGCTACCTCGTCGGGGACCGGAAGGAACGCCCCGTGGACATCGAAGAAATGAACAATGACTAAGACCATGAAAAAACTGCTTTACCTGACGGCGGGCCTGCTGCTCCTGGCGGGCTGCCAGGGCCTGAGGACCAACACTTTCACGGACGAACAGGCCATTCCCCTGGAGGAGGGACGGACCGATTCCCTCACCTTCTCCGTCTCCCTGGACTACCCCGTCAAGGGCGCGTCCCAGGAGGTGCTGGACCGCATCACGCAGGGAATCCTCGGCGCCGCCTTCGACCTGGAGGAGGAACCCGGGACGGTGGAGGAGACCGCCGCCCGCTATGAGGACAACCTCAAGGACGAGTACTTCAACGAATATGAGGAGGCCGAAGGGGAAGGCGTCTTCTCCTGGGAAGACCGCATCAACGGCTATTTCTCCGGCAAACGCGGCCATTATGTCTCCTACATGGTGGAATACTACGGCTTCCGCGGCGGCGCCCATGGGATGAACACGATGACCCCGGTGGTCTTCGACACCCGGACCGGCGCCACCGTTCCCGAAGAGGACTTCTTCGCGGATGGTTACCGCGCTCCGGTCTCCGGACTCATCCAGGCCCACCTGCCGGAAGCCCTGGAAGGCGACGAGGAGGCCCTCGCGGCCCTCTTCGAGCCCGACCTCGTGGGCCCGGACGGCTTCTACGAAGTCTCGAAGGACGGCGTCACCTGGTACTACCAGCCCTACGATATCGCCCCCTACTACCTGGGCGTCATCTCCGTCACCGTCCCCTGGGCCGAACTCAAACCCTATCTGCGGGAGAAAATTTGATATTCCGCCCGTTTTCATTAACTTTGTATCCCGGTTAAGTCTAATCGGGATTTTTTATGTCTGAACGTATCCAGGATGCCCGGCTGCAGCTCGTCGGCCGGCTCGAAGATACAAGCCTGTACGCCCTGCAGGCCCCTTCTTTCATCAACCGCTATTTCGTCCTGAGCAGCCCGGGAACCCGGCGCCTGATGGCCTTTCCCGAGGTCGTGGGCTTCGATTCGTACCTGTCCATGCTGCCCGCCACCACCGCCGCCCTCCGCCATCTGTTTCCGCAAGGCCGGGGCGGCGACGTGGATATCCTCACCATCCTCCGCGGCGGACTGAACTACCCGGTGGAGGAGGCCTGTTTCCGCAGCGGGATCCGCGTCCGGGACATCCATTTCGTCTCCTGCGAACGGATCATCGAGGACCATGTCATTACGGGGCTCGAGATCAAATACGAAAAGCTCCGCGTGTCCGCCGGACGGACGCTGGTGATCGGAGACATCATCGCCACGGGCGACACCCTCCGGCTGTGCCTGGACCAGGTGGTGGACCGGTTCCGCCGCCGGGGCGGGAGCATCCGCAAGATCGTCTTCTTCACCGTGGGCGGCACCCGCGCCATTGACCTGATGGAGGAAAAAACGCTGGAAATCAGGAAGATATTCCCGGACTTCGAGGGTTTTGAATGCTTCTTTTACGAAGGCGTGTTCTCGGTCTATGAGGACCACGGCGCCACGGGCATCAACGTCCCGGACATCGACTTCGGCTGGAAGGACGGTGCCGTATCGCCGGATTTCCGCCGCTATGTGATGGAGCACCCGTACTCGCTGCTGGAGAAGTGCATCATCTACGACGGCGGGGCGCGCCGCTATGAGATCCCGGTCCATTTCCACGAGGCGCTGGAATACTGGGAGGGCGTCTGGGGCCGGGCCGACCGGATCGACCCGCTCGCCCTGGTGGAGGAAAAGCTGGGGTATCCGCGCGGAACGTCCTATGAAAACTGGCTGCATATCAATCATTTCCAGGACCTGTCCGGCTGGGAGGACCTGTGGCGGCTGGAAGCGGACCTGCTGGAGCATGCCGACGCCCTGTCGCTGGAGACCATCGCCCTGCAGCGGATCAACGCGATCAACACAATCCTGAAACAATATGAGTAACAAGCAGAGGACCGATGTCGATTACACGATGTCGCCGGTAGATGCCGCCGGACGCAAGAGCAACCTGAGCATGTTCATGGTGATGCTCGGATTCACCTTCTTTTCCGCCAGCATGTGGGTGGGCCAGCAGCTCGCCGCCGGACTGGACTGGTGGGGGTTCGTCTGGGCCCTCGTCCTGGGCGGCCTGATCCTGGCGGCCTATACGGGCGCACTGGGCTGGATCGGCGCGGAAAGCGGCCTGTCGCTGGACATGCTGGCCCGCCGGAGCTTCGGCACCAAGGGCAGCTGGCTCCCGAGCGCAATGATCTCCTTCACCCAGACGGGCTGGTTCGGCGTAGGCCTGGCGATGTTCGCCATCCCGGTCGCCAAGGAGCTCATGGGCCTGGAAGTGACGCCGGATTCGATGCCCTGGCAGGGCTACGTGCTCGTCGCCATCGCCGGCATCCTCATGACCGCCAGCGCCTACTTCGGCATCAAGAGCCTCACGATCATCAGCTACATCGCCGTCCCGGCCGTCGCCATCCTGGGCACGGTCGCGATGATCATGGCCGTCCGGAACGGGGACAGCGGCCTCATCGAGCAGTTTGCCAAGGGGACCAAGGACCTCGGCATCATCGCCGGCGCGGGTCTCGTCGTGGGCAGTTTCGTCTCGGGCGGTACGGCCACGCCCAATTTCACCCGCTTCGCCAAGAGCGGCAAGGTGGGCCTCTGGATCACCGTCGTGGCCTTCTTCCTGGGCAACTCCCTGATGTTCCTGTTCGGCGCCGTTTCCAGCATCTACGTGGGCGGCAACGACATCTTCGAGGTCATGCTGAACCTCAACCTGTTCTACCTCGCCGTCCTGGTCCTGGGCCTCAACATCTGGACCACGAACGACAACGCGCTGTACTCCTCCGGCCTGGGCCTGTCCAATATCTTCGGCCTGTCCAAGAAGACGATGGTGATCCTTTCCGGCATCATCGGCACCGTCGCCGCCGTGTGGCTGTACTGGAACTTCTGCGGCTGGCTGAACGTCCTGAACTGCACCCTGCCGCCCGTGGGCATCATCCTCATCCTCCACTATTTCACGAATCGCGGGAAGGAGGTGAAGGAGAAGGTCGTGGACTGGAGCGCCGTCCTGGGCGTGGTCGTCGGCGCCGTCGTCGCCAACCTCGTCCACTGGGGCTTCGCCTCCATCAACGGCATGGTGGTCGCGGCCCTCATCTGGGGCATCGGGCAGATGATCGCGAAGCGGAAGTAAACATGGTTACCGAATGGATTGTCACGGAGATAGACGGCCGGATCGCGTCCATCTCCGCCGATTACGGGCACTTCGCCGAGATCGCGGCGAAAGTGGCCCAGCTGCCCCCGAAGAGCGTCGGGGCCGTTTCCACCCGAAAGATCACGACGGAGGAACTGGCCGCACTTGCCGGTACGGTGAAATGGGAGGAGTTCCGCCTGTTCGGCACGAAATTCCAGCTGCGCGTATGGAAGCAGCTCTTCGACCTGGAGCCGCGGCTGTACAGCTATTCGGAGCTGGCGGCCCTGTGCGACAATCCCCTGGGCGTCCGCTCCGTGGCCCACGCCGTGGCCATCAATCCCGTCGCCTATCTGATTCCCTGCCACCTGATCATCCCGAAGGAATCCCTGGACAAGGCCCGTGAAATCCGAGCGACCGCCCAGTCCACCCTCTTCAAGGGCTCGGACCTGTACCTGCTGGACAGCATCGACGTGGGCGAATACGCCTACGGCTCCGAGACCAAGCGGGAACTCATCAAGATCCATCTGAAACACTGAAAGATGGCCCTGCTGGAAGTCTGCTGCGGGAATTTGGAGAGTGTCGATGCGGCCGTGTCCGGAGGGGCGCGGCGGATTGAACTGTGCTCGGCGCTGGAACTGGACGGGCTCACGCCGCCGGCGGAATGGATCCGGGAAGTGCGCCGGCGGTATCCTTCCTTAATCATCCACGTGCTCGTGCGCCCGCGCGCGGGAGATTTCGTGTACACGCCGGAAGAGATTGAAACGACGGTCGCGCAGGCGGAAACGGTCCTGGAGGCCGGAGCCGACGGCATCGTCATCGGCTGCCTGACGGCGGACGGCGACGTGGACGTTCCGGCCATGCAGCGGCTCATGCAGGTCGTCGATGGACAGGCATCCGTGACGTTCCACCGCGCTTTTGACGTGTGCCGACGACCGTTCGAGGCCCTGGAACGGATCGTTTCGCTGGGCTGCGCCCGCATCCTGACCTCCGGCCAGGGAGCCTCGGTCACCGAGGGCTCCGACATGCTCCGGGAACTCCGGAAACGGGCGGCGGGACGGATCATCATCCTCCCCGGCGGCGGTGTCACGCCACAGAATGCAGGACGGATCCTGGCATGGACCGGCTGCACGGAAATCCATGCCTCGGCCTCGGAAACCCGGGAGGGAAAGAAAGTCACTTCGGCCGCCAAGGTGGCGGCCATCCTAAACGTCATACAATGAAACCTATCAGCACTCCGGCCGCTCCGGCGTACCCCTTCCTGTCGAAAAAAAAACGGCCCGGATTTCCGGACCGTTTTTTCATGTTTGCATACCTGACGGTTTAGTTCTTCTTGGGCTCCTCGGCCTTGGCGGCGCGCTTCATGGTGGCGTCGTACATGATCGGGGTACCGATCATGATGGAGGCGTAGGTACCGATGATGACACCGAGGCACAGGGCGACGGCCAGACCGCGGATGGACTCACCGCCGAAGATCGCGATGGCGAGCATCGGGAGGAGGGTGGACACGGAGGTGTTGACCGTACGGGTGAGGGTGGCGTTGAGGGCCGTGTTCACGGTCTCGCGGAAGTCATCCTTCGGATGCAGGGAACGCTGCTCGCGGATTCGGTCGAAGATCACCACGTTATCGTTGATGGCGTAACCGATGATGGTCAGGATAGCCGCGATGAACGTCTGGTCCACATCCAGGTTGAACGGAAGGATTCCGTTGAACAGGGAGAAGAAGCCGATGACGATGAGGGCCGTGTGGGCGAGGGAAACCACGCCGCCCAGACCCCAGGTCCAGCCGCGGAAGCGGATCGCGATGTAGGCGAAGATCACGAGGAGGGCCAGGAACACGGCGATGAACGCGCTGCGGGTGATGTCGCGGGCGATGGTCGGACCCACCTTGTCGGAGGAGACGATACCGTTCGGATTCTCCAGCGTGGAGGTGAACTCGGCGAGGGTCGTCGGAGCGGCATAGAAGCCCTTGAGGGCCTGGAAGAGCAGACCTTCGATTTCGGCATCGACGGCGCTGTCCTCGGACTTGTTCTTGTACTGGGTGGTGATCTTCATCTGGGCGTCGCCACCGAACTGCTTGACCTCGACGGAATACTGGTCCTCGCCGGCGGCCTCGGCGGCAGCCTGGAAGGTGCTTTCGACGGCGGCGCGGACATCCTCGGCCTTGACACCCTGGTCGAAGCGGACGACGTAGGTACGGCCACCGGTGAAATCGACACCGTAGCTGAAGCCCTTGAAGGCGATGGAGGCGATGCTGATGAGGATCAGGGCGCCGGAGATGATGTAGGAGTACTTCTTCAGGCCGATGAAGTCCACGTGGGTGTTCTTCAGGAAGTTCTTGCTCCAGTTGGTGGAGAGGCTGACGGTCTTGCCCTTGGCGATGCGGTCGTCGAAGATCAGGCGCGTGATGAAGATGGAGGTCAGCACGGAAGTGACGATACCGATGATGAGGGTCGTGGCGAAGCCCTGGACCGGACCGGAACCGAACACATAGAGGATGATACCGGTGAGGAGGGTGGTCACCTGGCCGTCGATGATGGCGGAGTAGGCGTTCTTGTAACCGTCGGCGACGGCCTTGGAGAAGCCCTTGCCGGCAGCCAGCTCTTCCTTGATGCGCTCATAGATGATCACGTTCGCATCCACGGCCATACCGAGGGTCAGGATGAGACCGGCGATACCCGGGAGGGTGAGGACGGCGCCGAAGGAGACGAGGGTACCGAAGAGCAGGAGGACGTTGCACAGCAGGGCGACGTCGGCGATCAGACCCGCACCCTTGTAGAACAGCACCATGTAGATGAGCACCACGAGGAAGGCGATCAGGAAGGAGATGAGACCGGCGCGGATGGAAGCGGAACCCAGGGACGGTCCCACGACCTGCTCCTGGATGATGGTGGCAGGGGCGGGAAGCTTACCGGACTTGAGGACGTTCGCAAGGTCTTCGGCCTCCTGGACGTCGAAGTTGCCGGTGATGGAGGAGTTGCCGCCGGTGATTTCGCCCAGGACGTTCGGATAGGAATACACGAGGCCGTCCAGGACGATGGCGATCTGCTTGCCCACGTTGTCCTTGGTCAGGCGGGCCCAGGTGGAGGCGCCCTCGGCGTTCATGGACATGGAGACGGAAGGGTTGCCGGAGTTGCCGCCCCGGGCGGTTCCGTTGAATTCGACGCGGGCGTCGGTCACGACACCGCCGTCGAGCGGGGCCTTGCCGTCACGGGAGGTGGACTTGATGGCGACGAGTTCGTACACGTTGCCGGCGGCGGCGCCGTCCTCATTCTTGAAGAACTCGGACGGATGCACGGTCCACAGACCGCGGAAGCCCTGCGGGAGGACGTCCTCGGCCATGGCGAGGTAACGGTTCACGGTCACGGTGTCCACGCCGGCGGCAAAGCCGATGCAGGCGTTGTTCCAGCCGCTGGGCTGCAGGATGCTGAGGAGCGGGTTCGCGACGGCGGTGCTGTCACCGAGGTTCGCGAGGATCTCGGCCACGCGGGCGTCGGCTGCGTAGAGGTTCACCTCATTGCCCTGGAAGGTGGGCCAGAATTCGAGGGAGGCGGTACCCTGGAGGAGCTTGCGGACACGCTCCGGGTCCTTGACGCCCGGGAGTTCGATGAGGATCTTGCCGCTGTTCTCGATGCGCTGGATGTTCGGCTGGGTGACGCCGAAGCGGTCGATACGGTTGCGCAGGACGTTGAAGGAGTTGTCGATGGCGCTCTTGGCCTCGGCGCGGATGACGTCGATGACCTCCTTGTCCGTGGACTCGGGCTTCACCTTGTCACGGAGCTCGTAGGTGCCGAAGATCTCGGCCAGACGGCGGCCGTTCGCGTTCTCGGCCCAGGCGGTCTCAAACAGGCCGATGAAGTCCTGGCTGGAGTTCACGTTGTTCTTCTTCGCCTCATCGAGGGCCTTCACGAAATCGGGATCCGTGCTGTTCTCGGCGAGGGCCTTCACCAGGTCCTGGAGCTGCACCTGCAGCATGACGTTCATACCGCCCTTGAGGTCAAGGCCGAGGTTGATCTCCTTCTCCTTGGCATCCTGGTAGGTATATCCGAGATAGACCTTTTCGTTGCTGATGGAATCGACATAGGCACGGTTGCGGATGTTGGCGACGGAGTCGAGGACGAACTCGCGGACGTCGGCGGCAACATTGTTGGCATCGACAAACTGCTGGGCCTTCTGGGCGGCAAACTGGGCAGCCTTCTTCTCCTGGATGCGGGTGACCGCGGTGAAGGAAAGCTGCCAGATGCTGGCGATGGCAAGCAGGATGGCGAACAGTCTGATTAAACCTTTGCTTTGCATTTTTAACGTTATTATAATTATTTGTTGTCCACATCAAACCGTGCCTGCAGGGGCCGAACCTCGCAGACCTCGGCAAAATAAGGGTACAAAAGTACGAATTTTTTCTGATAAATGAAGATTCTCGTAACTATTTCTTAATTTTGCACACTCCAAACGAGCATTTTACGGTGAGAAGAGGGTTGTTTTCCATGCTGCTGCTGCTCCTGGTGGCCTCCGGCCTCCGGGCCCAGACGGATTCCCTTCTCACGGAGGGCGACCGCCTGCACCGGCAGTACCGCTTCGAAGAGGCGATGGAAGCCTACGCCCGGGCGGCGGGGACGACGACCTCCGGGGACACCCTCAGGCTGCTTCGGGAAAAGGCCGGTAACAGCCAGAACGCCCTGAATATGACCGACTTCTGCGCGGACCCCGTGGTCGTCGCCCGCGAACGGTTCTCCCGGAAGGACTTCTTCCTGTACTATCCCCTCAAGAACCAGGGCTGGCGCACCGGTCCCAACGCCCTGGACCTGTCCGTCTCCGACTTCCCGCTCTATGCCCCCAAGGGCGAGCGGACGGTGTACTTCTCGGCCCCCGATGCCGCCGGCGTGCGCAATCTGTACGTCACCCGCGACCAGGACACCCTGTGGTCGGCCCCCGCACTGATGGGCGAGAACCTGCTCTCCGTGGGCGACGAGGTGTTCCCGATGCTGTCGGCCGACGGAAAGACGCTCACTTTTTCTTCGGATGGCTTCCACGGAATGGGCGGATTCGACCTGTACACCTCCACCTGGGACGACGGGGCCGGGACCTGGAGCGAACCGGTGAACCTGGGCTTCCCCTTCTCTTCTCCCGGCGACGATTTCCTCATGGCCGACACGGCCGACGGGCGCTACACCCTGTTCGCCTCCAACCGCGACTGCGCGGCGGACAGCGTCTATATCTATGTGATCGAGAAGAAGGCGATGCTCCCGCGGACGCCCGTCCGCGACCCGGTGGCCCTGTCCCGGCTCGCCGCGCTCCTTCCGCTCAGCGACCCCGCCCGCATGGACAACGGCTCCGCCGTCTCCGACGCGGCCCCGTCCAACGACGACACCCGCCTGTATATGCAGAAGATGGGGGAGGCACGGGCGCTGCGGGACACGATCTATGCCTACGAGCGCACGCTGGACAAGCTGCGCACCACCCTGTCGGAAGACAACGGGGACGGCCGGACCGCCCTGACGGCGACGATCCTCGAGAAAGAGGCCGCCCTCGCCCCGCTGCGGAAACAGCTGGAGGAGACCAACCGGGCCGTCCGCCGGATCGAACAGTCCTTCCTGAAGAGCGGCGTCGTGGATGCCGCCGAGCGCACGGACCGGGCCGACCGCGAGGTCGTCGGCGCCCGTTCCAGCTATACGTTCACGAAGAAGACGCTCGGGACGAAGCTCCGCATGAAGGTCGCCTCCGCTCCGGAGCCGGGGCCGGAAAGCTTCAAGGTCGCCCCCGTGGGCCGGTTCGCCCAGAGCACGGCCCTTCCGGAAGGGATTGTCTATCAGATTCAGTTGTTCACGTCGGCCCGTCACGCCACGCTGGACGAGATCAAGGGGCTGAGCCCCGTGTACGAACGGCTCACCTCCTCGCTCCGGTACACTTATTCCGTAGGGCAGTTCCGCACCTTCGCCGAGGCGCTGGGCAGCCTGAATCCGGTCCGCCTGCTGGGCTTCCCGGAGGCGACGGTCGTCGCCTTCCTGAACGGCCGGTCTATTCCCGTGTCCGACGCCCGTCGCGCCGAATGAGCAGCAGCAGGCCCAGGAACGTCAGGGCCGCGTTCACCAGCAGCAGTTCATAGCTGAACCGGTATCCCCCGAACCAGCGCTCGGAATTGAGCTGGAGCACCAGGCAAATGGCCGGCGCCGCCAGGGCGACGAGGGGTACATACTTGTCTTTCACCTGTTTCCGGGTCAGGATTCCGAAGGCGAAGAGTCCCAGGATGGGACCGTAGGTATAGCTCGCCAGTTTGTACACCGCATCGATGGCGCTGGTGCTGTTCAGGGCGTTGAAGACGATGACGGTGACGGCCATGAGGGCAGCCATCCCCACATGGACCCCCTTCCGCACTTTCTCCTCATTCCCCTTGTGGAGGATGTCCACGGTGAAAGAGGTCGTCAGGGAAGTCAGGGCCGATCCGCCCGCCCCGTAGGCGCTGGATACCAGGCCCAGGACAAAGAGCACGCCCACGACGCCCGGCAGCCCGCCGCCGGTGGCAACCGCCGGGAACAGCCGGTCTCCGGTCTCCGCGATCCCGTGCGCCGCTGCATACTGGTACAGCAGGGCGCCCAGGCACAGGAACAGGGCGATGACGGCCGTCTGCAGGAGGCTGCTCACCACCAGGTTCTTCTGGGAGTCGCGGGTGTTCCTGCAGGACAGCGTCCGCTGCATCATGTCCTGGTCCAGCCCGGTCATCGCCACGACCGTGAACAGGCCGCCGAGGAGCTGTTTCCAGAAATACTGCGGATGGTTCACGTCATCGAAGAAAAACACCTTCTCCTGGATCCGGACACCCCCGAGGTCCCGGCCGATGAGCACGATGCACAGGGTCACGGCGACGATCATGCACAGGGTCTTGAGGACGTCGTTCCAGATGACGGACTTCACCCCGCTCCGGAAGGTATAGGCGAAACAGATGCCCACGTTGCAAAGCACGTTGAGCCAGAAGGGGAGTCCCAGCGGACCGAACAGGAGCAGCTGCAGGGTCAGGCACACGAGGAACAGCCGGACTGACGCCCCCAGCATCTTGGACAGGAAGAAGAACCAGGCTCCCGTCCGGTAGGCGCCCAGGCCGAACCGCTTCTCCAGGTACTGGTAGATGGAAACGACCTCCAGCCGGAAATACAGCGGCGTGAGGACGAAAGCGATCACGAGATAGCCGAGGAAGAAGCCGATGCACATCTGCAGGTAGCCGAAGCCGCTCACGCCCACCATCCCGGGCACGGAGACGTAGGTGACGCCCGACATGCAGGCGCCGATCATCGCGAAGGTGACGACAGCCCAGTGCGTCTTGCGGCCGCCGGTGTAGAAGACATCCTTCCCGGCCTTTCCGCGGCCGGACAGGAAAGAGACTGCCGCCATGGCGGCGAAATAGGCCAGGATGGTGGCCAGGACTGCGTAGGGGGTCATTTCAGGTTCTCCTTATGGGCCCGGCCCACCGGAAGGGGCGTGTCCACGCCGATGAGCTTCACGGAGGTGGCCTTCTTGCTCTCGATCCGGTGCACGGGAACGACGTAGGACCGGTGGATGCGGACGAATTTCCCCTCCGGAAGCTGTTCCAGGAGGGATTTCAACGTCATCTGGGGGACGACGTCCTCCCGGTTGTCCAGGTGGATGCAGGCGTAGTTGTTCCGCGCCTCGACGTACTGGATGGCCGCCAGGGGGATGGTGACGTCCTCGTAGCCGGACTTGACGGTCACCGTCTCGCCGGCCACCGCCTGCGCGGCCCGGACTTCGAGGTCGCTGCGGACGGCCTCCTGCCGGTCCTTGACCTTCCGGGCCGATTCCAGCCGCCGGATCCGGGCGGTCAGGAAGCCGGTCGCAAGGCCCATGCCCATGGACGCGATGTACAGGACCCAGACCGCCTGCTGGTACAGGTACAGCCGCGGCGGACGGTCCATGTCGATCTCCTGCGGGAACGGCACTTTCCGCAGGCTCATGAGGAACGTAAGCACCGTCACGAGGAACAGGAGGGCGATGCCGGTCCAGGTCCGGGCCTTCCCGGCAGACAGGAGGCCGGGGAGCACGTGGCGGCCGAGGTACCAGCACAGGTACACCCACAGCAGGTACACGACGACGTCCGCCGCCCTCCATACGGCCCATTCCTCCACGGGAAAGACCGAAACCAGACACGGGAGAACCGCCAGGCAGACGAATCCGTCCACCCAGGTCTCCAGCCGGATATGCGATATCGGCCCTTTCACAGGATACAAAATTACGGCTTTTTTCGGGAAAACAATTATCTTTGTCCTTGATGAAACGGTTTCTGTGCCTCCTGCTGCTCCTCGCCGCCGGGTTTCCGGTCCGGGCGGCGGACCATCGTGTGCGGGGGAGAGTCACGGACGCGGCCGGATCGCCGGTCCCCGGCGCCGTCGTCCGCCTGGACGCGGACTACCTGTGGGCCTTGACGGACACGGACGGACGGTTCGTCTTCGACCGCGTGGAGACCGGTTCCTACTGGATGGAGACGGGCAGCCTGGGCTATGCGCCCGACGTCCGGACGCTCCGCGTGGACAAGCCCGTGGACGGGCTGGAAATCGTCCTGCAGGAGCAGACGCTGGCCCTCCGCGAAGTCGTGGTGACGGCCGAGCAGTCCCGCGAGAACCTGAACACCACCCGGAAAATCGAGCGGACGGCCCTGGACCATCTCCAGGTGTCCGGCCTTTCCGACATCGCCGCCCTGATGCCGGGCGGGAAGACTGTCAACCCGGACCTGACGGCCGCCTCCGAACTGACGGTCCGCGGCGGCGGATCCGCCGCCGGCAACGCTGCGTTCGGCACGGCCGTGGAAGTGAACGGCGTCCGGATGGGCGACAACGCAGCCTTCGGCGGGCTCGCCGGCGTGGACACCCGCAGCCTCCAGGTGGAGAACATCGAATCCGTGGAGGTCGTCTCCGGCGTCCCGTCGGCCGAATACGGCGATTTCGGAAGCGGAATGGTCCGGGTGACCACCCGGAAAGGCCGCACCCCCGTGCAGGCCGTGTTCTCCGTCAATCCCCGAACCTACAACGTGTCCGTCTCCAAGGGCGTCGCCGTCGGAAAAGGCGTGCTGAACCTGAGCGGTGACTGGACCCGGGCCACGCAGAAGCTTACCTCGCCCTATACGTCCTACACCCGCCGCGGATTCACGGCGGAGTACAGCCGGACCTTCGCCAAGGTCCTGCGGCTGGAGGCCGGGATCTCCGGCAACGTGGGCGGCATGGACAGCAAGGACGACCCGGACGCCTTCTCGCAGCAGTATTCCAAGGCCCACGACAACCTCCTGACCCCCCATTTCAAGGCCACCTGGCTGCTGAACCGCTCCTGGATCACGAACCTGAGCCTGGAAGGGTCCCTCTATTACCACGACAACCGGACGCACGAGCATCTGTACAACTCCTACGGGTCATCCCAGCCGGCCGTCCATGCGGAGGAGGCTGGGTATTTCCTCGCGACGGCCCTCCCTCTCACCTTCTACGCGGACCGCATCACGGACTCCCGGGAACTGGACGGGGCCGCCTCGCTCAAATACGACTGGCTGCACCATTTCGGGAGCGTGAAAAGCGTCCTGAAGGCCGGCGTGCAATGGAAGGCCGACGGAAACGTCGGCGCCGGGGAATACTACGAGGATCCCGCCCTGGCGGCGAACGGATACCGGCCGCGGCCCTACACGGACTACCCGTACATGCACAACCTCGCCCTGTACCTGGAGGAGAAGGTCTCCTGGAAGGGCCTGGAAGTGAGCGCCGGTCTCCGGGGAGAGCAGACCTTCCTCCGGAGGGCGCAGTACCGGAACCTCCGGACCCTCTCCCCCCGGCTGAACGCCCGCCTGCACCTGACGGAACACCTGTCGCTCCGGGGCGGCTGGGGCATCGCCCGGAAACTGCCCGGATTCTTCATCCTGTTCCCCCGGCAGGAATACCGCGACATCCAGACGTTCGGCTTCTCGCACGGGGACGGCGCCTCCTACCTGTACTGCACCATCCCCTACACGATGACCCCGAACCCGGACCTCCGCTGGCAGTCCAACCACAACGCGGAACTGGGCGCGGACTACGAGAACCGGGGCTGGCGCGTGGGCCTGGCCGCGTTCCGGAACGTGACCCGGGACCCGTACGAGTTCGCCAACCTGTACACGCCCTTCTCCTATACCGCCCTGCAGGTTCCGACCGGCTTTGAGATGCCTACAGCGCCCGAAATGGTCGTTGACCACCAAACCGGCTCCGTTTACATACGAAATAACGCCGACGAATATTATACGCCGATGGCCGTCCGCGTCGAGGACCGGACCTTCGCCGGGACCCGGATGCAGCGGGGCGGGGCCGATATCGTCCGCACCGGACTGGAGCTCACGGCGGACTTTCCGGAGATCGCCCTCCTCCGGACCAAGCTCCGCCTGGATGCCTCCTATACGCATACGGAGACACTGGACGAGAACCCGACGGCCTGGTACCAGGCGGGCTGGTCGCACACGGAACTTTCCGGACGCTCCTACCAGTATGCCGGCATCTATGCGGGCGGCTATTCCCTCTCCAACGGCCGCCGGACCGACTGGCTGGACGCGAACCTCACGTCCATTACGCACATCCCCGAAGCGCGGCTCGTCCTCACCTGCCGGGTGGAGGCGGCGCTGCTCCGCAATGCGCGGAACCTGTCCACCCACGCGTTCACCGTCGGAGCGGACAGCCTGGAGCCCACCGGAGGAAACATCTACGACGGGGACAGCTACACGGCCGTCTGCCCGGTCGCCTATATCGACCTGGACGGGGCAGAGCATGCCTGGACGGCGGAATCGGCCTCGGACCCGGCCCTCCAGCGGCTCATCCTCCGCTCCGGGAACATCTACACGTTCGCCCGGGACGGATATGACCCCTATCTTTCCGCCAACATCAGCCTGACCAAGGAGATCGGGGACCACGTGTCCCTGTCCTTCTTCGCCAACAATTTCACGAACGCCCGTCCGTACCGGAAGAGCCACGCCACCGGCGTCAGCGCGATCTTCACGCCGGCCTTCTACTACGGACTCACCTGCCGGATCAAGCTATGAAACGGTTGATACTCATCCTTCTGGCCGCCCTGCTCGCGGCCGCCTGCGCCCGGGAGTACCGAAGCCCCTGGCCGGACGGACTGCAGCTGCTGTCGATAAACGCCGTATATCCGGCGGGTTATGCCGACGCCGTCCACGAAGGGGCCGTCATCCGGATCGAGGAGGTGTCCTCCGGGGCGGCTTACCGGGCCCAGACCGACCGGCGCGGCCTGGCGGAGATCCGGATTCCCGCCGGCATCTACCGCATCACCTGCAGCGACCGGACGGGGAAGGACCTGTTCAACGGCACGGCCGACAAGGTCGTCGTGACGGAACGCCGGACCGTGGACCTGCTCCTGGCCCACTCCCGGGCGGGGAGCCTCGTCATCAAGGAAGTGTACACGGGCGGCTGCAGCAAGGCCCCGCAGGAAGGGACCTACCAGAGCGACCAGTATTTCATCATCCACAACAACGACACGGAGACGGCCTGGCTGGACAGCCTGTGCTTCGGCACCCTGTCGCCGTACAACAGCACCGCGGTGAACAACTGGGTCACCCGCGACGCGGCGACCGGCGAACTCGTCTTCCCGGATTTCGCCCCGGTCGTGACGGTGGTCTGGCAGCTGCCCGGGAACGGACGCTCCTTCCCGCTGGAGCCGGGGGAGGACGCGGTCGTGGCCCTTCGCGGGGCCATCGACCATACCCTCCAGTATCCCCTGTCGGTCAATCTGAACCGCAGCGACGTCTTCACCTGCTACAATCCCACCTACTTCCCGAATCCCACCTATCACCCGGCCCCCGGGGACCAGGTCCGGGCCGACCGGTACGCGCAGGTGGTCATCAAGACGGGCCAGGCCAACGCCAATACCGTCTCCCTCTCCTCACCGACGCTCGTTCTGTTCCGCACGCCCATGCCGGCGGGGGATTACGTCCTGCAACCCGACGTGGTGCAGGTGACGCCCGGCAACAGCGCAGACCGGGTCGTCAAGGTCCCGTACGGGTGGGTCATCGACGCGGTGGAAGTGTTCGACGGACGGTCCGGCGGCAACGCGAAGCGCGTTTCCCCGGCGGCCGATGCGGGCTTCGTCATGCAGAGCGACATCTACAAGGGCCACACCCTCCGGCGCCGGGTGGACGAGGCGGCCTCGGCAGAGAACGGGTATGAGGTGCTCATGGACACGAACAATTCAAGCAACGACTTCTATGAGAGCGAGATACAAAGCCTGCATCGTTAGCCTGCTGCTGCCGTGGGCCCTGCTGGGGCAGGACGTCGGCCTGCTGCGGGAAGGACCGGTCGCCACGGGCGTCCGGGGGAGTGCGGGCGTGTACGGCGGTTTCGAGGAAGGCGGCTATCATCCCGCCTTTGCCCCGTCCTCGCTGTGGAAGGCCGGCGCCCGGGCGCAAGGCACGAAGCACGGCGCAAACACCTCATGGACAGGGTCTTTCGCCTTTGAGCAGATGGAGGGGAAGGAGATGTTCACCTCCATGTTCCTGGAGCCGGGCTATTTCCCGGTGGACGTGTTGGAATTCACCCCGGGGCCGAAAACCCGGCAGACCTACCGGTTGGGCGGAGGGTTCGCGACGGACCTGGACGAATCGTTCGTCCTGGGCGTGCGGGCGGACTACCAGGCCTCGAACCTCGCCAAACGGAAGGACATCCGGCATACGACCTACGGCATGTCGCTGCGGGTGGAGCCGACCTTTGCCGTCAAGATGGGCGAACAAAGCGCCCTGTCCCTCGCCTATGTCTTCCGGAAACGGACGGAAAGCATTGATGCAGAACAGGTTGGAAGTGCTGCAGATCAGTCGTATTACGCCTTCCTGGACAAAGGGATGCGCTACGGGACCTACCAGGTGTGGGACGGAGACGGCATCCACCTGGACGAAGCGGGCGTGGGCATCCTCCCCGTCCGGGAATTTGCGCACGGATTCGCCTATGTCCTCGACCTCCCTCTCGGCGCGGCCCGGATGGAACTGCTGTGGAAACACGGCTCCGTCGGCGAAAAGGGATATGACTGGTTCCGCTACCCGGGCCTCTCCTGGACCGCCTCCCTTGAAAGGAAATGGCCGTCCGGGCATTCGCTGGGGCTGTCCCTGTCGATGCAGGACGACCAGCTGCGGGAGGCCGTGCTGGACAAGGTGGCCGCCGGCGGCGTCACGACGCCCGTCATCTACGGATACAACGCCGTGTCGGACCGGACCTGGGGGAGCCTGGACCTGACCTGGGCCGTCCGTTTCCGGCAGGGTCGCCTGAAGCGCCTGCAGGCCGTCCTGCACGGGGGAGCCTGGACCGAGAAATCCTACCTGATGTACCCTTACGAGGACCGGACGGACCGGTACAACGGCATGGCGACGGTCGCCGCGGCTTTCGCCTTCGGCCCGGTGGACCTGAACGTGCGCCTGAACGGCGGGGCGGGTACCTGGAAAGAACAGGGCCTCACGGGCGGCACGGACGAAGCGGAAACCACCCCTTACCGCCTGGAGCCCGACTGGCTCCGCAAGATGGAATACTTCTCCACCGCCAAGGCCGGGGCGGGACTGACGCTGACCTATCGCCTGAAGGCGGTCAAGGGGCTGTCGGTCCAGGCCGAAGGGACCTGGCTCCACGGTTTCGGCATCGTCCTCCTGCCGGGGGCCGACCGCTGGAGCTCGACCATGGGAATCGGATATGACTTTTAGACGAATGACGATGAACCGCGTACTCAAGACCGGCCTTCTGGGCCTTCTGCTTCTCCCCGTCCTGGCCCAGGGCCAGGAAATCGGCCTTATCCGTCTCGCCCCGGAACGGCCGAAGCACCAGCGTGACGCAGCCGTCTGGGGCGGCGTGGAAGAAGGCCGCTTCCGGTCTGCCGACATGGCCCTGTTCCAGTGGTCGGCCGGCGCCCGCGTCTCGGGCGTCCGCCACCGGAAGCACGCCTCCCGCACGGGCAGCCTGTCCTTCGGGCAGACGACGGGAAAGGACATGTCTTCGTCGATGTTCCTGGATCCGGGATACTATCCCCTGGATTTCCTGGAAACCGGCCGGGGGTGGAAATCCCGCCAGGATGTCCGCCTGGAAGGCGGGTACGTCCATGACCTGGGCGATGCCTGGGCCGCCGGCCTCCAAGTGTCCGCCCAGGCGATGCATGTCGCAAAGAAACAGGCGGTCTCCCACTCGGGCCTCGGCCTGGACCTGCAGATGGAGCCGACGGTCACCTACGTGATGGACGACGAGATGGGAATCGCCGTGGCGGGCATCCTCCGCATGCGGACGGAATGGCTCCGCCTGCCGGAAACGGACGACGCCTCCGCGGTCTTCCTGGACCAGGGCATGCGGTACGGCTCCGGTTTTTCGGCCGGAAACAGCCCCTTCGGCGTCCTGGAACCGTCTTTCGGCGCCTCGGCGATCCTCTACAGCCCCGAAGTCACCGTCGGCGTGAAAGACGTCTGGAAGCGCGGTCAGGCGGGCGACCGTTTCCGGTATCCCGGCAGTACGGTGTCGGTTTTCGCCGAGCGGACCCTCGAAGGATTCGGGGTCGACCATGTTTACGGCGTCTCCTACCGACGCATGCGCGACCAGCTGCGGGAGGACACCCCGTCCGGAGACCAGCCGTTCACCTCCCTTTCGGACCGGGTGAACCGGGCGCTGGAACTGAAATACGGAATCCGTCTCCACCACGGGGCCGTGAAAAGCGTCGGCCTCGCCCTGGAAGGCAGCCGCTGGGTGGAGCGCTCCGCCGCCCTTTTCCCGGACCTGACCAAACGGAACCTCGGATCGGCGACGCTGTCCGCCTCCTTCTCCCACGGAGCCTTCGACCTGGATGTCGATGTCCTCGCCGGCGGCGGCCTGTGGCGGGACAGAGGGCGCAGCCGGGACGAAAAGACGGACACCGACTGCCGCCGGACGGAGAACTGGCTCCGGCAGATGGATTACCAGATGGTTCCCCGGATCGGAGCGGGCGGGGCCCTGACTTTCCGCGTCCCCTCCGTCCAGGGACTGTACCTCCGGCTTGACGGCCGCTGGCGCCGGGCCCTTCGCCTGACGCTGATGGGCGGGTACAACCGTGAAACCGGCACCTTCACCGTTGGTTATAAGTTTTAATAAAAATACCGAATTCCCCATGAAAAGAAGCATGATCCTCGCAGGCATGGCCCTCCTCACCCTGGCCGCCTGCAACAAGACCCCCGAGACCGGGCCCCAGCCGGTCGATTTCTCCCGGTACGGCATCCGCGTGGAACCGGTGATCACCCGTGCCACCGAGACCGATTTCGAGAAAGGCGACGCCATCGGCCTTTCCGTCGTCCGGGCGGCCGGCGAATATGCCGCCAACGCGAAACTGACCTATGACGGGACCGCTTTCTCCGGCGACCTCAACTGGTACGATGACGGCACGGACGAGGCCACCCTCAAGGCCTATTATCCCTACACCGAAGGCGAGGCCCTCCCGACCCGTTTCACCGTGCAGCAGGACCAGTCCAAGGGCACGGCGTCCTCCGACTTCATCTCCGCCGTCAAGGAAGGCGTCCTTCCGAGCGCCAACGCGGTCGCCGTCGTGTTCAAGCACCAGCTGAGCCGCCTGGTCGTCACGCTCAAGAACAACAGCGGAAATCCGGTGGAGAGCGTCCGGTTCGAGGAAATCGTCCCGGTCGCCGTGATTGCCGACGACCTGACGGCGACGGTCGCCGAGGGCGCGAAATGGCAGCCCATCACAGCCTTTGCCGACGGGGACAAGTACTACGCCATCGTTCCCGGACAGAAGGTCGCCCCCAGGGTCGTCGTAACCTCCGGCGGCAAGGAACTCTCCCAGATGCTGGCGGAGACCACGCTCCTCCCCGGCAAGCAGTACTCCGTGTCCGTCATCGTGAACAAGGAGGAGATCAAAGTCGTCCTCGCCGGCGAGATCGAGAACTGGAACGACGGCGGCGAGATCACCGGCGGCGGCCCCTCCACCGAGGAGCACCTGTCCGAGGGCTACATCCTGTACGGCGGCGACAAATACACCGTCAAGCAGCTCTCCAACAAGCGCTGGATCATGACCCAAAGCCTCCGTTATATCCCTGAGGGAAAGACGGTTTCCTCCGATCCGGCCGACGGGAACGGCCTCTGGTATCCGTACACCAGCGACGGCACCACCGCCACGCCGGCGACCGATGCGGCCAGCATCGAGGCGCGCGGCCTGCTCTACGACCACCAGGTCGCCTTCGGCGCCGAGATCACGGCCGACAACTTCAAGACCTTCGAGGGAACCCGCGGCATCTGCCCGGAGGGCTGGCACATCCCGACGCAGGCCGAATTCCTCGCCATCGTGGGCGCCTCCAACAAGACCGACGAGGCGGCGGCCGCGACCGACGAGAGCGCCGTCTATTATGACGCGGAGTACAAGGCGGCCCGCATCAAGACCATGAACGCCGACGGCTTCAACTGGGACTTCGCCGGCGGCATCATGCGCAACAACAACACCGCCACGGGCAAATACCAGGCGACCGTGACCAAGAGCAGCACCTGCGCCGTCGAGGAATGGGTCGGCAGGAACGCCATCACCTACTACATGGGATCCACGGGCTATACCCCGGCCAACACGGAAACCAACCGCCAGTTCCTGTCCCTGATGTCCACTTTCACGTCGACTTACAACGAGGGCAAGGTGAATGTAGCCTACTCGAACTACCTGAGCGGCAATCCGCTCCGCTGCATCCGCGACGCCGAATGATGAAACGGCTCCTCCTCCAGGCCGCCCTGGCGCTCCTGCCGGTGGCGGCCTTTGCCGATGAAGGGATGTGGATGGTCCACGCCATCGACCAGGCCCTGGAGAAAAAGATGCAGGAGCGGGGACTCCGGCTCTCCGCCGGGGAGATCTACAACGCCGACGCTCCCGGAGCCACGGTCTCCGACGCCATCGTCTCGCTGGGCTTCTACTGCACGGCCAGCGTGATTTCCGACGAAGGGCTCCTCATCACCAACCACCACTGCGCTTACAGCGACCTGTTCGACCTGTCCACTCCGGAGAAGAACTACCTGGAGGATGGTTACTGGGCGTTCCACCGGCAGGACGAGATTCCGCTCAAGGGGAAGGAAGTGTTCTTCCTCAAGCGGGTGCTGGACGTGACGGACGAGGTGGCCGCCGTGTCGGATTCCCTTTCCCTACGGGGCGAGCACTTCGGGTCGAGGAAGCTTTCCTACCTCCTGGAGCGCCGCTATGCCGGCCGGACGGGGCTGGAGGCATCGCTCCATTCCATGTGGGCCGGAGAGAAGTACTATCTGGCGCTGTATCAAAAATTTACGGATATCCGACTCGTGGGCGCGCCGCCCGTTTCCATCGCCGCTTTCGGCGGGGACGAGGACAACTGGGAATGGCCGCAGCACAAGGCCGATTTCGCCCTGTACCGCATCTATGACCACGGAGAGCCGCTGGTGTCGCCTTGGCACCTGAGGGTCTCCGAAGCCGGCTTCCGGGAAGGGGACTACGCGATGGTCATCGGCTATCCCGGCCGGACCGACCGTTACAGCAGTTCTTATAAGGCCGATTACCTGACGCGCATGGAGCGGCCGGTGACGAACCGCCTCCGCGGCCGCCAGATGGAGATCGTCCGGAAGTGGATGGACGCCGACCCGGCCGTGCGCGAAAAGTATTCCGACTGGTTCTTCTCCCTGTCCAACGTCCAGGAGATGCAGGAAGGGGAAGTGCAGTGCATCCGGCGTTTCCGCGTCATCGACGAAAAGCGGGCCCAGGAAAAGGACCTCCCGGCCGACATCCTGCAGGGCCTTGCCGACGAATACGCCGCCATCGAGGACGTGGAGCGGGAGAAGGCCTACTACCGCGAGACTTTCATCCGCGGCGTCCGCATCACCCCGACCATGCTCCGGATGTCCAACGCCAAGACGGAAGAGGCGCGGGAAGAGATTTACCGCCGGGGCATCGCGGAACTGGACCCCCGCGTGGAGAAGGAACTGCTCGCCTATGCGCTGGAGGAGTATTTCGGGCATATCCCGGCCGAGGTCGTCGGCCATCGGCAGGATTCCCTGTACAGGGCCTTTTCCGGCGATTTCACGGCCTTGGCGGCGCACCTGTGGGACAATCCCCTCCAACTGATGGATTTCATCACGGAGGTCAAAATCACGGCCTTCAACGCCCGGGAGCGGCACACCGGCGACCTGACGGAACTGACACGCCGCTATACGCGCGCCCTCTATGCGGACCGCTCCGCCCGGGGCCTCGTCCAGTATCCCGATGCGAACGCCACGATGCGCATCACCTACGGACGGGTTTCTTCCCTGGACCCCTGGGACGCCGTCCACGCGTCCTGCTGGTCAACCCCCCGCGGCCTTTTCGAAAAATGGGACCCTGCGCAGCACGACTATGCGCTTCCGGCAGACTTCGTCGAAGCGGTGCACGACTATGTAGGCCCCGTCAACTTCCTCACGGACAATGACATCACCGGCGGAAACTCCGGCTCCCCCGTCCTGAACGCCCGGGGCGAACTCATCGGCCTCGCCTTCGACGGCAACAAGGAATCCCTCGCCTCCGACGTCTCCTACACCCCCGGCTACAACAAGTGCGTGTGCGTGGACATCCGCTACATCCTCTGGATCCTCCGCGACTACGTGGGACTGGAAAGGATCGTCAAGGAACTCCAATGAAAAAAGCCCGGCCGAAAGGTCGGGCTTCATTGACGGAGACCGGACTACAGGTTCCGCAGGAGGTTCGTCAGGGAGACCTTCTTGTCGATGAGGGCGCGGAGGTCTTCGATCTTCACGCGCTCCTGGGTCATCGTGTCGCGGTCACGGACAGTGACGCAGCCGTCCACGAGGGTGTCGTGGTCCACGGTCACGCAGAACGGGGTGCCGATGGCATCCTGGCGGCGGTAGCGCTTGCCGATGGAATCCTTCTCGTCGTACTGGTAGGAGAAGTCGTACTTGAGTTCGTCCACGACCTTCTGGGCAATCTCCGGCAGGCCGTCCTTCTTCACGAGCGGCATCACGGCCACCTTGATCGGAGCGAGCGGGGCGGGAATCTTCATCACGACGCGCTCCTCGCCGTTCTCGAGCTTCTCGACGGTGTAGGAATGGGCCATGACGGCCAGGCACATGCGGTCCACGCCGATGGACGTCTCGATGACGTACGGGGTGTAGGAGACGTTCTCCTCGGGGTCGAAGTACTCGATCTTCTTGCCGGAGAACTTCTGGTGGTTCCCCAGGTCGAAGTTCGTGCGGCTGTGGATGCCCTCGAGCTCCTTGAAGCCGAACGGGAAGTTGAACTCGATGTCGGTGGCGGCGTTGGCGTAGTGGGCCAGTTTCTCGTGGTCGTGGAAGCGGTAGTTCTCCGCGCCCATCCCGAGGTTCACGTGCCACTTCATACGGGCCTCCTTCCACTTGGCGAACCAGTCGAGCTCAGTACCGGGCTTGATGAAGAACTGCATCTCCATCTGCTCGAACTCACGCATGCGGAAGATGAACTGGCGGGCGACGATCTCGTTGC
>JAFUDV010000049.1 GCA_017464245.1 Bacteroidales bacterium | reverse complement strand
GGATCATCCAGTCCATACCGCCCGACGCCTGGAGGGTGCCGGCGCAGGTGACGGCCGCGATGATGATGTAGATGACGTCCGTCGGCGGGGTGCCGGGCTTGAGGCCGAAGCCGAACACGAGGATGGCCAGGCCGATGCCGGAAATGGCGCCGAGAGCGAGGGACCCGTAACGGGAGCCCACATAGAGTGCTGCCAGGACGATCAGCAGCTCGATGATCATGACGAAGCTCATATCAGGTCGATGGTTTTAGAAATCATACAGGTTCAGGCCCGTCTCCGCGTCGAAGCGGCGGCCGGCTTCGCAGGAGAAGCGCTCCACCACGAGTTCACAGGCCCCGTTCACACGGGCGGTCAGCAGGTGGCCGCCGATGCAGGTGTAGTCCCGCCGGCTGGCGGTGATATGCAGGTGCAGGTACACATTGCCGTCCTTCCGGGAAATGTTGCCGGTCAGGTTCGTGATCTCCATCTGTTCGGAGAAGGTCTTGTCCACGTATTGTTTCGTGGCGGGGTCCAGGAAGCGGAAGGTCGCCTCGCTGATGGCGCCGAGTCCATAGACGGCGCCGCAGCAGATGTCCAGTTCCTGGCAGAAGGCGGCGAGCGCCGCGGAAATCTCCACATGGTTGTCCAGGCTCAGGACATACTTGTCGCCGGAAGTGCGGTATTGGTACATAGTCCGTGTCGTTAGTTCCGATAAAGATACGAAAAATTTCCTTCCAACGGCATCAAATGTGTATATTTGCTGCCGATTATGAGAAAGTTCCTCCTGTCCGCCGCCGCCCTTGCATCGGCCCTCACCCTGTCCGCCCAGTCCATCCGGACCAACTACCGGTCCGGCGGACTCACCCATGTCTCCACCACTTTCGAGAAAACGGAAGACTTCGAAATCCGCGTGGAAAAAGTGGGCTTCGAGGACGGTTCCGCGCTGTACCAGCTGTTCATCGACCTGCGGGGGAAAACGCCCTTCACCGCCCCCAAGGGCACGAAAATGAGCGCAACCCTCCCCGGCGGCTCCATCGTGCGGGCGGACCAGATCGGCACGGACAACCCCACCAAGTCCCGCCTGGAGGACGGCCTGTACCTGAACCGGCTCCGCTACGCGCTGGAACCCGCCGACATGGAGAAGCTCCTCCGCGGGGTCAAGGCCCTGGAACTGGTCACCGGCTGGAATCCCGACGACTACCTTCAGTTCAGTTTCCGGGACGACAGCAGCTTCTCCGGCCTCCTCAAGCGCCACTGCGAGGCCATCGAACAGGCCGCCGCGGCCACCATCGACCTCACCGTGGAACCCGCCGGCCGCATCGACCAGAAAAACAGCATCCTGACGGCGTCCAATCCCCTCGTCGCCGACGGCAGGGAATTCAAATACAACATCATCCTGAGCCACCTCTACTATAAGGAAACGGCCTCCGAGGACATCGACCTGGCTTTCCAGCTCGGGACGGAGAGGCAGTACACCATCACCCCGGACTCCCCCGTCACCTTCGTCCTGGAAGGGGGCGGGGAGATCACCCTTCCCCAGACGCGTGACGAGGTCAACTTCCTGTATCTGTATCCGTCCATGGACCAGCTCCGGGAGCTCGCCTACGGACATATCACCGCCCTCCGGATCCAAACGGAGGATGGCACCCTTTCGGATGCCATCCTCGACAATTCATTCTCGGAAGCGGTGAACCAGCAGTATCAGCTGCTGATGTCGCTCTCCGCTAGATAATCCGGTCCCGGTACTTCGCGTACAGCTGTGCCGCCACGGTCTTGGCGTCGCCCACGGGCTGCGCCGGGAAGGTGTGCAGGCACTCGTCCCACCACTGCTTCTCGAAGGTCGTCACGTCATCGGAGAAGGCCTTGTAGTCCTCCTCGTCGAAGGTACCGTCCTTGTCCAGAGCAACGTTCACCGCCGCGAAGAACTTTTCCCAGCGGACCTTGTAGAAGGTGCCGGTGAGGCCGTTCCAGGTACGGGAGGCGTAGTCGTTCAGGAGCATGTCCTTGTCGCTCCAGGTAGTGATGAGGTTGCGGGCGTTGCGCTCAAAGTAGGCCTTCTCCACATCGTCCTTTCCCCAGCTGCGGGCGTCGGAAATCCATTTGCCCGTGAGGAAATAGCTGTGCGTGCCGATCACGGTGTCGATGTCGGTGATGATCTCCAGCATCTCCGCGGAGACGGTCTTCATGGTCTCCCGGTCCTTCTCCGCCACGGCGGCCTCGTACTGCTTCTTGAGGGCGTCGAACCGGTTCGCCAGCAACTGCCGGGTCAGGTTCGCCAGGTCGAACGCATAGGCGCTGTTCTTCCCGTCCACCTCCAGCAGCAGGCCCAGGGCCTCGCACAGGTGCTTGTTGTCATACAGCAGCCGCGCGTTGCCGTACCAGGTCCGGGTCCGGCCGATGGCGGGCCGCTGGTTCACGAACGACGCCTGTCCCGGGGTGCTGGAATCGACATACACGCTGTCCACGAGAATCTTCCAGGCCTCACAGGCCTTCGGGTCCCCGAAGCCGACGCGCTGGTCGGCGAGTCCCTCGGTCCAGGCCGCCACATCCTTGTGCTGCGGCAGGGTCCAGGCCTTCTCGAAGATGTACTCATAGACATACGGGTTGCAGTCGAAGCCCTCCAGGGTGGCGCCCACGCCGCTCATGTTGGACCCTCCGTTCACGAGGGCGTTCTCGATCTTCTCATTCAGGTCGCCAAACTTGCCCACGAGGGCGGTGTTGCCGCCGAAGTTCCCCAGATAGCACCAGATGTAAGGCACGCCGTAGAAACTGTCCGTGCGCTTCCACACCTCCTGCCGGTCGCAGAAGTAGTCCAGCAGGATCTGGCGCTCCTTCGGGAAGGAGGTCAGATAGGCCTCCACGCGGTCCTCGGTCCAGTATTTCCGTTCGTTGTAGAAGAGCCAGCCCATCTGGAGCCAGGTGGCGTCCGGGTCGGCCTTCTCCAGGGACTCGTACACCTGCCGGCTCACGCGGCCCAGGTACTCGGGCTCCCAGCTGGGCGGGGTGAGTTCGTTGAAGATGTCGATGCCATACACATGGTCGGTCCCGTAGATCTCCGTCTCCTTCTCCACGAACTTGCGCTGGATCTCGGTGAACAGGTCACTCATCGGGTCCAGGAAGGTGCAGGCGTACTCCGGCTGGTAGCCGGACCAGTCCTCGTTCTTGGTGATGGGCGCGTCCGGATACAGGCGGGAGAGTTCCCGCGGCACGTGGCCGGAGAAGGCCGGAAGGACCGGCTTCATGTTCAGTTCGCGCTCCCGGGCCGTGATCCGCTTCTGGAGTTCCAACTGGCCGTCCAGCCAGCTGTGGGGCAGCGGGCCGAACCAGCGGTCGATGTTCTGCATCCGGTGCCACGGCAGGTGCGCCGGGCCGGTGAAGTAGTTCCGTACTTCCTCGTCGGTGAGACCCATCTCGGTCCAGATCTGGTACCAGATGGACTCCTGGCCGGTGATGGCGAGCGGGAGGTTGATCCCGTTCAGGTCCATCCAGTCGATGAAGTGCTCCCAGTCGGCCCACTGCCACCAGGGCATCGTGTACCCGTAGGTGCAGTAGTTCAGGAAGAAGCGGTCCTTCACCCGGGCCGATGCTTCCACCGGCTCCGGCACGGCCGGCAGCTTCTTGGGAAGGGTGAACGTGTCGCCCAGCAGCCAGCCGTACTCCACATGGCAATAGTACTTGAGATAGTGGTTCAGGCCCACGGCCATGGAATTCGCGTCATTGCCGATGACGGCGAGCTTTCCGCCGCGCTGCTCCAGACGGAAGAAATCGCCCTCCCCTTCCGCCTTCTCGAAGACGAAGTGACGGGCCTGCTGCGGTCCCACGACACGCTCGGCCAAAGCCTTCGCAGCCTCCACCTCCGGGTCCGCCGGACCCTTCGGAGTGCAGGCAGCCGCCATCACGAAGACGGCGGCTGCTGCAAACAAACAGGATATCCTTTCCATTACTCGAGCGTAAAGACATCAGGACGTCCCGGCGTACCGTAGGCGACAGAACCGTCCGCAGGACTGCATGCGGCGGAATCGGACAGGTAGAACGCCTTCTTTTCGGGATCGTAGTGCGGCTGCGGATAAGCGCAAGTGGTGTAATACGTGTCGATGTAGGAACGCCACTCGGCACTGCCTTCCTTGTAACCGGGGCCGCCGAACTTGCAGGCGATGGCACCCTGGTCGGCGATGCACCAGTCCTCACAGCCCATGTACTGGAACGGGACATAGACCTTGTTGGTCTTGGTATTCCAGTAGAACACATAATCCTGGACCGGATACTTGTCCGGGCCGCCGGAATCATGGCCCCAGCACTGAGGCAGGTAGCACTGGAGGACATCTTCCGCGAATTCGCGGACGAACATCTCCTTGTCTTCCTGTTCTCCCCACCAGTCCTCGACGATCGTGCCCGCGCCGTACTTGTAGTAGGAAGTCGGCTTCTCGATCGTGACCGTCGCATTCTGATAACCGTAGATGGAAGTATAGTCCTTGATACTCAGGGCAATTTCATAAACCTGGTTGAAACTGAGTTTGGACGGGTCATAGGTCACGACCAGCGCACCCATCCGGTCTCCGTTCTTGATGACGACCTGGGAAGGGACGGTGAATTCGGAAGAACCGGATGCGGTCACCTCAACCGCGAGGTCACCCTCCGTACCCAACCGGACCACAGGCACCTCGACGACCGGATCCGATGTCAGGTTGTAGTTGAAAGCCTGCTTGAAGAAGAATCCTTCGGTGCTGGATCCCGAGGAGGCGGAACCACCGCCCATTCCCTCGTCATCCTTGCAGGACGCGAAGACCGCCAGGGCGGAGAGCAGGATCAGTCTTGTTATCGTTTTCATGTTCGTTGCATTTTACTGGGTTAATACTTCATGCCCTCCGTGTCGATCTCGCAGCCATAGTACGGGCGGAAGTCGTCGTTACCGGCCCACACATACAGGCTCGCCTGCGGAGTGTGCGGGTTGTTGTAGTCGAAGATGGCAGGGTTGGCATTCAGCTCGGCCTGGTTCCAGCCAGGGGTCTGGCCGGTGTAGGGGCCGTCGATGTCGAAGCCATGCTGGTAGCGCTCCAGATTCGTTCCCAGGTAGGCCCGGTGGATGCCCCGTTCCAGACGCTTGGCGTCAAAGTAAGGCACACCCTCGCCCCAGAATTCGATTCCTTTCTGGAAGTACATCTCTTCGATGAAATCGTCCAATCCGGTCGCCGTACAAGTATAGGTGCTGTTGCGGGTCTTCACGATCTCTTCCAGTGCCGCCTTGCCGGCGCCAACACCCTGTGCATGGGCGAGGGCCTCGGCCTTGATGAAGTACATTTCCTCTACGCGCATGCAGGGATAATCCGTGGCGCCACCGGTCGTATATACATTGTAAGCTCCGTTGTGCGGACGGAATTTGATGTTCACATACAGCCAGGGCCAACCCTGGAATCCATAGTACTTGTTGATCCGGGAGCGGATCCAGGACGGGCTGGAAGTAAGCCGGTAACTGTGGGTGCCGGTTCCGTCATAGTCGTCAGACCAGTCTTCCTGGGCATTGCTGGAATTGCTGCCTTTCGCCCACTTGTTGTTCAGCAGGTTGCCGGAAGCATCCTTCTCCACCAGATACTTTCCACCGGGGACCTGGTTGGTGGACTCATAGAAGAATTCCGGAGCCAGCCAGGACTTCTTGCGCCAGTCGTTGTCGGAAAGCCGCTCATACCAGTTGCGGGCGAGGGAACGCCCCACACGCCAACCATACACGGAGAAATCGGTTTCCGTGCCCATGATCATGGCAAAGACGAAGGATTCCGTGGAGGCGGCCGCCGTATTGGACTCGGAGATGGTCGTGGCGAGCATCCAGGAATTCTGGGAATTGCGGTTGTTGAAGCCGTTCACCGGATCCGTCCACTGGTCCTCGGTCAACGGGGTGCAGCCGGAGGTGCTGATGGCCTTGTCGGCATAGTCTGCCGCTTTCTTCCAGTAATCGGCCTCGTCCTTGTAGGTCGCAGCGGTCTTCACGCGGGAAGCGAGGTTGGTGTAGGCACGGGCATAAAGGCCATATACGACCCCCAGGTCGGGCTGGACCTTGTCAGTCCGGACGAAACCGTCCAGCAGGCTCTCCGCCTTTCCGAGGTCGGAAAGGATCAGGGTGTACACCTCGTCCACCGTCGCACGGGGATTGTTCGCCAACTGTTCGGACGGGGTCTCGTCGGTCACGATCGGAACACCCAGGTTGACGAGGGCGTCCGGGCCAAGTTTGGGATCCACCCACTTGTAGCGGGAGTCCGTGGGCTTCTTCCATTCCATGATCTGGACGAGATCCATGTAATAGAGGGCCCGATAGGCGTAGCACTGACCCAGAATGGCCTTTTTCGCATCATCCAGGTTCTCCTGCGGAGCAAGGATGCCGATGATGTCGTTCACGTTCTTGATGTACGCATAGTACAGATAGGAAGGATACAGGCCGCGGTTGGAGCCGGTGGCCGCGATATTGAGCTGCGCATAGGCGCCCATCGTGTTGTAACCATTGGCACCGGAGCAAACCATCTGGGAGGTCGTATGCTCCAGCATGACGCGCATGCCGCCATAGGAAATCATTTCCAGGCCGCCGTCGCTATTCTTGTAGCCGGCCATGGTGGTATAGATGGCGTTGACCATGCCGTCCAGGGCGGATTCGGACTGGCCGATCTGGTCCGCCAGCACGTACGTGGTCGGATAGGTTTCCTTGATACATCCGGAGAAGACGAGGAGCGCTACAGCCAGCGTGACAAACATTTTCTTCATGATTCTTTCTCCTTTCAAATTAGAATACCAGGTTAATGCCGCCCGACAGGGTGCGGATCGGGGAATAGAGTTCCGGATTGGTGTAACCGGCAATGTTGTAGCGCGGGTCGAAGCCCTTCCGCATGGAAACGAATCCAAGATTCTCGCCGGAGAAGTAGATGCGGACGGTCTCGATGCCCATCCGGCGCGTCAGCTTGGAAGGCAGGGTATAACCGAAGTTCACGTTCTGCAGGTTCAGGTAACTTGCATTGGTGATGAAACGGGAGGACAGGGCGTTCTGGCCGAAGGTCTCGTTATCCTTGAAGCGAGGCACGTCGGTATTCGTGTTCGTCGGGGTCCAGGCCTTGAAGATGTCCTTGTGCCAGTTGGTCGCCGTGGCGGCGCCGGTGTGCATCAGGGAGGCGTACACGTAATCGCGGGCGAGACCGCCGATCTGGAAGTTCAGGTTCACGGACAGGTCGAAGCCGTAGAACTGGAAGGTGGTTCCGAAACCGCCGAACAGCGGCGCCATCGCATCGCCAAGACGGTAGTCGGTGGCGTTGCTCGGATTGTTGGTCGTCGTGCGGCCGGTCACATTGCCCTCGGCATCCAGTTCGTCCACGTAGTACAGGGCCTCGCCGGTTTCCTTGTCCACGCCGGCATACTCCGGATAGTACCAGGTATAAAGCGGCAGGCCTTCGGCGACGAAGTACTTGTACTTCGAAACGAAGGAACCGTCCAGGTTCACGTAACCGTGGTACCCGTCCACGACGGTCTTCTTGATGTCATCCGGAAGCTTGAGCACCTTGTTCTTCACGAAGGAGAGGTTGAAGTTGGCGTTCCAGACGAAGTTCCGGGTCTGCACCAGCGTCCCGTTGAGGTCCAGTTCGACACCGCGGTTGCGCATGTCGCCGAGGTTCGTATAGTAGCTGGTATAGCCCGAGGACGGCGGAGTGTTCAGGGAGAAGAGCATGTCGGAGGTCTTCCTGTAGAAATAGTCCACGGATCCGTTCAGACGGCCCTTGAAGAGTTCGAACTCGATACCGCCGTTGTAGTTGGTGTTGGTTTCCCAGGTAATGTCCTCGCTACCCTTCTGCCTCCACTGGAAAGCGACCTTGTTGTCACTGTTCACGAGGTTATAGGAGTCGGCGTACAGGTAGTTTCCGATATTGTCGTTGCCCTGGCTTCCCACGGAGAACTTGATCTTGAAAGTGTCCACCCACGGGATGTGGAAGAAATCTTCCTTGGACACGATCCACGCGCCGCCGACGGACCAGAAGTTACCCCAGCGGTGGTTCTTGGCAAACCGGGAGGAGGCGTCGCGACGGAAGGAGCCGGACAGATAGTACTTGCCGGCGTAGTTGTACAGCGCCCGGGCGAAATAGCCTTCGTTGTTGTAAACGCTGGACTCGGAGGACGGGTCGGGGTCTTTCTGTAGCACGGCGTCGATTTCGGTGACGCCGTCGATGCCGAAGTTCTTTCCGGACATGCCCATGTACTCGTATTTGTAGTTGTAGTACTCATGGCCGAGCATCAGGTTGACATCATGGTCACCGAATACCTTCGCATAGTTCAGCAACTGCTGGGTGTTGTAGGTGAAAGTGCGGCTGGCGCTCTTGTACAGGTAGCCGTTGTCGTTCGAGGAAGTGTAATGGTCCACGAACGGGCTGGTGACATAAGTGCCCCGGCGATCGTAGTCGTAGATGTTCACGTTGACCGTGAAGGTGAAGTCCTTCAGGAACTTGAAATCGGCGAAACCGCCCACGGTGAATGCATTTCCGTCGGTGGTGTTGTCATCGTACTTGTTGGAGAACACGGCGTTGCCGCCCACTCCGCCGGCGCGGCTCAGGCCATACTGCTGGGCGAAGTCAAACATGGGCTCGCCCCACTTGTCGGTGAGCACACGGCCGTTCGCGTCGCGGAAGTACACCGGATAGATGGGAGCCTGGGACTGGATGACAGGCCAGATGGTTCCGGAGCCGATGACGCCCTCGGAGGTCTGGGACAGGTCGTAGTGCGTATAGCCGAAGTTGCCGCCCACCTTGAGCCAGGGCTTGGCCTGATAGTCGGCCTTGATACGCGCCGTGGTACGCTGCTGGAGGGAGCCCTCCTGGATACCTTCGTTGCTCAGGTAGCCGATGGAGGCGAAATAGTTCACCTTGTCAGACTGTCCGGAAACGGAAACGTTGTACTCCTGGCGAAGGCCGTTCTGCAGGCCGATCTTCTCCCAGTTGTCCGGCTGGAGCCAGAAAGTCTTGCCGTCACTCTCATAGAACGCTCCGAGCGAGGCGTTCGGGTTCATGGAGCCGCCCTTGAGGATGAAGTCCTGGCCGGTCGGAACCGTGTACACCATATATCCCGGTCCGACGCCCGTGGAGGAATCGGTCAGGCGCGAATTGGCGAGAGCGTGGGCCTGCTCGTCCGTGTAAGTGCGGTTTCCGTCAGCGTCGGTGAGGGTGGAGTAGTTGTTGTAGAGCATCTGGTAGTAGAGCTCGTAGAACTGCTGGGTGTTCACCGTCTCATAGTGCGGAAGACCGTTCTGGTTCACGCCCCACTTGGCGTCCACGGAGACCTTGGCGTGGCCGCTCTGGCCGCGCTTGGTGGTGATCATGATGACGCCGTTCGCGCCACGGGCGCCGTACAGGGCGTTGGAGGCCGCATCCTTCAGGACGGTCATCGACTCGATATCGCTGGAGTTGATGAGGTTGATATCGCCGTCATAAGGCATGCCGTCCACGATGATGAGCGGTTCGGTGTCCGAGGAAATGGAGCCGACGCCACGGATGGTGATCTGCGGGGATGCACCCGGCTGGGAGGAGGAATTGGTGATCTGGACACCGGCCACGCGGCCCGCGAGGGCCTGGGCGGCGTTGGAGACCTGGGACTTGAGGAGGTCGTCGGACTTCATCACGCCCGCCGATCCGGTGAAAGCTTCGCGCTTCATCTTACCGAAGGCGACGACCACGACGTCGTCCAGCATCTCGGCGTCCTCCTCGAGGACGACGGTGAGACGGGTCTGGCCGTTCACGGGAACCTGCCTGGACACATAGCCCACACAGGAGACATCCAGCGTGGCGTTGGAGGGCACGCTGATGGTGAAAGTACCGTCCAGGTCGGACACGACGCCGTTGGTCGTGGAACCCACCTGAAGGATTCCGGCTCCGACGATGGGCTGTCCGGACGGATCCTGGACGACACCGTGCACCGCCGTCTGTCCCCAGGCCATCATACTGACAACCAGGAACAAGAGTGCTGCAAAGAATCTTTTCATACGGAAAACAGTTAGAGAATATTAGGTAGAATTTTATTATTCCTCAACACAAATATAAGAATTTTTAATCGACATTGTCCGCTTATTGACGGGAAAAAGCTATCTTTGGGCTAAGATTGAAAGATTATGCATATTCTATTCAAATCCCTGCTGCCGGCGGTCCTGCTGGCTGCAGCCTGCGGAGCCCAGCCCGCCGAGCCCTATGAGCCTTCGCCGGACGCCCGCGTCATCCCTTTCAGAGGCAACGTATTCGTCACATCCGCCGGCGGTTCCTTCTATCAGGAAGCGCCCCGGATCATCGATACCTATAAAGGAACGGTCCTGTCCTGGGACGATCCCGCCACGGTCCTTTCACTCTACTTCCGGACCGAGGGGAAAGGGACCCTCCACCTGGCGTTCCAGGCCGCCCAGCCGGCCGGCACCCAGTCCGGCCGGCTCACTTTCACCTGCAACGGCCAGTCTCGAAAAGTGGACGTCGCCCAGCCGGGCGCCTATGACATCGGCGAGTTCGAAGTGAAGGAGCCCGGGTATGTCCGGGTGGACATCCAGGGCAGCGAGGCCAAGCCCTCCGGCGCCCAGTTTTTCCGGATCTCCCGTTTCTATGCCTCCGGACCCGCCCTGTCCGGCGAGCTGAACTTCACGCCGGAGGACAAGGTGGACGACTGCTACTGGTACCGCCGCGGCCCGTCGGTGCACCTGTTCTATGACTTCCCGGCGGGCGACGCCGAGTGGTTCTACAACGAGGCCACCGTACCGGAAGAGGGCGCCGTACCGGCCACGTACTACATGCTCACCGGATTCAAGGAAGGCTACATGGGCATCCAGACCCATACGGACGGTCCCAATACGGTCCTCTTCTCCGTCTGGAGCCCCTATGAGACCGACAATCCCGGCGCCATCCCCGAGGACATGCGCATCACGACGCTCCGCAAGGGCGCAGGGGTGACGGCGCAGGACTTCGGCGGGGAAGGCTCCGGCGGCCAGAGTTTCATGGACTATCCCTGGAAGCCCGGGAAGACCTACGGAACCCTGGTCCATGTCCACCCCGACGGCAAGGGAAACACCGACTACACCGGTTACTTCCGGGACGAGGAAGGAAACTGGCACCTGCTTGCCTCCTTCCGCCGTCCGCATACCGACACCTGGTACAAGGGGGCCTATTCCTTCCTGGAATGCTTCGACCCCAATACCGGCTTCCACACCCGCAGCGTCCGGTTCGGCAACCAGTGGGTCCGCCTGAAGGACGGGAGCTGGAAGGAAGTGACATCGGCCCGGTTCTCCTGCGACAACACCGGCCGGACCGGCATGCGCGGCGACCTGTACGGCGCCTCCGACGGCGCACAGTTCCTCCTCAGGAACTGCGGTTTCTTCGACGAACGGACGGAATACGGCACCGCATTCACCCGCACCGGCGGCGGAACTGCGCCGGAGATCGACTTCGAATCCCTTGAAAACCTCTGACATGAAAAGACTTGTCCTCCTCGCGCTGCTCTTTGCAGGCACCCTGCTGCAGGCCTCCCCGGCCGACGACCTGGCCCGCCGGATCCTGGGCCGGAAAGCCGCCCGCTTCGAATTCGTCGAATCCCCTGCGGAGAAGGACTTCTTCCAGGTGGAGCAGGCCGGACGGAAAGTCCGCATCACCGGCAACAACGTGAATTCCCAGGCGATGGGCCTGAACTGGTACCTCAAGCACGTGGCCCATGTCCATGTGTCCTGGTTCGAGGACCAGCCCGTCCAGCTGCCCTGGCGCCTGCCGCGCGTGAAAGAGGCTGTGCGCCGCGAAGCGCGGGTGAACGACCGGTTCTTCCTGAACTACTGCACCTACGGCTACACGATGCCCTGGTGGGGCTGGAAGCAGTGGGAGCGCTTCATCGACTGGATGGCCCTGAACGGCGTCACCCTGCCGCTCGCCATCACCGGCCAGGAAGCCGTGTGGTACGAGGTCTGGAAGGAATTCGGGATGACGGACGAAGAGATCCGCTCCTACTTCAGCGGACCGGCCCATCTCCCCTGGCACCGGATGGCCAACCTGGACGGCTTCCAGGGACCGCTGCCGGTCTCCTGGCTGGAAGGCCAGAAAGCCCTGCAGGGCCGCATCGTCACCCGGGAGCGGGAGCTGGGCATGACCCCGGTGCTGCCCGGTTTCGCGGGGCATGTTCCCGGCCGGATCGCGGAACTGCACCCCGAGGCGGACATCCAGAACCTGAGTTCCTGGTGCGGCTTCACGCCCACTTTCTTCCTCAACTCGGAGGATCCCCTGTTCCCGCGCATCCAGAAGAGCTTCCTGGAGAAGCAGGAGGCCCTGTACGGGACCGACCACATCTACGGCGTGGACCCGTTCAACGAGATGGACCCGCCCAGCTGGGACCCGGAATACCTCCGGACGGTTTCCCGGCACCTGTTCGAGTCCCTGGAGGCGGCCGATCCCGAGGCCCGCTGGCTCCAGATGTCCTGGGTCTTCTACTACAAGCGCAAGAACTGGACGACGGAGCGCCTGAACGCCTACCTCTCCGCCGTCCCGCAGGACCGGCTCGTGCTGCTGGACTATTTCTGCGAAAACACGGAAGTCTGGCGCACCTGCGACGGATTCTTCGGCCAGCCCTATGTCTGGTGCTACCTGGGCAATTTCGGCGGCAACACCACCCTCGTGGGCGACCTCCACAAGCTGGAGGCCCGCCTCTCCGCAACGATGGCGGACGCCGGGGACAATTTCACCGGCGTGGGGTCCACCCTGGAGTCCTTCGACGTGAGCCCGCAGGTCTTCGAGTACCTGCTGGAGCGCCCCTGGATGCCGGAAGGCGACGTGGACGGATGGACCCGCGACTGGGCGCGCACCCGCTTCGGAAAGGCCGATGCCGGCGTCGAGCGAACCTGGAAAACGCTCGTGGACAGCATCTACCACGACAGCGCCTACTACGGCCTGGGCACCCAGATCGACGCCCGGCCCACCTTCGAGGGCCACGGCACCTATTACACCAAGCCGGACTACACCTACGACAACGACCTGCTGCTTGCGTGCTGCAAAGAACTCCTTTCGCACAAGTCCCGGCGGGACGCTTACAACTACGACCTGGTGAACTTCTATTCCCAGTGGCTGGCCAACTTCTTCTGGCAGGTCCGGGATGCGTTCACCGCCGCATACAAGGCGAAGGACCTCACGGAGATGGAAGCCCTCGTGGACAAGTCCCACCGCATTTTCGCCGACATCGACGACCTCCTGGGCACGCACCCGGACTTCCTTCTCGGGAAATGGATCGCCGACGCCCGCGCCCTGGGCACCGACGAGGCGGAAAAGGATTATTATGAGACCAACGCCCGCACCCTCCTCACGATCTGGGGCGGCCCCATCCTCAACGACTACGCGAACCGGATGTGGAACGGCCTCGTGAAGGACTACTACCAGGGCCGGTGGGACATCTTCTTCAACGAAGCCCTGGCCAGCGTCCGGGAGGACCGGCCGTTCAACGAAGAAGGCTTCGAGACGGATCTCAAAGCCTTCGAACAGGGTTGGAACCAGCGGCGCGACGTCTATCCTTCGAAGCCCGTGGGCAAGACCCGGAAGGTCGCCCGGCGCATCCAGAAAGACATCGACGCCTGGCTCGCGGACTAGAACGCGTACCGGGCCGACAGGGCGAAGCCGTACCAGTTGGTGCGGTTCATGAACGCGGGAATCATGAAGGTCGGACGGAAGTCCACGGAAAGCTGGAGCGGGAACCAGAAGGTGTACTCCAGGCCCAGCTGGGCGGCGAGGCCCACGAACGGAGCCGCTACCACCTCGTCGTTCTTGTTCACGCCGGTGCCATAGCCGCCCACGACGCCGGGGCCGGCATAGAAAGCCCACTCGCCGCGGTCGGTGAACTCCGGCTGGGCGAAGGTGAAGTTGTACATCGCCGTAGCCTTGAAGCCGTTGCCGCCGAACACGCCGAGTTCGGCCTCCAGGAAGTCGTAGTCGTTGTCGAACATGGTGAACCAGTGCTCATAGCTGATTTCACCGTTGAACGCACGGCCGAACAGGCCGCCCCGGACACCGATGGCCTTCGGTTGCGCCGCGGCAGCGAAGGAGAGGCCCAGCAGGGCCACCACGATCAATAGCGCCTTTTTCATGCTAGAAGCGGTATCTGATGCCCAGGCCGACGCTGTCGTAACCGAAGCCTCGCCCATTCTCCAGGAAATAGAAGACCGGTCTCCAGTCCAGGGAAAGCTGCAGCGGGATCTGCGGAATGTTCCATTCCACACCGAACTGGCCGGCCAGACCGACATTCACATAGGACTTGTTCGCAGGTGCGTCATTCCAGATGGACAGCTGGGCGCCAGGTCCCAGATACACGTTTACCTGGCCATTGCCGCCCAGGATGAAATCATAGGTGCCTACGAGATTGATGTGATTATGCCACCAACCGAGATCCAGTTCGGCGAAGTTGCCGCCGAGGCCATGCTGATAAGAGAACTCACCGCCGTAACCGGCACGGAGGCCGATGGCACGGGGCTGCGCGGAAGCCACCACGGCAAAACCGAGGATAGCTGCCATGAGAATCAGTGTCTTTTTCATATCGCAAATGATTTAAAAGTTGTTAAGATGTTTTATTTAACCATTCCGCTGAAGCCCATGAAGGCCAGCGCGAGGATGCCCACGCTCACCAGGGCGATCGGGACACCCTTGAACGCCTTGGGGACGTCGTTCATCGCCAGGTGCTCGCGGATGCCGGCGAAGATGACCATGGCAAGACCATAGCCCAGGGAGGTCGCAAAGGCATAGACCAGCGCTTCACCGAGGTTCAGCATGTGGGAGGGAAGGCCGAAGGTGAACTCCTTCGTGACGACGGTGATCGCCACGCCGAGCACGGCGCAGTTCGTGGTGATCAGGGGAAGGAAGATGCCAAGGGCCTGGTAGAGGGAGGGACTCACCTTCTTGAGCACGATCTCCACCATCTGCACGAGGGCGGCGATCACCAGGATGAAGGCGATCGTCTGCAGGAACTCGAGCTGGAACGGGACGAGAAGGTACTGGTTGATGAGATAGGTCACCAGGGTCGCAAGGGTGATGACGAAGCACACGGCCATCGACATGCCGGAGGCCGTCGAAAGCTTGTTGGAGACACCCAGGTACGGGCAGATTCCGAGGAACTGCGCGAGGACGATGTTGTTGACAAAGATCGCCGAGATGATAATCAGGAAGTACTCCATGGCTTAGTCTTTCTTGAAGAATTTGTTGAACAGGACCATCAGGTAGCCCAGGCACAGGAAGGCGCCCGGAGCCATGACGAAGGCGAGCATGCCGTCGTTTCCGCCGATGAAGTTGAACCCGAAGGCGGAGCCGGAGCCCAGGATCTCGCGGACGAGGCCGAGCACCGTGAGCGAGCAGGTGAAGCCGAGGCCGACGCCCAGGCCGTCACAGGCGCTCTCGAGGACGCCGTGCTTGTTCGCGAAGGCCTCCGCGCGGCCCAGGACGATGCAGTTCACCACGATGAGCGGGATGAACAGGCCCAGGGTCTCGTACATTCCCGGGGTATAGGCCTGCATCAGGAGCTGCAGCAGCGTGACGAAGGTGGCGATCACCACGATGTACACCGGGATGTGGACCTTGTCCGGAACCACCGGTGCGATGAGGGAGATGGCCATGTTGGAAAGGACCAGGACGAAAAGCGTCGCAAGGCCCATCGACAGGCCGTTGATGGCCGACGTGGTCGTGGCCAGCGTCGGACACATGCCCAGCAGCAGGACGAAGGTCGGGTTGTTCTTGACCAGGCCTTCCGTGATGAGTTTCAGATTCTTACTCATGGTCTTTCTCCTCCAGTTTCTTAACGGCGTTCACGGCGTTCTTCACTGCCTCCGTGTAGGCGCGGGAGGTGATGGTGGAAGCCGTGATGGCGTCAACGTCACCGCCGTCCTTCTTGACGGAGAGGATCTTCGCGGAAGGGTCGAAGCCCTCCCACTGGGCCATGAACTTGGCGTCGGTGTTGCACTTGGCGCCGAGGCCCGGGGTCTCGGAATGCGAGAGGACGGAGGTGTTGTACACCACACCGGCCGGGGTCACGCCCACCATCAGGGACAGCGGGCCGCCGAAACCGACGACGGTGGACTCGACGGCATAGCCGACGGTCTCCCCGCCCTTGACGGCCTTGTAATAGTTGTAGGACTTGCCATCGGCCTCGACGCTCTCGTAGGAGGTCTCGTCGAAGGCGGGAAGGACCGCGCCTACGGCCTTGTCGGTCTTCGCCTTGGCCGCAGCGTCGATGGGATCCTTCGTGAGGGCATAGGCACCGCCCAGGACGGCGGAGCACAGCAGGCAGGTGAGGCCGAGGACCGTCACCATGTTCTTGAGATTGGATACGGCTGCCATCTTACTTCCTCCCGAACTTTTTCTGTTTGAAAGCCATGTTGATCAGCGGAACGAAGGAGTTCATGATCAGGATGGCGAAGGAAACGCCTTCCGGATAGGACCCGAAGTAACGGATCATCATCGTGAGGAAGCCGATGCCCACGCCGAACACCACGCCGCCCCAGAGGCTCATCGGGGAGGTCACGTAGTCGGTGGCCATGAAGCAGGCGCCGAGGATGAGACCGCCGGTGAGGAGGTTGAAGACGGGACCGGTGAAGCGGTCGGGGTTGACGCCCCAGAAGATGAGGGCCGTAAGGGCCACCGTGGCGAAGATCGTCAGGGTGATCCAGGGCTTGATGACGCGGCGGCAGCACAGGTACACGAAGCCGAGGAGAAGGGCGATGGCGCACACCTCGCCGGCGGAACCGCCGATGTTCGCGAACAGCATCTGGCCATAATCGTAGCCATGTTCAGCCATGATATCCTTCACGGACGCACCGCCCATCAACCCCTCGTTGATGACGCCGAGGGGGGTGGCACCGGTCACGGCGTCGGCCCCGAAGAGGCCCTGCGGCTGCGACCAGGTGGTCATGTAGGTCGGGAAGGAGACGAGGAGGAACACGCGGCCCACGAGGGCGGGGTTCCAGATGTTCTGGCCCAGTCCGCCGAAGGTCATCTTGGCGACGCCGATGGCGACGACCGCACCGATGACGACGACCCACCAGGGGGTGGTGTACGGCAGGTTCAGGCCCAGGAGGATACCCGTCACGACGGCGGAAAGGTCGCCGAGCGTGGAGGGTTTCTTGAGCATATAGCGGGTGACGGCCCACTCCAGCAGGAGGCAGGAGCCCACGCTCACCGCCATCACGAGGATCTCCCTCCATCCGTAGAACACGAAGGAGCAGAGAACGGCGGGCAGGAGCGCGATCACGACATCCAGCATCAGGGACCGGGTGGAGTCCTTGGAATGGATGTGGGGTGAAGGGGAAACGATCAGTTTACTCATACGATGTCATTTTTTTGCGGCGCGGGCACGGATGGCGCCGAGGACGGCGCCCTTGCCCATCCGGATATTGTCCAGCAGCGGAATGTGCGCCGGGCAGGAATACAGGCAGCAGCCGCACTCGATGCAGTCCTGGGCCGCATTGGCCTCCAGCTGCTCCAGGTCGTTCACCTTCACGAGGCGGTTCAGCAGGAACGGCTCCAGGCCCATCGGGCAGGCGTCCGCGCACTTGCCGCAGCGAATGCAGGCGGAGGCGGGCTGGCGGCGGGTCTGCTTCTCCGTGAGGAAGAGCAGGGCGCCGGTTCCCTTGACGGTGGCCGCATCGAGGTTCGCCACGGCACGGCCCATCATGGGACCGCCGCTGATGACCTTCACGGCATCGGCCGGAACACCGCCGAGATAGTCGATGATGTAGGAGAGCGGGGTGCCCACGCGCACGAGCAGGTTCGCCTGCCTGGGGAAGCACTCGCCCGTCACGGTGACGGAATTGTCCACGATGGGCTTGTTCTTCTGCACGGCGTCATAGACGGCGAGGGCCGTCGCGACGTTCTGGACGACCGCGCCCACGGAGATGGGCAGCGCGCCGGATCCCACCTGTCGGTGCATGACCGCGTCGATGAGCTGCTTTTCACCGCCCTGCGGATACATCATCTTCATGACCATCACCTCGATGCCCTCGTAGCCGAGCTTCCGGATGACGTCCTGGATGTGGGCGACGGCCTCGGGCTTGTTCTCCTCTATGGCGATGGTGCAGGGAACGCCTCCCATGACCTGCCGGAGGATCGCGGCGCCCACGACCACCTGCTCGCCCTTCTCGAGAAGGGTCCGGTAGTCGGAGGTGAGGTACGGTTCACACTCGCAGCCGTTGATGATGACGCGCTCGCACTTGGAGCCCGGAGGCGGCGAAAGCTTGACATGCGTGGGGAAGGTCGCACCGCCCAGGCCCACGACGCCGCCGAGGCGGATCTTGTCGATGATGGCCTTGTTGTCGGCCGGGATCCCGGTGACGAGGGTATCGGACGTGTCGATCCCTTCCAGCCACTCGTCGCCTTCCACGGCGATTTCGATGCAGGTCTGCGGGTTGCCGGCGAGGTCCTTGCGGGGGCCGATGGACTTGACCGTTCCCGAAACGGAGGAATGGATGAACGCGGACACGAAGCCGCCCGGTTCGGCGACCACCTGGCCTACTTTCACCTTGTCCCCTACCGCGACGACCGGCTTGGCCGGCGCGCCGATGTGCTGGGACATGGACAGGTACACGGTCGGAGAGAGCGGAAGCGGCTCGATCGCGCACTCGCGGGAAATCTTGTTGTCGTGCGGATGGACTCCGCCGATGGAGAATGTACGTTTAGACATGGGCGGCCTCCTTTGCTTTTTGTTGACGAGCCTTGATGCGTTCCTTGACGGCGTCCTTGTCCAGGGGCTTCGGGAAGTTCACCCCGTGGATGGCGCCGGTCGGGCACATCGCCTCGCACTCGCGGCAGAGCTTGCACTTCGCCGGGTCGATGTAGGCGACGTTGTTGTCGAGGACGATCGCCTCGTGCGTGCAGGTCTTCACGCAGATGCCGCAGCCGATGCAGGCGGCGGCGCAGGCCTTCTTCGCGGCGGGTCCCTTGTCATGGTTCACGCAGGAGACGAATTCACGCATGCCGCGCGGGCCCTTGGGCCTGAGTTCGATGATGCGCTTGGGGCAGGCCTTGGCACAGGCCCCGCAGGCGGTGCACTTGGACTCGTCCACGACCGGGAGACCGGTCGAGGGGTCCATCGTGAGGGCGCCGAACTGGCACGCGGCCGCGCAGTCCCCGCAGCCCAGGCAGCCGAACGCACAGGCGGTGTCGCCGCTGTACAGGGCCGCCTTCACCTTGCAGGAGGCGAAACCGTCGTACTCGTTGACCTTGGGGCGGTTCTCACAGGTTCCGTTGCAGCGGACGACGGCCACCTGGGGGGCCTTCGCGCTCACCTCGTAGCCGAGGATCGCCGCCACCTTCGCCATGACGTCGTTGCCGCCCACCGGACAGAAGTTGTTGTCCAGGTTCGGAGCCCCCACCGCCGCCTCGGCGAACGCCCGGCAGCCGGCAAAGCCGCAACCGCCGCAGTTCGCACCGGGCATCACCTTCTCCACCTCGTCGATGCGCGGATCCTCCTCCACCTTGAACTTCTTCGCCACAAGGTAGAGGACGAGCGCCAGCACGAGTCCGAGGACGGTGATGATCGCAATGGTCCAGATGATTGTACTTGTCATATAAGGTTTAGTTAGAGTTTATTTCGATCGGATGGTAAAGACGTATTCGTTGCGGAGCCGGTCCCGGAACAGCCACAGGCCCAGGTACCAGACGCCCACGGCCGCGATGCCGGCAAGTCCGGCCCACAGTTCGTGCACGCCCAGGGCGATGAGCCCGAGTGCCACGGCGAGGAGGACCACCAGCGGGAGGAAATAGGCGAGCCATACCGCCTTCATGCCCATCGACGCTTCCAGGACCACGTCCACCTCGTCCCCCACGCCGTAGGCGGCATGGCGGTCGGCAGGGACCTGGATGGCTTTCTCGGTGTATTCGGCCATGCCGCACAGGCCGGCCGCGTGACACTCCGAGCAGGCGGAATGCGAAACGATCCGCACCGTCGTGAACTGCGGGTTCATGTCCACGATCCTGCCCGTATGCATCACTTGCTCCTTCATTTGACTTTCTTGGTGGAAATGAGGGCGTCGAACGGATGGGCCAGCGTCCCGTAGGATTTCAGGCGGCCGTTCATCGCCCCCACCTTGAGCGGGGCCATGAAGGCCACAAGGACCCGGTTGTCGTCGTCGGAAAACCAGAGGACGGCGTCCTCGTCCCCCTCGAACACCTCGCCCTTCAGGAGGGAGAGTCCGAATTTGCGGGTGGCGACGGTACCCACCCCCTTGACATACTTGTTCTCCTTTCCGCGGTAGGTCAGGGTGAGCACCTGGACCTTGTCGTCGATGGCGAAGGAGATGTTGTACCGGGCACCCTGCTTCAGGGCATCGTAATCCATCTGGCGGGCATAGGAGAACAGCGTCGTGACGTCATAGGTGCAGGCGCCGTAGGGAATGTCCACCGTCTTGTTCTCGTCCGGATAGCTCAGGGCGGCATGGATGAGGCCTGCCCGGCGGTCGTACAGATAGCGGTTGACGGCGAAATAATCGCCTTCCCGGCTGTCCCTCAGGAACTGGCGGGGTTCCATGCCCTGCAGGGCGAACCAGGATTCGAACCCTTCGCGGAGCTTGAAGAAGACGTCGAAGAAAGGGGCCGTCTTCACCGACAGCTTGGAATGCCAGACACGCTCGCCGTTCAGGTTTTCCTGGCCCACGGACAGGATGCCCCGGGCGACGTCGGTCTGGACGGCATGCCAGTTATAGGAAATGGCGTATTCGAGCTGTTCCCCGCTCATCCAGGGCAGTACCCCGTCCGGACGGGACGGCAGGCACTTCCCCTGCGCGGAAGCGGAGAGGGCGGTGCCGGCAAGGAGCGCGGCGGCGAGGAGGAAACGGAACAGAGGCTTCATCAGAACTGCTGGTTGGGATCGTTGTCGAAATTATAGTCGTCCCGCACCGGGGAGGGGGCGGGCTGGCCCGCCGGCTCGCTGGCGGCGCTCACGTAGGTCCGGGAGGCCTGGATGTCCAGCGACTGGTCGGGTTCCACGAACTTGACCTGGCCGGCCTTGTACTTCATCTCGATGTCGCACACCTCGCCGTTGCGATGCTTGGCGATGATGATGATGGCCTTCTCCTTGTCGGCCGGGTCGTCGGACAGGCCCACGAACTCGGGACGGTGGATGAAAATGACCATATCGGCGTCCTGCTCGATGGAGCCGGACTCGCGGAGATCGCTCAGCTGCGGCTTTCCGGTGCCGCCCGTGCGCTTGACCGCGTCGCGGGAGAGCTGAGAGAGGGCGATGATCGGGATGTTCAGTTCCTTGGCGGTGGCCTTGAGGGTACGGGAGATGGCGGCGACTTCCTGCTCGCGCATGCCGCGGAGCTCCACGGGGCCCTGCATCAGCTGGAGGTAGTCCACCACGATCAGGCGCACCTGCTTCTGCTTGACCAGGCGCTTCGCCTTGGAGCGGAACTCCATGATGGGGATGCCCGGGGTGTCGTCGATGTAGAGCGGAGCCTTGGCGAGGTTCTTCAGGGTCACCTCCAGCTGCTCCCACTCGTAGGGTTCCAGCTTCACGCCGCCCCGGATCTTGTCGCCGGCGAGGCCGGACTCGGTGGTGATGAGACGCTTGCCCAGCTGGTCGGCCGACATTTCCAGGGAGAACACGGCCACCGGCATGTTGTGGTCCACCGCCGCATTGCGCGCGATGTTCAGGGCGAACGCGGTCTTTCCCACGGAAGGACGGGCCGCCAGGATGATGAGGTCGGACTTCTGCCAGCCGCCGGTCACCTTGTCGATGGACGGATAGCCGCAGGGGACACCGGATGGGCCGGTGATGTTCTGCAGTTCCTGCAGGTTGTCCATCACCGAGTTGATGATGGAGCCGATATCCCGGACATCCTGCTTCTCCCCCATCTGGATGGCGTCGAAGACCTTCGTCTGGGCGTCGTCGATGAGGTTGTCCACCTTCACCGTCTCGTCGAAGGACTCCCGGAGGATTTCGTAGGAAGCGGTGATCAGGTCGCGCTGGATGGTCTTCTGCTTGAGGATCTTGAGGTAGTACTCGATATGCGCCGCCGCGCCGATGTTCTGCGACAAGCCCGCAAGCACCACCGGTCCGCCCACGATCTCCAGGTTGCCCAGGGCGCGGAGCTTCTCGGAAACGGAGATCAGGTCGATGGCCACGTGCTCGTTCACGAGTGCGGACATCGCCTCGAAGATCATCCGGTGCTTGGGGTCGTAGAAACAGGACGGCGCAAGCTCCTCCATGGACTCGTCGATGACCGACGGTTCCACCAGCATCGCACCCAGGACAGCCGCTTCCACGTCCGGCGCCTGCGGGGGTCTGTTCCCCATCAGGGCCTCCAGATTGACTGCCTGATCCTTCTTCTTGCGGGAAATGTCAGGCATGGGAGGGGGCTTTAATCGAAGTCAGGGTTGATGATGATCCGGCCGCAGTGCTCGCAGATGATGAGCTTGCGGTTGGAGGCGACCTCCACCAGGCGCTGCGGGGTAATGGTGTTGAAGCAGCCTCCGCAGGCGTTGCCGCCGTACACGGAGACCACGGCGAGGTGGTTGTGCACGCTCTGGCGGATGCGCTCGTAGGCACTCATGGTGCGGGCGTCGATCTTCGCGGCGCAGGCGTCGCGGCGCTCCTGGAGGACGGCTTCTTCCTTGGCGGTGGACTCCACGATCACGGAAAGCTCCTGCTTCTTGGCCTCGAGGTCTTCGGTGCGGATGGTGATGTGGTCCTTCAGGGAATCCAGTTCATCCTTGCGGGCGGCGATCTCGTAACGGGTGTCGCCGATGTTCTTCTCGTCGATCTGGCGGAGCAGGTCCTGGTTCTCGATCTCCTTGTTCAGGGAATCGTACTCGCGGCTGTTGGTGATGGTCTCGAGCTGGCGCTGGTACTTCTCCACGGTGCTTTCGTGCTCGGCGATGGAGAGCTTCGCGTCGGCGATGTTCCGGTTCAGCTGTTCGATGACGGCGGCGACCTGGGCGGAACGGGCCTTGAGCTCGGCGATCTCGGTCTCAAGCGCCTCCACCTCGGCCGGCAGTTCACCGCGGAGGAGGACGATCTTGTCCATCTCCGAGTCGGCTTTCTGAAGTTCGTAGAGGGTCTTCAGCTTCTCCTCCACGGACATGTCGGAATCCGCGAAATTCTTCTGGAGGGATACGAAAGTTTCGTGCTGGTCGATCTGCACATCCGCTTTCTTGACGGGTTTCTTGGTTGCCATATAAATCGATTTATGTATTTCAAAAGTATCGGACCGGATTGCTCCGTCCGAGGTTGCCGCTTTTGCGAACTGCAAAGGTAGGAAATTTTTCCCTGATAACCGCGGATAATATGTCCACAATCTCCACTTCGCTCTCGAAATGGCCGATATCCATCAGCATGAATCCCTCCGGAGTGAAGAAATGGTGGTAGGAAATGTCGGCGCTGATGTACAGTTGGGCGCCCGCGGCGCGGGCCGCGTCGATCTCGGATCCGCCGGACCCGCCGCACATCGCCACACGCTCGATCCGCTCCACGGGACGGGAGGCGCGGAGCCCTTTCAAGCCGAACTTCTCTTTCACATAGACGGCGGCTTCCTCCCCCGTCATGGGCTTGGGCAGCGTTCCCACGGCACCCAGGCCGTACCCACCTTCGTCCTCGAGGATCGCGATGTCCTGAAGGCCCAGCCGGCGGGCCATCGCCCCGCTTACTCCGGCGAGCACCTTGTCGGCCGTGGTGTGGGCCGCATACACGGCCACTCCCGCGCGGACGGCGCGGATGACGGCGTCGCTCACGGGATCGCCCGGGCACAAACGCTTGATTCCATGGAAGATAAGAGGATGATGCGTCACCACCATGTCGCAGCCCTCTGCAACGGCTTCATCGATGAGTTCCGCCGTGCAGTCGAACCCGACCAGCACCCCATGGACCTCGTCCCCGGGGGAACCGACGGCCAGGCCGCTGTTGTCCCAGCCCTCCTGGATGGACAGCGGGGCGAACTGCTCGATGGCCGATATGATGTCCCGCACCCTCATAAGGCTTTGCGCACTTCCACGAGCTGGGCCCGGATGGATTTCAGGGACTCGAGCGCCTTCACGCGGCTCTCCACGCTGCGGCGGTCCTCCGTGAGGCGGGCGGTGACGCCCTCGAGGGTCAGGCCCTGCTTCTTCACCAGGAACTGGACCTGCCGGAGCGTGTCCACGTCCTCGGGATGGAAGAGGCGGTTGCCCTTGGCGTTGCGGGCGGGCTTGATAAACTTGTCGAAGTAGTTGCTCCAGTAGCGGACGGCGGAGGCGTTCTCCCCCAGCAGGTCCGCCACTTCGCCCATCGAGTATAACAGCTTGGCCATATGTGTATCTAATGAAATCATACAAAGATACGAAAAAAATCAATCCAACGACTGCCGGGTGCTGACGGCCAGGTACAGCATCCGTGCATACTCCTCCGGAGAGACGGAGGCGAACAGGAAATGGACCGGATCCAGGACCTCCCCGCCGCGGAGGACTTCGTAATGCAGGTGCGGGGCGAAAGTCGTGGAGGAGATGCCCACGGTGCCGATCTTCTGTCCCTGCTTCACCGTCCTTCCCTGGGAGACGGAGATATCCCCCAGCAGGGCGTACCGCGTATGGTAGCCGTTCCGGTGGTCGATTTCAACGATGTTGCCGAGTCCCTTATTGGAGCGGGTGACGCTGCGGACCACGCCGGCGGCGGAAGCGAAGACCGGGCTCCCCTGCGGGGCAACCAGGTCGATTCCGTCATGCCGGATGTCCACATTGTACAACGGATTGTGCTTCAATCCCGTAGAAGCACCGGTCTGGACATAGGACATGCCCTTGATCGGAAGGGAGAGGGGCGGAATGGTGTCCTTCCGCGCCGCGAGGGCCCGGAAGATTTCCCCGAAGTTGTCCTCCACGTTCCCCGCCATCTTCATGAGGCTTTCTCCCTTGGAGGCCGAATAGGACAGGAAGAAGTTCTCCGACAGGGAGTCGGATACACTGATCAGGTCGGCCGCCGTGACGGCGTCCACGGAAGGGGCCTCGGACTGGAAAATCTGCCGGTACAGGGCGTCGTCCTTGGCCTCCAGGCCCCGGACGACATCGGAGAGGAGCCTTTCCTTCTCCTTGAGCTGCGGGTAGTATGCCGCGTACAGTTCATTCTCCTGCCGGAGCTTCTTCTCTTCCTCGGTGGAGAAGAAAAGGGCCAGCACGACATAGAACAGGACGGCCACCGTCACCGTCGCGGAGAGGTAACGCAGGATGCCGCCCAGCATCTTCCGGGTCCTGAAAGAGCGCTTGTTCATCGGCGGAAAGGTTTGCGGACCATCGCGGCATAGTCCTCGGGGGAAATGTCCAGGTCCATATAAGCGGCCGGATTCACGTAATCATGCCGGTACATCACTTCGTAGTGCAGGTGCGGTCCGGTCACGCGGCCGGAGCGCCCGCTCGTGCCCAGGCAGTCGCCCCGCCGGACCTTCTGGCCCACGTAGGCGTACATGTCCGACAGGTGGGAATAACGGGTGACATAACCGAAGCCATGGTCCACCTCGATGTGGTTTCCGTAGCCGTAAAAATCGTTCTCCACGAGGATGACCACCCCGTCCCCCGTCGCATAGACGGGATTGCCGGGCGGGCAGGCGAAGTCCATGCCGGTGTGCATCTTCCCCGCCCCCGTGATAGGGTCCGAGCGGACGCCGAAGGGGCTCGTGAGGGTGAAGGAGCCGGGAGCCGTGGACATGGGCGGAATGGCCGGGATGTGGGCCGCCTTGTCGCCGGCGGCATCGGCCAGGGCCGACACTTCGTCAAAGGATTTGGACTGGACATAGGCCGCCTTGGAGAGGCCGTCCAGCCGGGCGGCGGTGCGCCGCAGGAGATTGTTCCGGTCCATCGCGGCGAGCGCCGGATAACGGTTCTCGACCCCGGGCACGTCGCTGCGCACCTGGGCAGGGATCTCGTCCATGCCATAGACGGACCGGTAGATCCGGTCGTCCCGCACCTCCAGCAGGGACAGCACTTCCTCGTCCCGGTCCAGCCGTCCCTCCATCTGCTCCAGGCGCGACAGCCAGTCGGCGCTCTGCCGCTTGAGAATGGCCGTCTTGGGCAGGTCGTTCCCCAGCACATGCCCGTACAGCCACACATACAGCGCAAACAGCACCGCTCCCCCCAGGAGCACGCCAAGTGCCTTGAGGAGCCGGTGATGCTTCTCCGCCTTCAGTTCGACGATCAGGGTCTCCGGATTCAGCCTGTATTTTCCTTTTTGTGCCAATGCGATCGTTTCAGTGCAGTCTGCAAATATACGTATTTTTCCACAACCCCGCCGTTTCTCCCCCTCCCGTACACATTCTGTGCCGTCCCGACGGGCTTTCCTTTTCCGAAAGAATGCGTACCTTTGCAGGCGTTATGGTGAAAGCGATCGTATTCGACCTGGGCGGAGTCCTCATCGACCTGGATTTCGACCGTTGCGTAAAGGCCTTCCGGGAGGTTCTCGGCTATGAGCGGATTACGGAAATCCTGGACCTGAGCCACCAGAAAGGCATTTACGGAGAGATGGAAGCCGGCCGGGTGACGGCCGACGAGTTCCGGGCGGAGATCCTCCGCGAATCCCGTCCCGGCTGCGTGCCGGCCGACGTGGACCGCGCGATGGCGGAACTCCTGACGGGGATGGACCCGGCGAAAGTGCCCCTGCTGGAGCGGCTTTCGCGGGAATATGCCGTGTATGGGCTCTCGAACAACAACGAAATCTCCGTGAAACGGATGCATGACATCTACGAGGAGAACGGGCTGGACTGGCAGCGGGTGTTCCGGAAGGAGTTCATCTCCAGCCGGATGAAGCTCATGAAGCCTTCCCGGGCCATCTTCGACGCGGCGGCCGCGGAAATCGGCCTTCCCGGCGGGGAGATCCTATTCATCGACGACTCGCAGCGCAACGTAGACGGCGCTCTCGCCGCCGGCTGGAAAGCCGCCCTGTACGTGCAGGGGACGGACCTCGGCGCCTGTATCGAAAGGAATCTGTAACTTCGCCCCGCCATGTCACTGTACAGCTATTTCCGGATCAGCAAGCCTTCCGCGGAGAAGGTGCCCGCGGAGCGGGTGGACGAAGAATACAAGCGTCTCAGGACCAGGACGTTCTGGGGCGTCACGACGGCCTATATCTTCTACTATGTGTGCCGCATGACCCTCGGCGTGGTGAAGCAGCCCGTCATCGACGGGGGCGTCCTCACCGCCGGAGAGCTCGGCGTCATCGGGTCCGTCTTCTACTTCGTCTATGCGGCCGGGAAGTTCTCCAACGGGTTCATCGCGGACTACTGCAACATCCGCCGCTTCATGGCCTGGGGACTGGGCGTATCGGCCGTCATCAACCTCGTGCTGGGAATCATGGGCCTGCTGCACGGGCCGCTGGGCATCGGCTCCGTCGTGATGCTGGTGTCCTTCGCCCTCCTGTGGGGCGTGAACGGATGGGCCCAGTCCATGGGGTCGCCGCCCGGGACCATCAGCCTGTCCCGCTGGTTCCCCCTGAACCGGCGCGGGACCATGTACAGCATCTTCAGTTCCACGCCGTCCTTCGGCAAGGCCCTCACGATGATCGTCACCGGCTTCATCGTGGCGGTCGCGGGCTGGCAGTGGGGCTTAATCGCCGCCGCCATCGCCGGCGTCATCGGCACCGTCATCGCCCTGGTATTCATCTCGGACACGCCGGAAAGCAAAGGACTTCCGACCGTGCAGGAGCTCGCTGGAGAGCCGTTGAAGACCCTGGACCGGAAGCCCACGAAGGAACTCCAGAAATGGGTATTCCGCCATCCCGGCATCTGGGTCATCGCCATCTCCAGCGCCTTCATCTACATCACCCAGCACGCGGTGAGCGACTGGGGCGTGCTCTTCCTCCAGAAACAGAAGGACTTCTCCCTGGAGAGCGCGACCCAGATCATCGGCATTTCGGAGGCCTTCGGCGTGGTGGGCAACCTCCTTGCGGGATGGATCTCCGACCGCCTGTTCGGCGGCAACAGGGCCAGGCCCGTGGTCATCGCCGGCGCCATCACCGTCGTCACCCTGTCCCTGTTCCTGTTCACGGGCGGCGGCTACTGGATGAACATCCTGTACATCGCCCTCTTCAGCATGGCCTTCAGCGTGGTGTTCTGCATCGTCGCCGGGCTGATGGCCCTGGACTTCGTCCCGCGCAAGGCCACCGGCGCCGCCCTGGGCATCGTGGGCATCTCCAGCTACGCCGCGGCCGGCCTGCAGTCCATCGTCTCCGGCTTCCTCATCGAAGGCAACGCCGCCGAAGGCGTGTACGACTTCGGCCCCGTGTCCATCTTCTGGACCATCGCCTGCATCATCGCCTTCGTCCTCCCGGTCATCGGGTGGAAGTATTTGAGAATAAAGGAATAGCCGAATTTACAACTCCGCCAGGACATCCCGGATGACCCCGTTGAAGTCCATGACGCGTCCGGGCTTGGGGGAATAGCCGAGAAAGACCGCCACCAGGTCCTTCGAGGGGATGATGATGATTTCCTGTCCGTCGTGACCCTGGCAGGAGAACATGTCCTCCGGGACATCGGGGAAGGTGTGCCCCCGGTTCAGCCAGAAGAAGGCGCCGTAGCAACCCTGGCTGTCGGAGGCCGGGGTGGAGGTATATTCCACCCACCCTTCCGGGAGGATCCTCTCCCCTTCCACGCAGCCGTCTTCCAGATACATCTCCCCGAAGCGGGCGAAGTCGCGCGCCGTGACATACAGGTAGGACGAGCCCACCGGCGTGCCGCTCATGTCGGGCTCGAAGCAGGCGTTCCAGATGCCCAGCGGCATGAACAGCCGCTCGCGGATATAGGACAGGAACGCGGTGTCGGACGGGAATCTCCCGCGGAGGTAACGCATCACGATATTGGTGCTGCCGCTGGAATAATACCAGTGGGTACCGGGCTTGCGCTCCAGGGGTTTCAGGAGGGCGAACCGGCCCATGTCCTGCTCCCGGTGCAGCATGAGGTTCACGTCGGAACGGTTGCCGTAGTCCTCGTTCCATTCGAGACCGCCCTGCATCTGCAGGAGGTCATTGAGGGTGATGTCCTTGCGGCCGTCGGCCTGCCATTCGGGAATGTCCATGGGGGCATGGATGTCCACGAGGCTGTCCCGGGCCATGATGCCGGCGAGGGCGTTGACGAAGGACTTGCCCATGCTCCAGCTCAGGAGCGGCGTCTCCGCCGTGATGCCCTTTCCGTAGTGTTCCGCGACGACGGCGCCCTTGTGGAGCACGACGAAGGCGAAGGCGGTGCCGTTGTAGGCATGGTCGTCCACGACGGCCCTGGCGATGGGATCCAGACGTGCCCGCAGCGCGGAATCCCCGGTCTGGAGCCGCTCCGCGATCCTTTCGGCGGGCGGCAGCGGGAACCGATCCGCTTTCAGCTGCTCCACCGTCTTTCCCCGGAGAAGGGTCACGCCCCAGCCTTCCCGGAAGACCGCCGTGGACTTGGCCCACAGGAAGCGGCTCGTGACCGTACGATTCTCATAGTCCACCGTGTTCCGCGTGTATTGGATGAAGGAGAAATGCAGGTCCAGGGCCTCCACGTCGGCCGCCTCCCGGCCGGAAACGAAGACGGCCGAGGCCAGGTTCTTGGCAGCATAGCCGGTAATGATGGGCATCAGGCTGTTCAGATAGAGGCAGCCGCCGATGACGGCCGCCAGCACCACGGCCAGCACGCCGTACAGGATCCGTTTCGCTTTCGCACTCATGGATGCGAAGATAACCTTTTTTCTGAAAATGGGGACGCCTCGTTTGATAATTCGCACCGGAATCTGTACTTTTGCGGCAAGAAAACCTTAGCGAAGCGTCATGAAATCCCTCTTCTCCACCCTGTCCGCGCTGCTGCTCGGCGCCGTCCTCCTCCAAGCCCAGCCCGCCGTCGAACTGTATTTCGCCGAGGAGGACCTTCCGGACCTCGTGCAGTGCCTCCCTGCCCCGCCGGACACCATCGGAGAAGCTTTCACGCACGACATCATGCGGTACATGTGGGGGAAGACGCAGCGGCTGGACCCGGAGCGCCTGGCCGTCGCCAAGCGCGACGCCATCTGGGACCTGGACACGCTCCGGACCATCTACAGCGTGCCCTTCGGCCTGGAAATCTCCCCCGAGAAGACACCGGAAATCTACCGTGCCTTCGTCAACGGGGTCTCCACCATCGAGCAGATCCGCTTCCGCCCCAAGGCCCATTACTTCCGGATGCGCCCGTACGCCCGCTTCCACGAGCCGTCCATCTTCCCGCAGGACGATGCCTGGCTGGCCACGGAAGGCTCCTACCCCTCCGGCCATACGATCCGTGCCTGGAGCGCCGCCCTGGTGCTCTCGGAAATCAACCCGAAGGCTGCTGAAGCGCTGTTCGCCCGCGCCTTCGTCTCCGGGGAGAGCCGCGTCATCGCGGGCTGCCACTGGCAGAGCGACGTAGACGCCAGCGCCACGGCCGCCTGCATCGGCTACGCCCGTCTGCAGACCAGTCTCCGCTACCGGGCCCAGGTCGCCCTGGCGCGGGAGGAATTCCGGCGCCTGACGGCTTCCTGCCGGTAATCCGTGTTAAAATATTGTTAAACCCGCGCGCGGGGGATTGCACAGAACCGGCAAGAAAAGTATTTTTGTATCATGATTCTCACCGTATTGAAACTCCTTGGCTGCATCGCCCTTCTCATGTACGGCATGAAGGTGATGAGCGAAGCCCTGCAGAAGATGGCGGGACCGGGCCTCCGGCACATCCTGGGCGCCATGACGACGAACCGCTTCACCGGCGTACTCACCGGTATGCTCGTGTGCGTCGCGGTCCAGTCTTCCGCAGCCACCACCCTGATGACGGTTTCCTTCGTGAATGCCGCGCTTTTGAGCCTGTCGCAGGCCATCTCGGTCATCATGGGTGCCAATATCGGCACGACGCTGTCGGCCTGGATCATGTCGGCCGGCTTCTCCTTCAATATCGCCAACCTGGTCTGGCCCGTTTTCCTGATCGCTATCATCCTGATCCAGATGCGGAAGCAGCGTTATCTGGGCGACTTCCTCTTCGGTCTGGCGTTCATGTTCTTCGCCCTGGGCACGCTCAACGCCACGGGCCGCGACATGAACCTCGCGGAGAACGAAGGGGTGGTGGGCTTCTTCGCCTCCTTCGACTCCGGAAGCTACTGGACCATCCTGCTGTTCATCCTCATCGGCGGCATCCTGACCTGCATCGCACAGTCCTCTGCCGCGCTGATGGCGATCACGATGGTCCTTTGCACCAGCGGCGTCATCACGATCTACCAGGGCATCGCGCTGGTGATGGGCGAGAACATCGGCACCACCGTCACGGCCAACATCGCGGCCCTGTCGGCCAACACGCAGGCCCGGAGGGCGGCCCTGGCGCACCTGGTATTCAATGTCTTCGGCGTGCTCTGGGTGCTCGCCATCTTCTATCCCTTCGTGAATGCGGCCTGCCACCTGGTGGGCGTGGACCCGCAGGCGTCGGCCCAGAGCCCCGCCCGCCTGTCCTTCGTCCTGGCGACCTTCCACACCATGTTCAACGTCACCAACACGCTCATCCTCATCTGGTTCATCCCGCAGCTGGAGAAGGTGGTGAGCAAGCTGATCCCGCAGAAGGCCGGCGACGAGGGCTTCAAGCTCAAGTACATCCAGGGCGGCATCATGAAGACCCCGGAACTTGCCGTCTTCCAGGCACAGAAGGAGACCGGGCTCTTTGCCGAGCGCATGCGGAGCATGTTCACCGAGGTCAGGGAACTCTACGCCACGGCCGACGGAGACGCTTTCGCGAAGAAGGCCCAGCGGATCAAGGAGATGGAGGAAATGAGCGACCGCCTGGAAAGCGAAATCGGCGGCTACCTCGCCCAGGTGGGCAACGCCCACTTGAGCGACGATACCAAGCGGAAGGTCCGCAGCCTGCTCCGGGAAGTCAGCGAACTGGAGAGCATCGGCGACAGCCTCTTCAACCTGTCCCGCGTCATGGAGCGCAAGCGCAGCCAGAAAGCCGTGTTCACGGCGGAGCAGGAGCAGGGCATCGCCGAGATGTTCACGCTCCTGGACGGTGCCATGGGCAGCATGGAGGCCGTTCTCCGGGGCGACGGGGAATACGAGACGTCGCAGGACTTCGAGAACCGTATCGACGCCCTCCGCAACACCCTCAGGACCCGGAACACGGAAGATGTCGATGAAGGCGTGTACAGCTTCGCCGTGGGCACCATCTTCATCGACCTGGTCCGCGAGTGCGAGAAATGCGGCGACTATGTCATCAACGTGGTGGAGGCCAAGCTGGGGAAGCGCGACGGCGTGCCCGAATCCGGCGCCCTCCGGATCGACGTCGTCCAGAAGGCCGCGACCATCGACGGGACGCCCCTGGACCTGACCCGGACCGAATTCGAACTCCTGAGCCTCTTTACGTCCAATCCGGGCCACGTGTACTCCCGCAGTGAACTGCTGGACCTGGTCTGGCCCAAGGACGTGATCGTGGGCGAGCGCGTCGTGGACGTGAACATCCGCCGCATCCGGGCCAAGCTGGGCCCGCTGGCGGAACGTCTCCACACGAAAGCCGGATACGGCTACTACTTCGAATAGGCGCTATTGCCTGAAATAAGCGACGAGGAAGGCCGCGACGCCCACCAGAGACAGTACCCCAGTTCCTGCCAGATGGTAAAAGCCCGCAGCCGTGCCTTGACGGAATGTCTCTTTCTCAGGTCCATCAGGCGGTTACTCGGCTTTCTTTTCCAGATAATCGTACAGGTCGATGGTTCCGGCCTCGTTCCGGATATCGAGGAACGGGACATACTCTTCCATCCGGGTTACGCCGCTGGCCTTGTCCACATGGAAATAGGTCAGCGCCCCCGTATAGCTGCGGAAAACCACCTGGTACTCGGTGTCCGTTTCTTCGCCCATCGACAGCTCCATCAGCGAAGGGTTTTCCTCCGCCACGCTCCAGTCAACCGCCTCGTGACAGTAATTGCTGACCCCCTCGAAGGCCATTTCCTCTGTGATCGCGCCCTTCGAGGCACGGGAGCCGCAGGAACCGGCCAGCAAGGCCAGGACCACGGCCGGAACGACAAGATGCTTCATATTACGTTGAACTGGTTAAACCGGGAACAGCCCCTTTCTTTCCGGTCGTAAAGTTAATGCAATTCCCGGAAAAGAAAAAGGACCGGTGCCTCTCTCATATTCATCGACACCCGGAATCAGCGCAAGTACGGTTACTGCGAGGTGGATTTGGCAGGCAGAGTTCTGTAACGCGATGTACAAGTCTCGCTTGTACACCGGGATATGCTTCCGGCCTAGGTTTTCTGCTCAAGTCCTCCGAAACCGGGCGGGAATCGGGCGAATTCTTCGAGACATGTACACAAAAGGGCCGCTCTGCGAACGATCTCCCGCACAAGCCGGACTTGAACACTGGCGGGCCTTATATACAAGGACAATTCTTCGGCTACGACGTCATACCCATTCTTATCTCCCACAGAGGAAAGCGCAAAGACTCGGGAAGCGTTTCCGCATCAACAAATAAACCGAGACGCAGAATGCGACGGTAAATATCGCTGTCAACAAAAACACGGCTGTTTCACTCAGATCAGTTTGTTGTCCCGCGGGCCGGTTTTGCATTGCGTCCGTACACCCAGGTATCCTGATTTTGAGGTCCAAGCCCTGCGGTCAGCCTCCTCCCATTTTTACTTCACAATCTCCTATTCATTGACACCGGGGATAGGTGCAAATCCGGTGTCTTAGAGGTGAATTCGCCCGGTGCAGTTTTGGCCGCGATGTACAAATCTCGTTTGTACACGTAGAGGCGCTTCTGGACGGGATTTTCTGCTCAAACCTTCCGGGATCGGGTCGATATCGGCCGAATCTGCGAGGTTTGTACACAAAAGCACCGTTCTGCAAAAGAAATCCTGTACAAGTCAGACTTGTACGCTTTCCACATTGTCATCCCGGTGCCCGTACAGGTCCATCGGCGGGACCCATACAAGCGAAAAACGGCCCCTAAATGCCCGTACCGGTCCCGACATTGGACCGGTACGAGCACGTTATTAGGGCTCACAACACACTATCACTCAATCACTTGTGTCAACAACGAAAAGAGACAGCCTCTTTCGAAACTATCTCTTTCGTGCGGTAGGTGAGAGAATAACTCGTATTTACAAATCACTCATAGTCAAATATTTACACAGATGGAAGATGAAACCGGGTGTAAAATAGGAGTAAAAATTGATGTCATTCAACAGCCATGGGAAGATGAATTCTGATGAAGACGAGGAGCAACTTCACTTGAAAACAGATGCAATCTATACCCATCTTCACTTACCTTGAAACGACAGATCACACTTTACCTTGAGAAATAGCAGGGTTTTGAGAAGTCTATCAAAGGCACCGGAATCTGCCACGAGCCATTACATCCGAGCGTCGGGACATTCAGGCGGCAATCGCAATCGAAAACATGAATCCCGGATTCGCCTTTCAAGAGATTATACTCGTTCAAATCACCAATATAGAGATTGTCCGTCCGGTAATTCAAGTGCATACCGAAGTCTTCGCCGGCGTCTTCGAATCCCAGTTTGTGCATGAAGTCCATCCTTTCTGTCTCTGGGACGGGGACACCTTCGACATACGGTTGTTCGATTAAAACTCCGAAGCGGGTTTCCTCATCTCGGCCGAAACCGATTACCTTCATGTAATCATCCGGGAAAATGGCGTTGTGGATGATGATCCGATCCAAAGCCAGCCGCAGAACATTGTAGTGCTTCAGGGTAATGAATTTGCGGACCAAGCGCTGGTCTACATCGAAAAAGACGGTACTCTCCGTGCCGAAGTCATAGGCATGCGAAAGAGAGGACAAATACAGCCGGGCATCGTCGAACCAGCACCCGGTGATACGCGCCCATTCTTCTATGAGCGTTTCCTGAATACGTCCTTCGCCGACGAGATCGTCCGTGCGGTAGATCTCCCGAGCCTCCGACTCTGTTCCAGGACATCCTCGACAGACAATGGCCGCCGCGCAGAGGAGCGCAGATCCTCGCGACAGGCCTGGCTGTTGCGC
>JAFUDV010000008.1 GCA_017464245.1 Bacteroidales bacterium | reverse complement strand
TGAACAACAACCTTAACAAAGTTAAGTACGAAGAGCCGTGTGATGGGAGACTGTCAAGCACGGTTCCGAGAGAAGGGCGGGGTGAAACTCCCCGCCACTTACTCAACTTCAATCTCCAGTCCAGCTACCAGCCTTCCGGGGACCAGCCCGAGGCCATCGACGGCCTGTGCAAGGCCCTCCGGGACGGCGTGGATGCCGTTACCCTGCTCGGTGTCACCGGATCCGGCAAGACCTTCACCATGGCCAATGTCATCCAGCGCCTGCAGCGGCCCGCGCTCGTCCTGAGCCACAACAAGACCCTGGCTGCCCAGCTGTACGGAGAGTTCAAGGCCTTCTTCCCCGACAACGCCGTGGAGTATTTCGTCTCCTACTACGACTACTACCAGCCGGAGGCGTACATTCCCACGACCGACACCTATATTGAGAAGGACCTGAGCATCAACGACAAGATCGACGAACTCCGCGTGAGCGCAGCCTCGGCCCTGATGTCGGGACGGCGGGACGTCATCGTCGTCTCTTCTGTCTCCTGCCTGTACGGCATCGGCAATCCGGACGACTTCCACGACCAGACCGTCACCGTCCGGAAGGGTGAGACCATGTCCATGACCCGGCTTCTGTACAGGATTGTGGACGCCCTCTATTACCGGACGGAAACCGATTTCAAGCGGGGATCGTTCCGCGTGCGGGGCGACACCGTGGACATCTTCCTGGGCGGTGCCGACTATGCCGCCCGGATCGAGTTCTTCGGCGACGAGGTGGACCGGATCTCCCTCGTGGATCCCGTGACCGGCGCCCGTTTTGAGGAACTGGACAAGATCGACCTGTATCCGGCCAAGAACTTCGTCACTTCCAAGGAGAAGGGGGCGAAGGCCGTGAGCCAGATCCAGGACGACCTCGTCGCGCAGACCGGGTATTTCGAGAGCATCGGCAAGTTCCTGGAGGCCAAGCGGCTCAAGCAGCGGGTGGAATACGACATCGAAATGATCAAGGAAATGGGCTACTGTCCGGGCGTGGAGAATTATTCCCGGTACTTCGACGGCCGCAAGCCGGGGCAGCGCCCCTTCACCCTTATCGACTATTTCCCGGACGATTTCATCTGCTTCATCGACGAAAGCCACGTCACCCTGCCGCAGATCCGGGCGATGTTCGGCGGGGACCATTCCCGCAAGGCCACCCTCGTGGAATACGGATTCCGCCTGCCGGCGGCGGCGGACAACCGTCCGCTCACCTTCGACGAGTTCGAAGGAATTACCGGGCAGACGGTCTATGTGAGTGCCACCCCTACGGACTATGAACTGGAAAAATCGGAAGGTCTCGTGGTGGAACAGATCGTGCGTCCCACCGGCCTCCTGGACCCGCCCATCGAGGTCCGGCCCACCCAGAACCAGGTGGACGACCTCATGGAGGAGATCCGCAAGCGGGCCGAGGTGGACGAGCGCGTCCTCGTCTCCACCCTTACCAAGCGCATGGCGGAGGAGCTGGACAGCTACTTCGGCCGGATGGGGGTCCGCTGCCGGTACATCCACTCCGACGTGGACACCGCCGAACGCGTGGAAATCATCGAAGATTTCAAGAACGGACTGTTCGACGTCCTGATCGGCGTCAACCTCCTGCGCGAGGGGCTGGACATCCCCACCGTCTCGCTGGTCGCCATCCTGGATGCCGACAAGGAGGGCTTCCTCCGCAGCGGCCGCGCCCTCACCCAGACGGCGGGCCGGGCCGCCCGCAACGTGAACGGCCTGGTGATCATGTATGCCGACACCATCACCCAGTCCATGGACGAGACCATCCGGGAAACCAACCGGCGACGGGTCAAGCAGCAGGAATACAACCAGTTGCATGGCATCACACCCCAGCAGGTCCAGGTCCGTTCCAATGTCCTGATGTCGGAACTGGTCACTTCCAAGGAGGATACGACGCATGTGAGCGGCTTCCTGAACGAGGGAGGCGGCCTGTCTGGATCGGCCACCGGAAAACCGGTGAACCCGCGCCTGAAGAACACGGTGACCGGCCATGTGAGCGCCGAGGATTCCGTCTCCGCTCCCACCTACGTTCCCAATCCGTCGGACCTGGGCAGCGGGACCGTCACCGTGGGCCTGGGACACGATGCCAAGCGCGAGGGCTCGTCCGCCTACGTGGACGGTTACATCCAGGCCGACCTCGCCGCCGTCCTCCAGGACCCGGTCATCCGGTCCATGTCCCGTCCCCAGGTGGAGAAGGCGGCCGAAGAGGCCCGGCGCAAGATGCAGAAAGCCGCGGCCGATCTCGATTTCACGGCCGCGGCGAAATTCCGCGATGAAATGTGGGCCTTGCAGGAATATCTGAAGGTCTGGAAGGTCTGATTACTTTCTCCGGCGGCTCTTCTTCCGGCGGGCCTTGGCGGCACGGGCGAAGAAGGCGAAGGCGGCGAGGGCTATGGCCACGATGCCGATGAAGATGTAGGTGAACGCGTTGGCGTTGTCGCCCTTCACGCGGGACCACATCTCGATGAGTTTGGCGGTATTCTCGCCCCAGTCATGCTCCTGGGTGGAACGGTCGATGTCGGCCTTGTCCGGATAGAGGACGGGGTTGGCGCACACGGCGGTATCGGCCGGCGTGAAGAAATAGGACAGGTCGACCGGGGCGTATTCCTCGTCGGTGAAGGCTTCACGCACCTCGGGAGCGCCGCTCACGGACACGTAGCCGGTCGCCTCGACGTTGCGGATGACGATGTCCGGGCGGCTCATGAAGTTGATCCAGTAGCTGGCGGCCTTGACGTTCCGGGCGTACTTGGGAATCACCCAGCCGTCGAACCACACGGTGAAGCCTTCCTTCGGCAGGGCGTAGCGGAGGTCCACGCCGAGTTCGGCGGCCTCGTCGATGGCCCACACGCCGTCAC
>JAFUDV010000007.1 GCA_017464245.1 Bacteroidales bacterium | reverse complement strand
GAATGCCGGACAGGTCCCGACCGACGTGTATGGTATCGAGGGTATTCCGCACATCATCCTCTTCGGCCCGGACGGCACCATCCTCAGGCGCGGCATCCGCGGCGATCAGATCGGCGCGGCCGTGAAGGAAGCCCTGGGGCTGTAGATTCCTTCGCCCTTTGGGCTCGGAATGACAAGAACCGTCACTTCAGAATGACAAGAACCGTCACTTTGGAATGACAAGAACCGTCACTTCAGAATGACAATGACTGTCAGGTCAGAATGACAGTAAGGGAGAAAATAGTACTCTTTCCGCATTCCCCCGGCGTCTACCGGTATTATGACGCCGAGGGGAATGTCATCTATGTCGGGAAGGCGAAGGACCTGCACAAGCGGGTCGCACAGTATTTCGTGCCGCCCGAGCGGCTTACGACGAAGACCCGTATCCTGGTGTCCAAGATCGCCGATGCGCAGTATTCGGTGGTGGATTCGGAGGCCGATGCCCTCCTGCTGGAAAACAACCTCATCAAGCAGTACAAGCCGCGGTACAACATCCTCCTGAAGGACTCCAAGACCTATCCGTGGATCTGCGTGACCGGGGACGAGTTTCCGCGGGTGTTCATCACCCGCCGGATCGACAAGTCGCACGGGAACCGGTATTTCGGCCCCTACAGCTCCGTCATGCACGCCCGGAACCTGGTGGAGTTCTTCCGCGAGACCTATCCCCTGCGTTCCTGCAGCCTCAGCATCACTTCCGAAGCCATCCTCAAGGGCAAGTTCCGGCCCTGCCTGGACTTCCATATCGGCCGGTGCAAGGCCCCCTGCGTGGGCAAGATCTCGAAGAAGGAGTATGCCGACAACATCGAGGAGATTGTCCGGATCCTCACCGGACGGGGCGGGGAGGTCATCCGTCACTACAAGGCGCTGATGGCCGAGGCGGCGGAGCGGCTGGATTTCGAGGAGGCGCAGGTGTACAAGGACAAGGCCCAGTCGCTGGAGAAGCACTACGCGAAGTCCATCATCACCTCCGCCGTAGACACCAATGCCGATGTGTTCTCACTGGTCCTCGATGCCAACGAGGCCTTCGGCAACTTCCTCCGCATCCGCGGCGGGGCCATCGTCCAGTCCCTGAACCTGGGTTTCCACTGCGCCATCGAGGAGGAACCGGCCTCCATCCTTTCCACCTTCATCGCCGAGATCGAGTCCAAGTTCGGCGACCTTTCCAAGGAGGTGGTCGTCCCCTTCCTCCCGGATGTGGAAATCGACGGGGTCGAGTTCAGGATCCCCGTGCGGGGCGACAAGCTGGCCCTGCTGGAACTCAGCGCCAAGAACGCCAAGGAATTCCATTTCCACAGCATCAAGCAGCGCGAGCACACGGATCCGGACCAGTTCCGCCTGAGTGTGATGGAGGAACTTCGGAAAGCACTGGAGATGAAGGAATTGCCGCATCACATGGAGTGCTTCGACAACTCCAACATCCAGGGTACGAATCCCGTGGCTTCCTGCGTCGTTTTCCGGGATGCCGAGCCCTCCAAGAAGGATTACCGCCGCTTCAAGATCAAGACGGTGATCGGGGCCAATGACTTCGCGTCCATGAAAGAAGTTGTGAACCGGCGCTATGCGCGGATGCTCGCGGAAGCCCCCGACGACCTGCCGCAGCTCATCGTCATCGACGGCGGCAAGGGGCAGCTGGATGCGGCGTACCAGGCGCTCGCCGAGCTGGGCCTGACCGAGAAGCTGACGGTCGTGGGCCTGGCGAAACGCCTGGAGGAGGTCATCCGCGTGGGCGATCCGTATCCCCTTTTCATCGACCGAAACTCACAGGCACTCAAAGTTTTGCAGCATATCCGGGACGAAGCGCACCGCTTCGGCATCACCTTCCACCGGAACCTCCGGTCCAAGGCGGCCATCCAGAGCGCCCTCCGCGAAATCAAGGGCGTGGGCGAGAAGACCGAGCAGCGGCTGCTCCTTCATTACGGCTCCGTGGCGAAGATCGCCCAGGCACCGCTGGAGGACCTGTCGGCCCTTGTGGGTGCGGAACTGGCAGTAAAGATCCATGATTATCTGAATGAATGACAGACAAGACTTTCAACAAATGGTTCAACACCTTCATCCTCGTGGGGATGGCGGTGGTGACGGTCGTGGTGACGGCCATCCGGTTCCAGGGGACGGAAAGCGGCCGGGCGATGCTGGTCATCTCGGCCTTTGGCTCGCTGATGGGCGTGCTGAGCACGGTATGTGCGGCCAACGGCCGCATCCTGACCTTCCTGTTCGGGCTCATCGACGTGACCATCTACGGCGTGATGTGCCTCATCGGCACCCGGTACGGCAATGCCGCCCTGCACCTGCTGTACTTCCTGCCGATGCAGTTCGTGGGTTATTTCCAGTGGCGCAAGCGCGGAGCCCACGAAGAGAAGAAGGTACAGGCGCGCCGGCTGACCGGCAGGCAGTGGCTGCTGTACGGCAGCATCTTCCTCGTCGGCCTGGTGGCGGCCTATCTCATCCTGGCCGCCCTGGACAAGACGGAAGCGGCTGGTGTGGTGAAATGGCTGGTGATGATGGACGCCTTCTCGATGATGTGCAACATCCTGGGCCAGTACCTGCTGTCCACGGCCTATATGGACCAGTGGTTCTTCTGGATCGG
>JAFUDV010000048.1 GCA_017464245.1 Bacteroidales bacterium | reverse complement strand
CTCCCAGCCGCACAAAGTGGTTTGCAAACTGCGCCTGTACGCCGTATGCGGTGGACCTACCACCATCTCTTTCAAAGTTACGAAGTCCTCCTATTTAAGTGGCCAACTTCATAAGAGTTCTTCTCGTGACACACTTTCATACTGCAAAGATATACTTTCAAAATGCCAAATCATTGCACAATGAAAAGTTTTTTCGTATCTTTGTATTTAGAATAATTCAAAACAACAATTAAAAGGAAACTGATATGAAAAAGAAATTCCGCTGCCTCGTTTGCGGCTATGTGTACGAAGGTGAAAACCCGCCCGCCGAGTGCCCCGTGTGCCACGTCAAGTCCGAGAAGTTCGTGGAAGTGAAAGAAGAGGAAGGCAAGCCCATGTGGGCCTGCGAGCATGAGCTCGGGTCTGCCAAGGGCTGCGACCCGGAGATCTGGGCCGGCCTGCAGGAGCATTTCAACGGCGAATGCACAGAAGTAGGCATGTACCTCGCGATGAGCCGCCAGGCGGAGCGCGAGGGATACCCCGAGGTCGCCGACGCCTTCAAGCGCTACGCGTTCGAGGAGGCCGACCACGCCGCCCGCATCGCCGAGCTCCTGGGCGAGGTCGTCTGGGACACCAAGACCAACCTCAAGAAGCGTTACGAGGCTGAAGCCGGCGCCTGCGAAGGCAAGCTCGCCATCGCCAAGAAGGCCAAGGCCCTCGGATACGACGCCATCCACGACACCATCCACGAGATGGCCAAGGACGAAGCCCGCCACGGCGCCGGCTTCCTGGGCCTGTACAAGCGCTTCTTCGGGAAGTAGCTTGTAGATAATCAGTACAATTCCTTTAAGCTCCGGGAGAGGCGGCCGACAAGGTCCGCGCTGGAATATCCCTCGGCCGTGCACTCCTGCGTCAGGAGGTCGCCGGCGCGGCCGTGAAGCCACACGGCGAGCGCGGCGGCATCGGCCGATGCGTAGCCGCGCGCAAGCAGGCCGCCCAGGAGGCCGGTCAGCACGTCGCCGCTCCCGCCTTTCGCCAGGCCCGGATTGCCGGTCGTATTGACCAGGCAATCCCCGGCGGGAGTGAATACTTTCGTATGGAAACCCTTCATGACCAGCGTACAGCCGGAGGAAGTGCATAGTGACCGCACCTGACGGTCCCGGTCCTCAGCATCGTTCCAGGGCAGCAGGCGCCTCAGCTCCCCGAGGTGCGGGGTAAGGACCGCGCCCATGGGCAGATGGCCCTGCCAGTCAGGGACTTCGGAAAGGATGTTCAACGCGTCGGCATCGACAATCACGGGGAGACGCCGCTCCTTGGCCGCCCGCAGCAGGGCGAGCAGCGCCTCCTTCGTCTCCGGACGCCGTCCCAGTCCGGGCCCCACGGCCACGGCGGTGTATCGCTCCATGGACGCCGGCATACGGCTGAAGCACTCCCCCGGATCCTCCGAAAGCATCGCCGACGGATCCCGGACCACGACCGCCTGCAGCGCCCGTTCCGTGGAATGCAGCGTCACCAGCCCGCACCCGGACCGCAACGCCGCCCCCGTCGCCAGCACGGCCGCCCCGGGCATCGCCTGGCACCCCGCCACGACAAGCAGGTGCCCATAGTCCCCCTTATGACTCTCCTCCGCCCGATGCCGCAGCCGCGGACGGAGATAGGCGGGATCGATCGAAGCAATCATATCAAATTCCTTTAGCAAACACAAAGATAAAAAGAGAATAATTCAGACTAGCGCCGGATTCCAAAGGTAAATTCCATCATGGCGGCCCGGGAAAAGCGGTGTGCCTTGCAGTCCAGCGCCACGAATAAACCGGTGGAGCCGGGGATGACATACTTGAGTCCCACACGCTGATAAAGTTTTCCCTGCTGCTCCCGAGTCCCGTAGCGGCGGTACACATAGGCGCCCACGACAGCAAAGGCGGAGAAGTTACCGTAGTGGAGATGCTGGATGATGCCGACACCGCCGCTGAACGGCTTGTAAGGGCCGTAGGCATCGACATCGGCATCCCCGTAGAAAGCCCTTTCGCTCTCCTCGAGGCAATCGATGAAACCACCCGAGGCGTAGTTCATGTCCACGGCCAGTCCGGTGGACAGATGCGGACGATAGCGATAGTTCGCACTTCCGCCGAAAGACCAGATGGGCCAGGGAGTCGTGGATCTGGAGGCCAGCCATTCCATCGCGCACCGATGGACTCCGCCGCCGGCATAGAGTTCATAGAAGAAACAGGACGGATTCTCCGGGGAGCGGTGGCTACGGTCCCGCTTGGGAACAGCCATCGGCTGATAACGCAGGGACAGCATCGCAGAAGGGTTGTTGAGCCCGCCGTTCGGATAGGCGAGACGACCGGCGGAATAATGGCTGAACCGGGCCGTCACACCCGCTTCCAACCGGTCCGTCAGTGCCAGGGCTGCGGTAAGTCCGACATTGACATAAATCACCGCATGCGACCCGAAATTCAAGTTCTTCGGATTGCGTTCCGGATCATAGACCGCCTCATTGTACGCAGCGCCCAAGTCCACATTGATATCCAAGGAGAACCGTTTATAATCCAGCAGATTACGTTCGGCGAACCCATAAAGTTCCACCAGGCTTCCCAGCCTGGAGACATTGTTGTAATGCAGCGAGGACAAGCCCTCCCATCCCAAGCCGACGCCAAAGCACGGAAACCCGTAAGCACCCGCATAGGGGCTGTCCGTCTCCGTTGTCTGGTATCCCACCCGGATTCCTCCGGCCGGATAGATATGACTGGACATCAGTTCGTCCCGCCAGCTGAACGTCCGGGGCACATAACCGGCCCCTCCCTGCAAGGTCACGTTCCATTTGGAACCCGCCGACGGCTCTCCCTGGCCCCACAATCCGGTCGTCAGGAAAAGAGCCGTCAAAAAGGCAGCCGTATGCTCGTACAGGCGTGACATTCCACCTGCAAAGATACGAAAAGAATCAGGCGTATGAATGCATGCCGCCGAGGAGGAGGTTCACGCCGAAGTAGGTGATGAGCACGCACAGGAAGGCGACAATCGTGAACCAGTGGAAGAACCGCGGGTTTCGGAAAGGCTTCAGCGCACCTCCGTGGAGCGTGAAGGAATAGACGAGCATGGTGACCAGGGCCCATGTCTCCTTGGGGTCCCAGGCCCAGTAGCTTCCCCACGAGATGTTCGCCCAGACGGCGCCAAGGAACGTGCCGAAGGTCAGGAGGAACACGGCCGGATACAGGACCACCAGGCTCACGTCCCGGAGGCTCTCCTGAGCCTCGCGCGAAGGGACGGCGACGCCCATGATGCCGTTGAAGGCGACGAGGCCGAACAGCGTGTAGGACATCATCATGGACAGGACATGGATGGACAGCAGCGGAGACTGGAGCACCGGCATGAGCGGCATGATCTGCGGGCTCACGCCCGCGCGGCTCGCAAGGAGCATCGTGAATCCGGAGAGCAGGAAGCCCAGCGGTTCGATGAGCGGGAAGCGCTTGTACAGCAGGAGGATCGCCAGCGTGGCGAACCAAGCCATGAGCATCATCACGTTGTACCGCCCCACATAGGGGCCGGTACCGGAGACATACCAGCGGAGGCCGATCACGACGGTCAGATACAGCCACATCAGGAGGGCCACCAGCGCCCCGGCGAGCAACACCCAGGAAGGGAATCTCTTCTTCCGGGTGATCAGGACGGCGCCCAGGATGAACAGGACGATGCCCAGCGTCAGGCACAGCATGAACTGCACCTTCGGCCGGGCGATGCGGATGTAGGCCCGCTCGGCCTTCACTTTCCGGGGGGACGGAATCACGGACGGGGCAGTCTTCTCCTGATAGGCCCGGATGCCCCGCAGCACCTGGAGGGCCCCGGCCTCGTCACCGTCGGAGAGGCTCTGCTTCACCAGGTCCGGCGACTTCCGGATGAAGGTCCACAGGTCCTGGTCGTCATAGACGGACTCGGGGAGTTCGTCGGAGGCGGCGTACCAGGAAACCGTGCCGGTGGAGTCGGAGAGGGGGAAGAGTTTCATCTTGTCCAGCGACTCCAGGGCCGCATCCAGCCCCTTTTCCTGCAGGTAAGTGTCAAAGGGGCACACCCGGTGTCCGTAATAGACATACATCTCCCCCATCGCGCGACCGGCTTCCCGGGATGCGGCCGAGGCCGGCACGGAAGGAGCCAGCACCAGCAGCGCTACGGCCGCGGTCATGGAGGCCACACGCTTCAGGGCCGACCGGAACGCCGTGTCCTTCTGGAAGAAGAAACCCAGCATGCACAGCAGCAGGAGCAGATATCCGGCATAAGTGATGCCCACGCCCCAGGGGTCATGGCTTACGGCGAGGATGCTGCCCTTCCCGTCCTGGTCGTAGTCGGCCTGGTAAAAACGGTAGCCGCGGTACTTGGCGATGTTGTTCATGGAGATGACAACCGCCTCGTTTTCAGGAAGGAAGGTGATCTCCGACCGGTAGTCCGACGGCATCTTGGAGCCATGGTGGTAGTCGATGGCGAAGCGGTCCAGGCGGATGCTGAAGGGGAGGTCGGCACCCGTCCCGTCTTCCAGTTCGAAAGAGGCCGACGCCTCCCCCTCCCGGAGATGGATTTCCCCGCTTTCACCCAGCAGATGCGTCACCAGCGCCCCGGCCAGGATGACGGCGAGGGCGACGTGCAGGCCCATCGTGAACGCCCGGCGGGGCGTTCCCCGCTTGACGAGGTAGATGAGCCCCGCAACGGCCGCAACCGTCCACAGGGCCAGGAACACCGGAGAATGGTAGAACCACCGGAACGCGGCGGGCGTTCCGTGGAGCTTTTCGACGACGGTGGCGGCCATCATCATCCCGATGAGGACCGCCGCCGCGCCGTAAGAGAGATATTTGCAAGTTCGTTCCATACGGAAAATTTACGGAAAAAATCCGTAGTACCAATCAGTTAGATGGATTCGATGAACTTCACCACCGCATCACGGTCCGACTTGGAGAGGTTGTAGAACTTCTCGGCGGACTCGTAGGCATCGCTCTGCTTGGAGTAGGCGTGCCACATGATGGCCTCCACCACGTTGCGGGCGCGGCAGTCATGCAGCCGGTCGGAAGCGCCGGTGTTCAGGGCGGAAAGGCCGCGGCCCCAGAGCGGGGTGGTGCGGCACCAGGTCCCGTGGATGTCGTTCTTCATGTACAGGCGATGCTGGATGAAGTCGGAGTAGGGCCAGATGGTCTGGTTCGCATACCGCGGCAGGGGCTTGTTTTCGTTCATCGCCGGAGACCAGTAGTTGTCGTCACCGGTCTTCCAGGACGGCTTGTGGCAGGAGGCGCAGCCCATGGACATGAACACGTCCTTGCCGCGCTGGACGTCCGCCTCGTGAAGGTTGCGGGCGCGCGGGATGGCGAGGCCGCGGTGCCAGACCATGAAGTCGTAGAAGTCGTCGGCCGACATCTCGGGCTCGAAACTGTGGTACGGGTTGTCGAACTGGTTCGTGGACGGGCTCAGGAGGGCCAGGACAGCCTCGGAGATCTCCGCGTCGGTGACGGTTCCGTCGCCGTTGACATCGACATAATAGGGCGAAGCCGAACCCTCGGCACGGATAGCCTGGATGACGGACGGGGTCTGGGACATCTTCCGGGCCCATGCGACGGTGGTGTACAGGAACGGACGGTCCGGACGGGACACGTTGGTGATGGTCCAGATGGCGTTGGCGCCGGCACCGTCCTGCAGGGAGCCGCGGGTCATCGCATAGGTGAAGCGCTTGACGGGAGCGTAGGTGCCGCGGGCGACGAAGGTTCCGTCGGCCAGGTAGCCGTCGCCGTAGGAACCGGGCTGCCAGTTGCCGTAGTAGGCCGATGCCGCGAAGTCATTGGCCCCCTTGTCCCAGAAGGCGGGATTCAGTTCCACATAGGGAGCTTCGGCCTGGTACTGCTCGCGGATGGCCTCGGCCGGAATGGCGTCGATCAGGCCGGAGCCGATCACGCCGATGGTGGACTCCAGGCGGAATCCCATGGTAAGGCCCTTCTCACGGGCGGTGTCGTACGGGTTCGGGTCGGTGTTGAACGCCTCCCGGTCGATGACGAGTTCCGGATACTGGAGGGAATAGGCCTCCCCGTCGGGGAACCTCATCGGCAGGCCGCTCTCCATCGCATTCACGGACAGCCAGTTGATATGGATGCCGCTCTCGTCGATGGGCGGGAGGAAGGGCTCGGCGGCCATCGTCTGGGGCATGCCGGTCACTTCGGACACGTAGGCACCGTCGTTGGAGCCGGGTTCATTGGCATAATACACCACCAGGAGGTAGCCGTTGCCGAAGGAGCGGGCGGTGTTGGCCTCATACACGCTCTGCCACTTGCCATGGCCGTAGGCCGGATGGCAGTCCAGGCAGGACTTGCGGACGGAAGCGGGGCCCAGTCCGCGGAACGGGGCGGTGTTCAACGTGACGTTGCGCTCGAAGAACATCTCGCCGTGGTTGAAGGCATTCTCCAGGCCCTGCGCCGTGACGGCGGGGGTCTCGTCCTCGTAGCAGCCTTCGGTCACGTTGTCGGTCGTGCCCAGGCGGCCGCCCACATACCATTCGTCGGCCGTGAAGTTTCCCACGGCCTGTCCCACATACTTGGCGTCGGACTCGTGCGCGGGCGTCCGCGCAATTTCATTGTCCAGACAGGCAGTCGCGGCGAAAGCCGCGGCTGCCAGCACAAATGCAATATGAATTCTTCTCATAGTTTAGAGTTTGGAAATCCAGTCTGCTGCCTCGTTCAGAAGGCCGTCCAGGGCATTGATCTTCACGATGGCGGTCTCGGCCACGGTGGCGGTCGGGTCATCGACGAAGGCCTTTCCGCTGGCGAGGCAGGCGTCCAGGGAGGCGACGGCCTCCTTGAGGGCGGTCTCCATGGAACCGGCCTTGGCCCAGCCGTTCTCCTTCAGGAACTGCATGATGGAGGACTTCACGGGCGTATCCAGCCCCTGGCCGCCATACAGCGAGTACTGGATGGAGAGGATGTTGTCCTTGAAATCCTGGTAGGACTTCTTGGAGTACGGAGACTCGATGTAGTCCGGGTCGTAGTCCTTGCTGTTCACATAGTGGGCGGTGCCGATCTTGGTGTTGGCCACTTCGTTGCAGATGTTGGAGCAGCCGGCGACCAGGATGTTGGACACGGCCTCGGGCCAGCTGCGGTAGGTGCTGCCGGCGTTGCCGGTCTGGAGGAGGTTCTCGCCATAGGTGAGGCCGGAGTCCATCACGGTGTTCATCTCCAGTTCGTCCTCGACAAGCGCCACGCGCTCCTTGTCAGCCTCGGGATCCCAGGCGACCTGGAGCTCGAAGCAGTAGTTGCGCAGGTCCTCGGCCACGGCGGCGGCGAAGATCACTTCGCTCTTGCCCGTCACACTCCGGCCGGCGAAGGCCTCGTCGTCCTCCACGCCGTTCAGGGCAGCGGCCTTGCGGTTGGCCCCGTCGCGGAAGATGATGAATTCGATGCCGTGGAAGCCCAGGGAAGCGGCGCCCACCTGGTCGATGGCGTCGGCCCCGTTCTCATCGAGGTCGGCGATGGTCTCGGCGTTGGAGAGGCTCTTCGCGAGCTTGTCCTTGTCCAGCGGCCAGGAGTCGATGTGCGGGTCGATGCCGTATGCGGTGGCGGCGCCGTACAGGAAGGCCTCGCTCTGCTCCCACCACTTGCGGGCGGACAGGAAGGTCGTGCAGATCTGGTCGATGTCGGCCTGGGTGTAGGTATCCTTCGCCTTGAGGGCGGCGAGCTGCTCGCAGAGGGTCTCGGTCTCGTCGGCAAGGTTGCCGTAAATTTTATAGATGACGCCCGGGACATAGGTCTCGACCGCGGCCTTGAGGGCCTTTTCCTGATCCGTGAGGCCGCCTTCGGCCTTGGGATCCTTGTTGCAGGAGGCGAGCGTCAGGCAGGCGATGGCCAGCGCACCCAGAAGTTTGACTGTCTTGTTCATCTTATGATTCATAGTTGGTTACTTGCGGTTGAAGAAAGCCATGTAGCAGATGCCCAGGCTCACGGACGGCTCGGGATTGTAGCCGGCCTTGAGGAAGCGGTGGGAGTACTCCGCCTTCACGGCAATCTGCGGAAGCGGATAATAGTTCAGGCCCACGGCGATGCGGTTCTTGACGGTCCACTCGGCCGGTTCCTCGCCGGCGTCGGGGATGAAGGAGTTGTAATACTCGTAGCGGCCGAACACGAAGAGCTGCTGCTCGCGGTCGCGGGGCTGGAACCAGGGCAGGATGTCGTAGCCGGCCTCGCATCCGAGGGCCATCGCGCCCTTGCCCACGGCGGATTTCTTGTAGGGGGCGTTGTTGGCGGAACGGTTGCGCTTCATGTAGCTGATCATCGTAGCGTCGCCCACATAGCCGTAATCGGCATTGCCCCGGGCGACCAGACGCTTTCCCTTGTACTCGAAGTCGAAGGCACCCACGGCCGTCCGGCCCACGACGCCGGCATAGCGGGAGCTTTCGGCGATCACTTCATAGGGATAGGTGTTGTTGAAGGCCCGTCCGTAGAAGCCGCTCAGGGACATCCGGAGGTTCTTCACGGAGTAATTGTCGATGCGGGCGGCCACGCCCAGCTGGTTCGCGGCCTTGAATTCGAAGGGAGAGCCTGCGCCGTTCTTGATGAAGTTCTCGGTATTGAACAGATAGGCGTCCAGGCCGGCGATGACCATGGCCTCATAGCGCCAGTGAGCCGTCCGGCCCCAAAGGCTGACGCCCGTGTCGTGCCAGGTGGACGGGAGGATGGTGTATTCCCCTTCCGGACGATAGACGGTGAAGAAGTTCAAGGGCTCGTGGGCATTGTTCAGCCCGCCCACGGGGACGGCCATGTGGCCCATCCGGACATTGAACTCCGGGCGGAAGCTCTTCTGGATCCAGAACTGTTCCAACTCCACTTCGCCGCCTTTCTCAACCTCGGTTTCCCACTCGCCCGCTTCCTCGAACTCCTTCTCGGAGGCGGTGCCGGTTCCCGTGTGCTCGAACTCGATCTCCGTCTGCATGGACCAGCCCTTCCCGAAGTCGTAGCCCAGATAGACGACGGCGTGGGGAATGTCGAAACGGCCGTGCTGCTCGCCCGCGTGCGATGCGGCGGAGGAATAGCGGTACACATTGTCACTATAGAAGTTACGGGTCATCGCCACCTCGCCGTATCCGCCCACGGTCAGCCGCTGGGCGGCGCCGGGGACGATGCCCAGCAGGGCTGTGACGAGGATGATCAGGAGTCTTTTCATTGCGTCTCGTTTGTTTCGAGTCGCAAAGTTAGGGGATGCCGCGTCCGTCGGCAATCCCAATTTTTGGGGATTGACCCCAGCGGGGCCCTCATCAATGATTACGGCCCTACGGATGCTGCTCCCAGTAGCGCTTGACATCGGCCCAGTGGTAGTACGGGGCGCAGTCGGTCGCGACGGGGAGGGTGGTTTCGTTCTCGTTCAGGAGGAACTTGACGAGGATGTCGTCGGAGCCGGGCTTCCGGTAGAACACGAGCTGGATGTTGGCGGCCATGGGAATGAGCTTGTCGATGGAGATGTACCGGTACAGGTGTTCGATGTCGCTGCGCCCGCCCATGGCCTCCTTCAGGCCCATCAGGTAGGCCAGCGGAAGCACGGAACTGTCGTGGCTGAAACGGAGCGTGAGCGTCGGGACGCCCGCGCGGATGACCCGGTCGGCCCGGCTTTCGATGCTGTCACGCACCTCCTTCTGCTGCAGGTACATGGGCGTGGAGCCGGGAATGAGGCCGCAGTCCAGCAGCCAGCCGGCGTTGTAGCAGGTCCACATGCCGAAGAGCTCGTCCTTCGTGAAGACATCGTCGAAGGAAAGGCCCAGTTCCGGCACATTCTGCATGTCCTCCGCCACGTTGTACAGGGACCGCATCAGTTCCACCCTGTCCACGAACTCCCCTGCCCGGCGGACATCCGTGAAGAGCGACTTCATCAGCCGGGAAGGGTTGTAGGTCTTCTCGCGCAGGGCCTTGAGGCGCCGCTCATAGTCCGCCGTCGCCGCCGTCACGGCCGGCTTCACATGAAGGTCCTCCACCACGAAACGCATGTCGTGCTTGCTGGCATCCATCCGGATGTCCAGCGAAGGGTTGAGTCCCTGCAGTTCCTGGCAGAAGTTGAACATGCTGACCATGCACCGGCCCACGGTGGAGGACTTGGCATCCACCTGCAGCGGCTGCGAGAGGAGTTCCGGGAAACGGTCGTACATCCGGTGCGCGATCTCCCGGTGCTGGCGGCCGCCGAGCGGCGTCAGGTCGCCGTCCCGCTTCTGGGCATCGGCATACCCCGTGCGAAGGCGCTCCAGGACCGACAGGCCCTTGGGCGTCAGGATGCCCAGCTGCGCCGCCGTGTCCAGTTTTCCGATGGCCCGGAGATAGTACTTGTTGCTCGTCATGTAACGGGAGCCGTGGCGTCCGTAATGTGAGACATGGAAGGGCGCATACCCCGCCGGAGCGGGTGTCAGCGTCTTCTGCGAAGGGCCGGGATAGGCAAAGTAGTTGGATCCGGCGCGGCCGGGATCCTTCAGGATCTCCCTCCGGGAGGTCTGTGCCGACGCCCCCGTAGCGAGAAGCAACATCGTCAGGATCAAAAGTTTAGTTTTCATCGGCTGGGGTCTTGTAAGTGACATGGGCAGCCTCGATCAGGTCACGGTAATAGCGCGACACGTCGGACCAGTGGTAATACGGGTAGCAGTCCGTCGCAACCGGGACGGACGTCTCGTTCTCGTTCATCAGGAACTTCACGAGGATGTCATCGGAACCGGCCTTGCGATAGAAGACCAGTTGGACGTTCCCCGCCATGGGGATCAGGCGGAAGAGCGCGAAATGGTGGTGCAGGTCCTCCATGTCGTCCGTCGCGTTCACCGCCTCCCGGATCCCCAGCAGATAGGTGAAAGGCAGCAGGATGCTGTCATGGCCGAACCGCAGCCGGAGGCCGCTCCCGCCCGAGGCAATCATCGCATCGGCCTCGTCCAGGAAATTCTGCAGCAGCGGGATGTTCTGGTAGTAGCCCGGCGCCGCACCCGGCATCAAGCCCTCCCAAAGGCACCAGCTGGCGTTGTAGGCCCGGAACCCGTCGATAAGTCCCTCTTCCCCGAACAGGTCGTCGAAACTCAGTTCCAGCTCCGGCAGGCACTTCATGTCGGCAGCGACGTTGTACAGGTCATCGGCAAAGGTGTACTTGTCGATGAAACCCACCGCCCGCTCCGGGTCCTGAAAGACCAGGGCCATCTGGCGGTCGCCGCTGAGCATCTTCTGCTTGAACTGCTTCAGTTTGCCGTACAGGACCCCGTCCGAAGGCGTTTCGGGGATGACGATGTCTTTGTTGGACTTGATGTAGTACAAATCGTGCTGGCTTGCGTCCATCGAAATCTCCAGCGAAGGGTTCAACGCCTTGAGTTCCAGGCAGAAGTTCGCCATGCTCAGCATGACGCGCCGCGAGTCCGAAGAGTTCGCGACCACCTTGAGCGGCTGGCGGAGCAGCGCGGGATGGCGGTCGAACATCCGGCGGGCGATCGCCCGGTGCTGCCGGGCGCCCAGGAGCGTGAGTTCCCCGGCCCGGTCCTTCGCATCGGCCGCAGCCACCCGGATCCGGCGGAAGACATCCTTTCCGTAGTCGGTCAGGAGGTCCAGGCTCCCGGCCGTGTCCAGCTGGGAGAGCAGCCGCTTGTAGGAGCGGTCGCTGGTCATGTACCGCGCCCCGTGCCGGCCGTAATGGCTGATATAGAAGGGTTCATACCCTTCCGGCGCCGGGGTGGGCAAGGTAGTGGGGACGGGGTAATTGGCATAGTTCCCCGCCGTGAGTTCCAGATGCGTCAGGAGCTCCTCGCGGGAAGTCTGCGCCCATGCCGGCAGGCTCAGGGCGAGCAGGCACAACAAGCAGAAACGTTTCATAGGCTCTTCTAAAGCGATTCGATGTCTTCGTCGGTGAGGCCGAAACGGGCGGCCACGTCATCCGGGATGTCGTTGAAGTCGATGGCGTCCCACGCCTCCTCGATCTCGCGGCGGTCCTTCTTGGTGGGACGCCCCGCCCCGCGGTCGCGCGTGACGAAGAACGTCTCCACCGGCGTGCGGAGCTTCTCGATCTCGGAGGCCGGCGTCAGGTTCTCGGCGTATTCGGGGACCAGCTTCGCGCCCACGCGATGCTCCAGGGGCTGCAACACCGTGTATGTAAAGGTGATGCTCCCCTTCCGCACCTGCAGGATGTCACCGGGTTTCACCTCCTTGGAGGGCTTGGCATTGACACCCCCGATTTTCACTTTTCCGCCCTTGCAGGCGTCCGTGGCGTCCGTCCGGGTCTTGAAAGCCCGGATGGCCCACAGGTATTTGTCGATGCGGGTATCGGCCATGTCAGTTCAGTTCGGGGTCCGGGAGTTCTTCGCCCTCGAGGCCGCTGTAGTCCTCCCCCTTCAGGAAAGGCTCGGCCGACGGGTCGATGTAGGCGTCTTTCTCGTGCCGGGGCTCCAGGATCGCTTCCAGCAGAAGCGTATCACGGTCGGTGGGCGCGAGGATGAAATTCTTGAGTTCGGCAGGGACGAGGACGGCGTCGCCGCCCTGGAAACGGAGGGCGTCCATGCCTTCCGCCTCCACCGCCCCGGCTCCCCGGACGCAGGCGTACAGGCGGAAACTGCCGCCCTGGTCAGTGATGCGCAGCGGGTCGCGGAGACGGATCTCGCTCACCGTAAACTGCGGCGTGACGGCCAGCTTCTCCATCACCGCCTCGGGATTGCCCTTGCTGCGGGGCATCCGCCAGGCCTTGAAGTCGATCAGGTCGAAGGCCTCCTCCAGGTGCAGTTCGCTCTCCGGATCGTTCCAGGCGTGCAGCCGGAACCAGAGTTCGGAGGACTCGGCCACCTCCAGCAGACGCACGTCCTGCGCCGCATGGACCATCCCCGGAGTGACGAGGTAATGCTCCCCTACCTTGGGTTTCACAACGTTCAGAAGGTCCTCCACAGTGCCGTCCAGGCACTTCTCATAGAACTCGGAAGCCGTCACGTCCCGCTTGAAGCCCAGATACAGCCGGGCCTCGGGACCGGCGGCGGCCACGTACCACAGCGCCGTCTTGCCAAAGGCGTCGTAGCGCTGCTCGGCCGCTTCGTCGTCCGGATTCACATGGAGGGAGGTGCGTCCCTGGATGTCCAGCCACTTGACCATGACCGGGAACTGGGTGCCGTAGTTCTCGAACGGGACCTCGCCGGTGAGGCGTTCCAGGTAGGTCTGCATGATGTCGCTGATGGAATTGCCCTGCAGCCAGCCGTCCAGGGCAACGGAGTCGATGTAGCCCAGGTCGGCGATCCGGTATTCCACCACGCCCCATTTCCGCTCCACCCGTTCGGGCTGGAAGCGCATCGGAGTCAGTCTCTTCTCTTCCATGGGCTAACGGATCTCGATGTCGTACGGAAGGCGGGCGTACACCTGCGTGGGCTGGTTCTCCTTCAGGCCGGAAAGCGTCTTTCCAAGCGCCTCGAACGGTGTGCCGACGAGGATGGAAGGCGTGTCCTTCTCGCCGTAGATCATCTCCATGAGCCGTTCCGTCTGGGTAATGGGCTTGGGATAGCCCACCACGTGGTAGTCGCCCTTGGATACATAACCGGCCAGGGAGGCGGCGTAGGCTACGGCTTCACGGAGACCGCCGATCTCATCGACCAGACCCAGTCCCAGGGCATCGGCGCCCACCCAGACACGGCCTTGCGCCATCTCATCGACCTTCTCCGGATCCAGGGAACGGCCCTCGGCGACGATTCCGACGAACTGGCCGTAAATGTCTTCCACATAGGCCTGCAGATAGGCGGTCTCCTCCGGCGTGAACGGACGCATGAGGGAGAACATGTCGCTGTGCTTGTTGGACCCGACGGTGACGACGTTCACGCCCACCTTGTCCGTGACCTTGGAGAACTCCGGGATCATGGAAAACACGCCGATGGAGCCGGTCAGGCAGGTGGCGTCGCTGTAGATCTTGTTCGCGCCGGCGGAAATCCAGTAGCCGCCGGAAGCAGCGTAATTGGCATAGGAGGCCACGACGGGCTTCTCCGCCATGAGCAGTTTCAGGGCGGTGCGGATCTTCTCGGAGGCGACGACGCTGCCGCCCGGAGAGTTCACGCGCAGGACGACGGACTTCACGGTCTTGTCCTTGCGGAGCTTGTCGATTTCCGCGACGAAGCGGTCGGAGGTGATGCCGTCATAGCCGTAGCCGTCGGTGATCTCGCCGTCGGCAAACAGGATGGCGACGTTCTCCTTTCCGCTGAGGTTCAGCACCTTGACAGACACATAGTCGGCGAAAGGAATGAGATGGAGGTCTTCCGACTTGTCCACCAGGGCGAGGCCGCAGAGCTTGTCCACGAGCCCCTCATGGTCCAGGAGTTCATCCACCAGGCCTTCCCGCAGCATGTCCTCCGGGAAGTTGAGCGCGAGGTTGTCGATGAGTTCGTTCAGCTGGTCCACGGGGATGCCGCGGGACTCCGCGATCTGGCAGGAGATGGTTTCCCACAGGGAGTTCACCATGACCTGGTTCTGCTCCCGGTTCTCCTCCGAAGGGGCGTTCTTGATATACATCTCGCCCGCGGACTTGTATTTGCCGTGACGGATGAGCTGGTAGTTCACGCCCACCTTGTCCAGCAGGTCCTTGAGGAAGATCATCCGGCCGGCGAGGCCCGTCATCTGCACCATGCCGCCATGGTAGGAGGTCATGTAGATCTTGTCGGCGGCGGAAGCGAGATAGTAGGAGGCGTTGTCCGGGTTCTCGGTGTAGGCCACGACGGCCTTCCCGCTCTTGCGGAACTCGGAGAGGGCCGCACGGAGCTCCTCCAGGGAGGAAGTGCCGCCGGAAACCCCGTCCGGACGCAGGAGGATATACTTGATGCCGGGATCGGCCGCGGCTGCGTCGATGGCCTGGATGGCGTCCCAGAGGCCCACCGTCGTTCCGCCGGAATAGCCCAGCAGGGACAGCGAAGAACCGCCGAACTGGTCTTCCAGCGTCTGTTCGGCCAGGCTGAACTGGGACAGGTCCAGGTCCAGCACGCCCTGGCGCGGGAGGACAGCCTTTCCGCCGCCCAGCGCGGCGACGCTGCCCACCATGACAAAGAGAAGGAAAAAGCCGACGAGCTGCATCACGATGAACGCGCAGATCACGGCCAGCATCATTTTGACGAAATCTTTCATCTCACAGGTAACAATGATAGAACTTACAAATATAAGTAAAATTCGGTATATTTGCAGTCTGAATCAGACACACCATGGCACAGAAACCATCCATCCCCAAGGGGACCCGTGACTTCGGCCAGCGCGAGATGGCCGAGCGCAATTACATATTCGACACCATCCGGAGCGTGTTCCGGACCTATGGCTACCAGCAGATCGAAACGCCCGCGATGGAGAACCTCTCCACGCTCCTGGGCAAGTACGGCGACGAGGGCGACAAGCTCCTGTTCCGCATCCAGAACAGCGGTGAGAAGGCGGTCCTGGCGCCCGAGAAAGGCCTTCGGTACGACCTGACCGTCCCGTTCGCCCGCTATGTGGTCCAGCACCAGAACGAGATCTCGTTCCCGTTCAAGCGGTACCAGATCCAGCCCGTCTGGCGGGCGGACCGGCCGCAGAAGGGCCGCTACCGCGAATTCTACCAGTGCGACGTGGACGTCATCGGCTCCACCTCGCAGGTCAATGAACTCGAGCTCGTGGAGATGGTGGACCGGGTGTTCACCCTCCTCGGAATCCGCGTGGGCATCAAGGTCAACAACCGCAAGGTCCTCACCGGCCTCGCGGAGATCTGCGGCTTCCCGGAGCGGGTGGTGGACATCACCGTCGCCATCGACAAGCTGGACAAGATCGGGCTCGAGAGCGTCGAGGCCGAGATGCTGGAAAAGGGCCTGACGGAAGGCGCAATCGAGGTCCTGCGTCCTGTCCTCCAGCTTTCCGGCACCACGGAGGAAAAGCTCGCGACCATGCGGAGCCTCTTCAACGGCGGGTCCGCTTCCGGCCTGGTTTCCGCCACCGGCCTCAAGGGCCTGGACGAGCTCGAGGAACTGTTCGGCTTCATCGGCACGGCCGGTGTGTCGCAGCCCGTGGAGATCGACCTCTCCCTCGCCCGTGGCCTCAACTACTACACCGGCGCGATCTTCGAGGTCAAGGCGCTGGACTTCCCCATCGGCAGCATCTGCGGCGGCGGCCGCTACGACAACCTCACCGGCATCTTCGGCCTCCCGAACGTCTCCGGCGTGGGCATCTCCTTCGGCGCGGACCGCATCTACGACGTCCTCAAGGGACTTGAGAAGTTCCCTGCCGATTTGGGCAGTTCGACGCGGCTGCTGTTCGCCGTGATGGGCGCCGAGGAACTCCGATATGTCCTGCCGCTGGCAAAGACCCTCCGCGAAGCCGGCGTCTCCGTCGAAGTCTATCCCGAACCGGGCAAGCTCAAGAAGCAGTTCGACTACGCCGCCAAGAAGGCCATCCCCTTCATCTCCATCAACGGCTCCTCCGAAATCGAGGCCGGTACGGTGAACCTGAAGAACCTCGGAACCGGCGACCAACAGGCCTTCCCCGCCGCTGAAATGGACAAAATCCTGGAATTCCTCAAATAAATTTTGGAATTTCGGAAAAAGTCCTTACCTTTGCAATCCACATCGCGGAGTAGAGCAGTCGGTAGCTCGTCGGGCTCATAACCCGGAGGTCGTAGGTTCGAGTCCTGCCTCCGCTACTAAACAGGACAAGTCGCAAGATTTGTCCTGTTTTTTTATTTCATCGGCTTCGTAATCGACTGATACAGAACGAAACAGATTGAACACTTCGTTCTCCTCACCGGTTAGATAACACTGGACCAGTATTTCTTCATACCTTGACGGATATGCTGCTTGTGGTCATAGGATTTCGCTCTGCCTTTCGTGGAGGCACTGATTTTCTGTTTTACCTCGTCTGGGAGGTCTCTGTATTGTCTTTTGTATTCCATAATGATTGTGATTTACTTATAAATAGTAGGTTTGGAAGAAAACGTAAAGGGAAATGCTTGCCGGTCTCGAAAATCTTTGTACCTTTGTGATAGCATTGTCAGATTATCCACTTTGAGTGGTTATAGTCCGAAATCTAAAGGTATTTCAGCCCTCACTGAAATGCCTTTTTTCAATAGAAATAGAGCCGCAGGGGTACTTCTACACCTCCCGAAAACCTTCAACGGACTATAAATCTGACAAATATGCTAAAAGAGAAGGTCTTTCGCTTGAGCGTGAGCCTGTACCTTGGGTTCAAGGCTCCCAAACTTGTCAAGGTGAAGGCGTACAAGCGCGTTCGCAACGGCAAGGTCGAGAAAGTCCGCTCCCATTACCGGAACGTTGAGGGACGTTTGGTAATCAGGAACGAACTGCGCCGATAAGGTGCTGCTGACTCTACCTGCGGCTTAAGGAGGGCTTCGGTCCTCCTTTTTTCTGACCCGGATTTCGGTTGCGACCAATACGCCGAACAGACCTAAACCTGCCGGACTTACTGACCGGACACCCCGATAGAATGAGGGACAACCGTTCTGTAAGATGTTTACCTGTCCCCGCCCCGAGGTTCGGCATCGACCATTCAGCATGTTCCCAACCTCTGTATCGTCCTGAATTTCGAAAGGATTTCCTCTTTTTTTATTACCTTTGTGAAAACGCTTGTCATGCAGATTCTTCAGACAGCCATCACACGAGCCAAGCTTGCTGCCCTGGCAGAGAACACGTTCGGTGATATGATCAAATGTGTCGCCGATGTGAAACAGGGGCTATTGGCCCTTGATGCCGAACTGCATGCCGATTTGGAGCGTCTGCTGTTGGAAAACGGTTCTGCCGGTGAGGACCTGTGGGGATTCAACCTGTATCCCGATGAGGAAGGAGAGGATTTCATCGAGTACGACTCGCTCATCAACATCCGATCCTGGCAGAATAATCCTACGCGGGATGTGCTGGACGCGGATATCCGTGAAGCGATCAAACAGATTGTCGAACAGTTTATTATTGGATAGATGCAGCACACATCCCTGGAAAACGGCCGTTGGGCCGAGCTGACTCTTCCGCAGCAGATGGCCAACATCGGCAGCGAGACGTCCCGTGCGCTGAAAGCGCTGGAGGCCGGCAAGGTGCATCGCGCGGAGGGAGCTTTCGCCCGGGCGCAAGAACTCATCGACCTTACCATCAAATATGGCAGGGCCGATACCCCTTCACAAAGAAGTGCACTCTGGGAGGAACTCTGCCGCTTCCGGGAAGTGTTCTGCGCCGCTTTCCTTTCCCGCAACCTCAAGGAACTTGCTTCACTGAATAAGTATCTGGACCAGTTCGCGCAGATCCGGGTGTCGGCCTGATCTTCAAGCTGGCCTTCCAGAAGACTGATTGTACAAGGTGTGTTTTCAGAATCACACCTGGAGGACACCGTGTGGCTCAGGAGGGCCAATCGGGTCAAAACCATCCATTCTTCCCTGGCATCGAGGGCAACACCCTGCGTGAAGGTGAAGTTCAGGCAGGGAACACCGAAGACAACTTTGTGGCCATCTTGTCTGAAAGGGAGCATTTTCCGCTTATGATGTTGGCAATCGTTTCTTTTGATGTACAGGACAGTACCTCAGGAAGAATTCCGTTTAGAACGAACAGAAGAATGCCTCCTGTGACTTGATGGTCAACAGTGTGTGATTCTATCATTGCCTTGTAGGTCTCATACGGAAATTCGGCGATCTAATCTGGGCAGATTATGAAACAGTCTCAGGCAGGTGCCGCCGTAAAAGGCCGCATGCTCGAAAAAACCGCCGCGGCGAAGCCCGGCCAGCGTTATCTTCTGACAAACTTCCTGCTCAGCATTCGGAGTTACCGTGTTACCTTCATTCTTATATGCGGCCAACATGGATTCGAAGATGGTCATGACTGGATGATTCTAATGAGGTTACTAAAGATTTGGGCCTTCCGGCCTGATTCCATGCATTCCCGGATTACCCCGGCATCAAACTGCTGGAGCATCTCCATATCCAGACGCAAGTCCTCCTCCAGATAAGATGCCAGCGCCTTTACGGACTGGTGCGGAACGAAGTTGTCCTGGAGAATGGTATCGCAAAGCGCCTTTTCGGGGCATGCCATCAGGAAATGAACCCCGTTTTCTTCCATGCTGTTTATGCCAATGGGAAAGTACCGGGACGGTACCTGCATGTAGTTGAATGTTCCGACTGGAGTATTGAAACTTCTGGAGCGCTTTGTTGTGACGGAGGTCATCATGAACACTTGTTCAGGAATGAGGCCATAATATCTTAGCGCCCATTGAAGCGATACGTAGGAAGGCCCGTACAGATGATTGGCGCACAGGCGGGCATCGGTGTCCTTGCCTGTAAGCTCCGGATTGACGATGAACAGATTCCGCTTCAAGCGGATGAGTTCTCCATTTTTCTCCAGGGCCTGGATCTTTTTATCCGGATAGGACAGGTCCGGGAAGCATACCTTAATCTCCGCTCCCGAGACAGGAACACCGGCAAACTGTATGAGCGGATTCTTCTTGAACATAACGGTACATTATTCAGTCGTAAATATAGAAATATTTGCATAGAAAAAGAATTTATTTTTCCTTTTTTTGTTTCGCATCAATATTCCAGTAGTAGAGAAATCCAGCCAAGGTAGTCAAAATGGGCGTTTCCAAATTCCGGCGACAGGCCGGTCAGTACCGGATCTCCACACGGACACCGTCGGGGCTGTTTCCGAAACGGAGGAAGCAAGTCCGGCTGGCTTCGTCCCATTCATAGGAGATGGGGATTCCATCGACCTCTACGGAGACAGGCTTTCGGGGAAGCAGGATCCGGGTGACATGGACCGTTCCCTCCGGACCTTTGCACAGGTAGGAGAAACCGTGACGGGATTTCCGCTCCTCGCTGGTCCGGCCGGCCGCCGCCAGGATGCAGGGTGCCTTGGGTGCTTTCCAGACATCGTACAGCAGGGCCTGCGTCCCCGGCGACACTTCCTTATGGGCATACACGGGCAGGGCGGGGTCATAGAGATCCACGAAACAGCCTTCCAGCCCGACCGGGGCACCATCCTCGAGGGCGGCGACCACCTTGTAGGGTCCGCGGTCCAGGAGGAGGCTGTTCTTCTCTTCCATGGGCCCATACAGGTCCCGCACCGCGTCCAGGAGGACGCCGTCATCTTCCATCACATACGTCTTCGGGTCATGGCGGAGGATCCGGACAAGGCCTTTTCCGAACGCATAGGTCCCCTCGCCGGCACCGGAAGGGATGCCCATCAGCCCGAACAGATGGTCCGAAGGGGCGGCAAACGCATTCCCGCCTGTATTCCACCACTCCTGCACGCCCTGGAAGGGATCCGTGTCCGTCGCGCTGTAAAGCAGTTTCCCGCCGGCCTTCACCCAGTCCGCCAAATGGCTGTGCGCTTCGGGATCGAGCGGTTTCATGTTGGCATAGGTCATCAGGAGCACCTTCACGTCATTCAGGGCGTCCGGCCAGCCCAGGTTCTCGATATGGGTGATGTCCACGGGGACGCCCCGGTGAAGGAGCGGAAGGGCCAGGCCGTAGAAGTTGGACATCCGCGGGTCGTCATACCCGTCATGGACCGGGAAGCGTTGGAACATCAGGGAGTTGCCCATGAGGACGGAGAGACCCGCCGGACCGGACGGACGGGTGCTGGACCGGGGCATCTGCTGGAGCGCGTTCGTCATCACCTGCATCATGGACGCAAAGTCCGGCGGGATGAGGGTTTCCTCCTCGGTATCAGCACTTTTCCGGTACGGGCGCTCATAGACGCGTTCGGGCCAGGGCATCACCTCATAATCGGCAATCTGCGGATACAGGAGCTGGGCCGTGAAGGTGGCCTGGTAATTCGTGCGGAAGTCCTCCCAGTCGCGGGCCCGGTCCTCGATGGGGTCCGTCAGGAACCAGACGCGGCGGCCGGTCGGAGCCACCATGGAGGCCATGCAGCCATACTCCAGGAAGGCGGTCTCGAAGACGCGCTCCCTGCATTCGCCCCGGTACCAGGCCGGGACGCGGGAGGTTCCTGTCCATACCTGGGCGATATACCCGTCCACGCAGTCCAGCGAAGCCAGGGAGGCCTCGGGACTGACGATCTCCCACTGGGAATAGTTCAGGAGGGAATGGGTGGGAACATAGCAACGGATGTCGCGGCCCAGGGAGCGGCCGTATTCCTTGGCATAGGCAAACGCCTCTTCCAGCGCACGACAGTACAGGTAATACTTCAGTTTGGAAGACAGGTAGGTCGCTTCCGGAGATTCGTCCTGCGGACGCCAGGGCGTGCCGTAATACGCTTCCCACTCGCGCTTGAAAGCATCGCTGTAACCGCCCCGGGCCCAGAATTCGGGTTCTTCCAGGAAGATCGCGTCCACGCCGGCGTCGATGACGCGCTTGAGATGGCGCTCCTTGAAATACGCCAGGTAATTCTCCGTGGGGACGATATAGGGAACGTCCTTCCCATGCCAGAGGGTGTCGCCGGTCACTTCCACCTGGCCTTCGTCCCCATGCGTCCGGCCATCCCATCCGCCCGTGAAATAGTCCTGGTAGCCGCCCCAGGCGATGCCGGTCATGAAATGCGTCGTATAGCCATGCTCCCGCCAGGTGGCGAGCCGCTCTTCGAGCGGAGCCGTTCCGTTCACGCCGTACACCATGACGGCATCGGCCCGCGTGTCGATTGTCGGGCGCCAGCCCTGGTTGGTCTGGAACGTGGTTTTCGATGGTTCCCGGACGGGTGCTCCGCAGGAAACAACCAAAAGGAGGAGAAGGAGGGACTTACGCATGAGGGATCGTTTCCGTAAAGGTACGGAAAAAAGCGGAAAGGGCATGCATCAGGTTGTGTGCGGCGACTTCCGGCCGAAGGGCTTCCTCCTTGGAAAGGCTGGGCGGCGAGACGGGGACCAGGTAGCGGAAACCGGCTTCCTGCAAGGCCTCGGGCGCCTCGATGGCACCGGAGACCAGGGCGACCGGGACGCTGCCGGAGCGGCGCAGGACGCCGAGGGGCAGTTTGCCGGAAAGTGTCTGGCGGTCGGACTTCCCTTCCCCGGTCAGGACGAGATCCGCTCCTTCGAGGGCCCGGTCGAAGCCCACCCGGTCCAGCACTTCCTCCACGCCGGAGACCAGCCGGGCCCCCAGGAGAGCGGCCATCGACCCGCCCAGTCCACCGGCGGCTCCCGCACCGGGGAGGTTCCGGACATCCACGCCGGTTTCCCGGAAAATCTCCTGCGCCCGCTCCTCCATCCGTTGTTCGAGGATCTCCACCTCTTCGGGCGAAGCGCCCTTCTGCGGACCGAAGATCCGGGCGGCGCCCAGGGGGCCGACAAACGGACTGTCCACATCGGAAAGCAGGTGGAAAGTGGCGCCGGAGACCGTTTCCCGCAGGCCGGGGACGGAGAACAGGCCGGCACCCCCGTCGCAGGTGGAAGTACCGCCCAATCCGATGAGGAAGTGCCGGCAACCCTGCCCGAACGCATCCAGGATCAGTTCCCCGACACCCCGGGTGGTTGTATGGAGCGGATTGCGCCGCTCGGGCGGAACCAGCGGCAAACCACAGGCGGCCGCCACTTCAAGGATGGCGAGGGCGCCGGCCTCGACCCATCCGTACGCCGCATTTACAGGTTCCCCGAGCGGTCCCGTGACGGTCGCATGGCAGATCCTGCCGCCCAGCGCGGCGGTCAACACCTCCACGGTGCCCTCTCCCCCGTCGGCCAGCGGCATTTCCACCACTTCCACCGCAGGGTCCACCTCCCGGAGAGCCGCACCCATCACTTGGGCCACCCTCCGGGCGCTTAAGCATTCTTTGTACGAGTCCGGTGCGACGACAACCTTCATGGAACCGGTCCTACTGCATCTGCCGGATCCGGACGTCCATGCCCGGGAGCATGTCCTCGAGGCCGGCGAGCTCCGTCTTGCTGTAGTGGTAAGGGATGAGGACCTTGGGGGCGATGGCCTTGGCCGCGGCGACGCACTGCGGAACGGTCATCGTATAAGGCTGATTGACAGGAAGGAAAGCCACGTCGATATCTTCGAGGTCCGCCATTTCCGGCACGTCCTCCGTGTCGCCGGCCACATAGATGCGGAGACCGTCGATGGTGAGCACGTAGCCGTTGCCATTGCCCTTGGGGTGGAACATCTCGCGGCCGGGCGTCGTGTTATAGGCCGGGACCGCCTCCAGGCCGATGCCGCCGGCGAGTTCCGTCCGCTGTCCGTTCGCAATCGCCTCGCCCTTGCCGATCCGCGCCCGGCTGGTCTCGTTCAGGATGAGGCGCGTGCCCTCGCCGGAGAGGATGTCGATCGTCGCCGGCTCGAAGTGGTCCGGGTGCTCGTGCGTCACGAGAAGGACATCGGCCTTGGGGAATTCCACGGCGTAGTCCGTATGCTTGCCGTACTCGCCGACCGGGTCCACCTGGATGGACAGGCCCGCGTACGCGATTTCCAGGGATCCGTGCTTGATGAGGGTGATCCGGACCGGTTTCCCGCTGTCCGTCCGGAAGGTCTCCACCTCATACTTGGTAACGCGCTTTCCGGCCTCCGCCCAGGCGAGGTAGCCGCCCAGCAGGTTACAAACGGTGAATCCGGCTTTCTTCAAGGCGGACGATGCGGCGGCGCTGCGCTTGCCGCTCCGGCAGTACACCATCACCGGACGGGCCGCGTCGAGGGACGCCTTGGCCCCTTCCAGGAAGCCTTCGCCAAGCCAGTCGATGTTGCAGGCCCCGGGCAGATGCCCTTCGGCAAACTCGTCCGGTGTCCGCACGTCCACAAGCTGGGCGTCAGGGGCATCGTCTAGCATCTTTTCAAAATCCGCGACCGGAAGGTCGGTGTAGCCCTTGCAGGAGAAGAGACTCAGGAGGGATAAGGCCATGAGGCCATGGATCAGTTTATTCATGGGAAACGTATTTCTGTCCTGCAAAGATAACGGTTTTGCCCGCATCCGGAAAGATTCGGAGATTTTTCGTACATTTGGGATTATGTTCAAAGTCAGCGACCCCATGACCACGCCGCCCCCGGCGTATGCAACCCCGCTCGAGCAGAAGGTCTATGAAGCCTTCGCCGCCCTCAGCATCCCCTTCGAAAGGGTGGACACCGACCCCGGCCTCACGATGGAGGACTGTGCCCATATCGACGCCAAGATCGGCGTCCGCATCGTCAAGACGGTATTCCTGTGCAACCGGCAGCAGACGGCGTTCTACCTGTATGTGACCACGGATGACAAGCCGTTCGTCACCCGGGAGTTCTGCGGCACCCTGGGCATTCCCCGCGTATCCTTTGCTCCGCCGGAAAAACTGCAGGAATTCACCGGCGTTTCCGTGGGCGCCACTACCATCCTGAGCGCCATCCTTCCGGAATCGGCCCCCGTACGGCTGGTCATGGACCGCACCGTCGCGGAAAGCGAATGGTTCGCCTGCACGGACGGCACGGCCACCTGCTTCGTCAAGTTCCGGACGGCGGACCTCCTGGGCAAATACCTCCCGGCTTCCGGGCATCAGCTCACCCTCATCTGACCGCCTCCGCCCGGCCATGGAGAAAGCCGGTAACACCCGCACCCTCAAGACATTCAGCCTCAAGGGCTATCTGGTGATTGCCTTCATGATCACCCTTGGTTCTACTGCGGACTCGGCCCCGGCCTGTTTTCCGCCGGCATCCGTTTCATCTTCCGCTGGTGGAAAGCCCTTCACTAGTCCGGCCGGCCCACGGGAAAAGCAAATGGGTAAAGCAAATGATGCAACAAAAATACATTTCCCAAGATTAAATCTTATATAGACACTCACCGGAGGGAAGGACTATTGCAGGTTGCTTGTAATCATCTCCTTCTTTGTCCCAAGGTTCAGTATAAATGTCAAAATCCACCGTGGCATTGAGGTCAGATAGAAAAGAAATGAATTTCTTATCCATGCCAATATCAGGAAATGAGTATGTGTCAGTAATACCCTCAATCACAACCTGGACATAAATCTTAATGCCATGCGACTTACAATACTCTCCCAACTGTTTGGAGTTCTTGATTGTCCGCATTAATTTATTATACTGTCTTTGCACAATCTTGCCATGTGATTCCGGCAAATGATATTCAAATGTGTTATGCTCACTTATCCGAGACATCCTTTCTCCTGTAATACGGCTGACTATTTGTTCCCCTTTGACTTCTATGCATGTTGGTTCCACACCTGACAATTCAGAGATAACCTGGAAATCCATCGGCCTGCTGGAGAAAAAGACTATATATACCATCGTTGGTTGAGTAAGTGGCGGGGAGTTTCACCCCGCCCTTCTCTCGGAACCGTGCTTGACAGTCTCCCATCACACGGCTCTTCGTACTTAACTTTGTTAAGGTTGTTGTTCATTTCTTTCTTCTATCTTTACCTACGGACTTGAT
>JAFUDV010000047.1 GCA_017464245.1 Bacteroidales bacterium | reverse complement strand
GACGGTCTTCCCGCTCTCCAGGAACGCCTGGTAGATCGGGCGGAATGCATCTAAGGTCAACATAAGGCTTTGTCTGTTTTTGCGGACAAAGTTATGCTGGATCCCTCATCAGGCAAGGACGGGGTTTACCGAATGCTTACGATCTTCTTCCGTCCAGATGAAAGAAACCTCAGTTTCTCCTTCCACTGCAGCGGTCCTAGTATCAAGACCTGCCTTTTCGGCGGAAAAAGTAACAGTGACAAATTTATCGGAAGTATTTTCTTTAATAGACTGTTCCTTCTGGCAAGAAGAGAACGAGAATGCCGCAGCGGCAATGATTCCCAAGGTGTAAACAAACTTCTTCATAGGACATCCTCCACTAAAAATCCTCTTCATATTCATTGTAGGTGTTCTTCTCTCCTGCTTCACCAGGAGTCGGGCTCATAATGTTCTCCTCGAACCGTACCACGAACAGTTCCGATTCGGGGTTTTCGTAAGTTTTTTTGATCATAACGTTATGGTTTAAATTTGTGAATAATCGTTTGTGATTCAATTATTTCCTAGGAACGGGCATGAAACGGCAATCCTTGCCTTTCCGGATAAGGAAAAGCAAGGACTAATAATATAACTTATTGATATAGAGCTACTTCTTACCCCCCCCCCGAACGATCGTGGAGGCGACGGAGAAGGTCTCGTATGTGGTCATGTGTTTCATATCCAACTCGCAAAAATACCAAAAATCGACCTCATTTCCAATACATAACGGATAAAACCATTCCAAAAAGAAATCGTCCCACCGCCGCGCCGCCGCATTTGCGGAAATAGTCTGCGCAGGTCTCTACCCTAAAATCACATCTGCGCCATCAAGCCGAAGGACCTGCACCAGGTGGATGACCAAGTTCTCTTCCGGTATCAGCTCCGCGAACGCGATTCCCTCGAACTCATGACCGACCGCATCCAGTTCATCTTCCTGGAACTCACCAACGCCCGGCATGCCCTTGAGCCGGACGCGAACGTCATCGAGAAGGTCTGCTACGCTCTCCATAATATGGAGAACCTGCCTGGACGCCCGGAAGGGTTCGAAGGCGAATTTTTCCGCCTCTTGTTCGAATCGGCGGAAATCGCTATCTTTACCCCGCAGGAAAAGATCAAATACGAATACGACATGAGAACCGAACGCGACCTCCTCAACCAAATCGCCTACGCAGAAGAGAAAGGTATCGAGAAAGGAACCCGTGAAGAGCGGCAGCGGATTCTCGAAGCCCTCCGGAACCAGGGCGTTCCCGAAGACATCCTCGCCAAGGTCATCCCGGTGCCGGAAGGACGATAAGTGGCCGGGCCGCATTTGCGGCAAACCGGCCACAGAGGCCTTTCTACGTGCCGACGCGGCAACGAAAGCACCGAAATCAGGTGCTGTCCCTTATCTGACGATCACTTCGTCGATGAAGAACCAGCACGGATTCCCGACGCCGTAGTGCCACTCAGGACAGGTCTTCGTTCCCACGACATCCACCCGGATGTAGCGGGCCGTCCGGTCGCAGGAGGCCGTGACAGGGATGAATTCCACCTGGCTGCCCCGGTCTTCGGGCAGGTCGATGACCGACACCTCCTCATAGTTCTCCCCGTCGGTGGAGACGCTGTAACGCACCTGCATGGGCATCAGGATCCAGGCACCCAGCTGGCGCAGGAAATCCGTGGCGATGCTGTGGACCTCCATCGGAGCACCCAGGTCGATGACGAAGGCCGCATCGGTCCCTTCCCAGCCGACCCAGTTCTCCACGTAGGTGGTTCCGCCATACAGTCCGTCGGTCAGGGCCTTCTTGCTCAGTTCCAGGTATTTGGGGCGCGGATCGACCAGGTAGGAGACCGGCTTTCCGAAGGCCAGGTTGTCCCGTCCGTCGGTCATGTAACGTTCGCGGTACAGCCGGCAGTAATCCGCCGGAAGGTTGTGCCGCTCGTTGAGCATTTCCACCTGGAACTCCGCCGTCCGGGCCTCGAACAGGTCCAGCGCCTTCCCGATTACCGCGAAGTCCCGCTCGGGTTCCGTCCGGGCGATCTCGAGGGCCGAGTACTGGAGCGGCAGCCGCGTCCGGCGCACCCGGGCGAGGCGCACCGGGTCGTCCGCGACCAGCGCCTCCGCCTCGTCGAAGAGCGCGTTGTACCGGCGCATCAGTTCGGGCCGGAGGATGTTGCCCTTGTAGGAGACGGGGGAATCATAGATGAACAGGTCCACGTCCGTCCCCACGGCCGCACCTTCCATCAGCTTGATATACTTGTAGATGGGCCATCCCGCCTTTCCGTAGTACCGGGTCAGGAACCGGTGCTCCAGGGAATCCAGCGAGGCCCCGGCGTCCCACATCAGGTTGTTCACGAGGTAGGACCGGAGTTCGGCGAAATCGCCGCCCCGCACCGATGCGATCTGGGAGAAATGCATCTTCACGTTGTGGTCCCGGAACAGGACCATGTTGTCCTTGATGGTGCTCAGGTTCGGGAAAGGAGAGAGGTAATTGTCGAAGTTGATGCCGTAGTCCCAGACGAAGAGGTTCCTGCAGGTCTTGGACCAGCCCTCCAGCGCCTTCATGAATTCCTGCCCGGAGGGATTCTCCGTCAAGGCCGTCTGCCGGCGGCAGTCGATGTCGCACAGCATGATGGACACGTTGTCCCGGGGGACCGTCTTCTTCGGAGGATGCACGGAGAAAAGGTAGGCGAGGGTCGATATCTCCTTGTCCGGGAACCGTTCCGCCACGGCGTTGATGAAACGGAGGATGGGACCGGAAGGGCTGCCTTCCTCCTCCAGGACCTTCAGGCATTCCGGGCATCGGCAGTAGGTGTCCGAGCCGTCGTTCTGGCTGATGCTGATCATCTTCCGGTCGGGGTAGGCCTTGAACAGGCTGTCCAGGCGGGCGCAGACGATTTCCAGCACCTCCGGATTGCTCATGCACCACTGGCTGGCGCTGCCGGGATTGCGTTTCCCGTTGTAGTAGGCGTAATACTCAGGATGCTCCGCGCCGTAGCGGGAGGCCGGCAGCAGACGGTCGCAGGTATGGACCCAATAGCTGGCCACGAACATCTCCGAGGGCTCCTCCAGGTGGTACCAGGTCTTGTACAGCGGGTCCGTCCGGAGCTGGTAGTTCTGGCTCTGCCGATAGCGGAAGGTGGGCGTGATGACCGTATCTACGGGGTCCAGGGTTAGCTCTTGGTGGCAAGGCTCATAGGCTTCCCCTCCGCCCCAGTAGTCGATCCCGACGTACTTTTTCAGGAATTCCACCGTGCCGTACACCAGCCCCTTTCCGTGCCCATAGATCCACACGTTCCAGTCGTCGATGACGATCCGGCAGCCGTCCTCGCCGAACTCCTCCGTCTCCGTCTCGCAAAGGGCGATGTCGCCCTTCCGGATGACTTTCGACCACGCTTCGGTTTTCGTCGGGGCGTCGCCGACGAAGAAATGGGCGGCCAGGTCCAGGGCCTCCTTCTCGGCGGCGGTACCGCCGGCGTGAACGGGTTTGAAACATCCCGTCATCGCTCCCTTGTGGACAAGGCGCACCTGCGCCTGCACCGGAATTCCCGCCAATACCATCAGTAAAGCAATGCATATCCTTCTCATGGTGGTAAAGATACGGATTATTTTCTCCGAATGGCAGGCCCGGGGCAAAAATGACATAAATCGCACGTTGTTTCCTGGCCACTATCCCTAACAGCCGCCTGCTCCCAGCCCCTGGCCGTCAAACTGGCGCACACGGGGGCGCATTTTGTGCTCTGTACGAGTACATCGTGTGCGCCGACCACCCAAATGGGCCCATCGCGCACCGCTACCCCCGCCGGAAGGCCGCGGAAGGGCACTACCGGTGCGCCAGTTTGGCGGCGGGTCTCTGGATTACCCGAACCGACATCCCTGCCGACTCCCGGCCGCATTTGCGGAAAAATAATCACTCCCCCAGCGTCGCGACCATGACGGCCTTGATGGTGTGCATGCGGTTCTCCGCCTCGTCGAAGACGATGCTGTTCGGGGATTCGAACACGTCCTCCGTGACCTCGATGCCGTCCAGGCCGAACTGCTCGTAGACGTCGCGTCCGGCCTTGGTCTCCAGGTTGTGATAGGACGGGAGGCAGTGCATGAACTTGCAGGCGGGATTGCCGGTGCGCTGCATCAGGGAAGCATTGACCTGATAGGGCATGAGCATCGCGATGCGTTCTTTCCAGACTTCGGCGGGCTCGCCCATGGACACCCAGATGTCCGTATAGACGAAGTCGCAGCCCTTTACGCCGGCGTCCACGTCGTCGGTGATGGTGATCCGGGCGCCGGTTTCCGCGGCGATCGCCTGGCACTGCGCAACCAGCTCCGACGCAGGCTGGAGCGCCTTCGGGGCCACGATGCGCACGTCCATGCCCATCTTGGCGCCGCCCACGAGGAGGGAGTTGCCCATGTTGAAGCGGGCATCACCGAGATACGCATAGGAGACCTTGTTCAAAGGCTTGTCCACATGCTCGGACATCGTGAGGAAGTCCGCCAGGATCTGCGTGGGATGGAATTCGTTCGTGAGGCCGTTCCACACGGGGACGCCGGCGTACTTGGCGAGTTCCTCCACGGTCGTCTGCGCGAAGCCGCGGTACTCGATGCCGTCGAACATCCGGCCCAGGACGCGGGCAGTGTCCTTCATGGACTCCTTGATGCCGATCTGCGAGCCCGAAGGGCCCAGGTACGTGACATGGGCGCCCTGGTCGTACGCGGCGACCTCGAAGGAGCAGCGGGTACGGGTGGAGGTCTTCTCGAAGATGAGGGCGATGTTCTTGCCGGTCATCGTCTTGCGCTCCGTGCCGGCCTTCTTGGCCTTCTTGAGGTCGCGGGCGAGGTCCAGCAGATACCGGATTTCCTCCGGGGTAAAGTCGAGCAGTTTCAGGAAACTGCGGTTTTTCAGGTTGACAGCCATATTCGATTAAGGTATGATTCGGGTTCCGCAGGCAGGATTGCCGAGCTGCCCGGCCTCGGTGATGATACTCTCCTTGCCGCCGTTGGTGACAAAGTAGATGGCCGCACGGACCTTCGGGGCCATGGACCCTTCGGCGAACTGTCCCTGGGCCAGGTATTCCAGAGCCTCGTCCACGGTCAGGACCGACAGGGCCTTCTGGTCGGGCTTCCGGAAATTGACATACACCTGGGGGACGTCCGTCAGGATGTACAGGTAATCGGCGCCGATCTCGTAGGCGCACAGGGCGGAGGCGAGGTCCTTGTCGATGACGGCCTCCACGCCGTGCCAGCCCATGTGGTCCCGGATGACGGGGATGCCGCCGCCCCCGACGGTGACGACGATGTTCCCCTCCCGGGCCAGGCGGCCCACCAGGTCGATGTTGGCGATCCGGCGGGGGGTCGGGGACGGGACGACCTTGCGCCAGCCGCGGCCGGCGGAGTCCTCCCGGTACACGGCGCCGGTCTTCTCGCCCAGGTACTTGGCTTCCTCGGCGGTATAATACGGGCCGATGGGTTTCGTGGGCTTGCGGAACATCGGGTCGTCGGGATACACCTCCACCCGCGTCACGAGGGAGATGACCCGGCGGTGGATGCCGTGCGTAGTGAGCAGGCGGTCCAGCGCGTTCTCGATCAGGTAGCCGATGGCGCCCTGGGTTTCCGCCCCGCAGACGTCCATCGGCATGACTTCCAGGCCGAACTCGCGGGCTCCCGCCTCATGCTGGAGGAGGACGTTGCCCACCTGGGGCCCGTTGCCGTGGCCGATGACCAGGTGGTATCCCCTCTCCAGCAGGGGGAGCAGTTCGTTGCAGGTCTCTTCGATGTTCTGCAACTGTTCCGCATACGTCCCCTTCTGGTGGCTGCGCAGGAGAGCGTTGCCACCGAAGGCGATCATCGCCAGGGGTCTCATAGCGACTCGAATACTTCGCGGATGATGCCGGCGGCTTCCCGGAGTTCGGGTTCGGTGATCACGAGCGGCGGGGCGAACCGGATGATGTGCCGGTGCGTGGGCTTCGCCAGGAGTCCCTTTTCGGCGAGCTTGAGGCAGATGTCCCAGGCCTCGATCCCGTTCTGCGGCTCGGTGACGACCGCGTTCAGGAGGCCCTTGCCCCGCACGAACTTGTACAGCGGACTCTTGATCTTGCCGATCTCCTCGCGGAAGATGACGCCCAGGCGGGCGGCGTTCTCGGTGAGGTGCTCGTCGCGGATGACCTCGAGGGCGGCGACGGCGACCTTGGCCGCCAGCGGGAATCCGCCGAAGGTGGAACCGTGCTCGCCGGGGCCGATCGTGAGCATCACCTCGTCGTCCGCCAGGACGGCGGAAACCGGCAGGGTGCCGCCGGAGAGGGCCTTGCCGATGGTCACGACGTCCGGACGGACGCCTTCATGGTCGCAGGCGAACATCTTGCCGGTACGGCCGATGCCCGTCTGGACCTCGTCGGCGATGAACAGGACGTTGTGCGCGTGGCACAGGTCGTAGCATTCGCGGATATAGCCGTCATGGGGTACGTACACGCCGGCTTCGCCCTGGATGGGCTCCACGATCATCGCGCAGACCTTGTCGCCCTTCTCCTCCAGGACCTTCCGGAGCGCCTCGGTGTCATCGTAAGGGATGGACACGAAGCCCGGGGTGAAGGGGCCGTACTGGGAGAAGCTGTCCGGGTCGGAGGACATCGTGACGATGGTGATGGTGCGGCCGTGGAAGTTGCCTTCCGCGACGATGATGAGGGCCTCGTTCTCGGGGATGCCCTTCACCTTGTAACCCCAGCGGCGGGCGAGCTTGAGGGCCGTCTCCACGGCCTCGGCACCCGAATTCATGGGCAGGAGCTTGTCGTAGCCGAAGAACTCGGTGGCCATCTTCTCATAGGGTCCCAGGCAGTCGTTGTAGAAGGCGCGGGAGGTCAGGCACAGCTTCTGGGCCTGGTCGCACAGGGCCTTCACGATCTTGGGATGGCAGTGTCCCTGGTTCACGGCGGAATAGGCGGAGAGGAAGTCGAAGTAACGCTTGCCGTCCACGTCCCAGACATAGACGCCCTCGCCCCTTTCCAGGACGACGGGCAGCGGGTGGTAGTTGTGGGCGCCATACTTTTCCTCGAGCGCGATGAGTTCGGCGGCAGAATACTTCTTGTCAGTCATTGTGATTATGTGGTTAGTGTTTTGTGTGTTTCAGTCTCTGCGGAGCGGAAGGGTGGAGCAGCGGAGCAGCCCGCCCATCTTGGAGATCTCCCGGTACGGGACGGTCTCCACCGTCAGGCCCCAGACATTGCGGAGATGGTCGTTCAGGCGGGTGAAATGTTCCTCCGTGACGACGACGTCCTCGCTGATGGAGAAGACGTTGGAGTTCATCCAGTACATTTCCTCCCGGGTGAGTTCGAAAACGTTCTCCTCGCCGAACAGTTCCACCAGGTGCGCGGCGTCCCGGGGGTTCATGAAGCCTTCCCGGTAGATGATGGCCTTGTCCTTCCCTACCGGCATGAAGGTGCAGTCCAGGTGCAGGATGCCCTCGTACGGGTCCGTGTCGCTCTTGCGGAGGTTCAGCGGGATGATGGTCCTGGAGGGGAAGATCATCCGGAGGTAATCCAGGGCGAGGCGGTTCGTCCGGGCGGTCTTCACGGAAGGATAGTCCCGGAAGTCATACTGGCCCAGGAAGATGTAGTCGTTGTACAGGACCACGTCGCCGCCCTCCACGTGGACGGTCTCGGGAAGGTTGTAGATGTTCTTGTAGTGGATCTGCCGGTAGATGTCGCCGTAGGCGTCGATCTCCTCCTGGCGGTCCGGGATGATGTTGGAGACGATGATCTTGTCGTCGATGACGAAGCCCACATCCCGGGCGAAGACCTGGTTGCAGTCCGGCACCAGGGCGGGACGGTACACCTTCACGCCGTACTTCCTCAGGATGTCCTCGAAGGCGTTCATCTCGGCGATGATGTCCTTTTCCAGGGGGTAGATCCCCTTCTGGACGGATTCATAGGATTTGCTGTCGTAGGTATCTTCCAGCGCCGGGGTGGGGCCGTTGGCCCAGGGAAGGCCCAGGACCACTTCCCGAAGGCGGGCGGTTTCATTGGTTACATGCAGTTCCATATTCGGTTCAATTCTGATACAAATATAACATATTTACCGGATTCCGCGCATATTGGTACGAATAATTTCAAATGAAATGAATACGAGTTAAAATTATTTAGGATTTTACAAGTTTTCAACACGTCACTGTGGATAAGTTTCTTTGGAATCCCCGGCGTTTTTGCCGAAATTTGAGAGGTTTTCTGCGGAGAGCCCCCGGCAAGGACAACCTCAAACCTATTCTTCACATATGGCTCAACAACAGCAAGCGATCTATGACGCCCGCACCCTCGGTAGCGGCAAGATGCTTACCCTCGGCCTCCAGCACATGTTCGCCATGTTCGGGGCCACGGTCCTGGTTCCGGTCATCACCGGCCTCTCGATGAGTGCCACCCTCCTGTTCGCAGGTCTCGGCACGCTCCTGTTCCACCTCCTCACCAAGATGCGGGTCCCGGCATTCCTCGGTTCGTCCTTTGCCTTCCTGGGCGGCTATGCAGCCGTCGTTTCCATGGGAGAGGCGCAAGGTCTTTCCGTCGCCCAGTCCCTGCCCTACGCCTGCATCGGAGTCTTCTGTGCAGGCCTTTTTTATTTCGTGCTCGCAGGGCTGTTCGCGGCTTTCGGCGCCAAGAAGGTGATGCGGTTCTTCCCGCCCATCGTCACGGGCCCGATCATCATCACCATCGGCCTCACCCTGTCCGGATCGGCCATCCAGAACTGCACCCAGAACTGGTGGATCGCCCTTCTCGCGATCGCGATCATCATCGTGTGCAACATCTGGGGCAGGAAGATGATCAAGATCATCCCCATCCTCCTGGGCGTGCTGGGTTCCTACCTCGTGGCCGCCTGCTTCGGCCTGTGCGACTTCTCCACCGTGAAGGAGGCCGCCTGGATCGGCCTTCCGTTCCACTGGGAGAACACGGCCTTCCACGTGTTCCAGAACCCGAACTGGGGTCTGGTGGTCGCCGCCATCATCTCCATCCTGCCGATCTCGCTCGCGACGATGATCGAGCACATCGGCGACATGTGCGCCATCTCCTCCACCGTGGGCATCAACTACCTGGAGGATCCGGGGCTGCACCGCACCCTCATGGGCGACGGTCTCGCCACGGCGCTGGCCTCCCTCTTCGGCGCCCCGGCGAACACCACCTACGGCGAGAACACCGGCGTGCTGAACCTCACCCGCGTGTATGACCCGCGCGTCATCCGGATCGCCGCCGTCTTCGCCATCATCCTGTCCTTCTGCCCGAAATTCTCGGCCCTCATCAGCGCGATGCCGGCCGCGACCATCGGCGGCGTGTCCCTGGTCCTGTACGGTATGATCAGCGCCGTGGGTGTCCGCAACATCGTAGACAACCAGGTGGACTTCACCGCTTCGCGGAACGTCATCATCGCCGCCCTCATCCTGGTGCTCGCCATCGGCATCAAGTACGGCGCGAACGACAGCATCTCCCTGGGCTTCACCTCCCTCTCCGGCCTCGCCGTCGCTGCCCTCGTGGGCATCATCCTGAATGCCGTCCTGCCGGGCAAGGACTACGAGTTCGGCAAGAATCCGAAGGGCGACCGGGCGGTGGACTTCGAGATCAACCCGTCCCTGAGAAAAGACAGATCTACCAAATAATTCTTTCCTAAACCACGCTTTATGAGCAAAAAAATCATCGTCGCTGCCCTTGCAGCCCTCGCCCTGGGATCCGTCGCCCAGGCGCAGACCAACTTCCAGACCTTCTATGATTTCGGCCGGAAGCATTTCACCACCACCCTCGAAGGTTTCCACACGGACAACTGGGGAAACACGTTCTTCTTCATCGACTACGACTACAACAACAAGGACGGGAACAAGGTCATCTCCCCGAACAACACGTACTTCGAGATCGCCCGCTGCCTGAATTTCTGGGGTGACTCGGCGCTCGCTCCGCTGAGCCTGCAGGTGGAATACAACGGCGGCTTCGGTACGGGCGGCAACATGGCCTATTCCTTCCCGGTCAATAACGCGTTCCTCGTCGGCGTGGACTACTTCATCCATTCCGGCGATTTCAAGAACACCCTGAACCTCAAACTCCTGTACAAGCACTTCGTGGGCCTCGAGAGCAAGATTCCCATGCAGTTCACCGCCGTCTGGGGCCTTCAGGACCTGTTCGGCCTGGGCGGTCTGCGCTTCTCCGGCTTCGCCGATGTCTGGTGCGAACTCGACCATGTCGTATTCCTCTCCGAGCCGCAGCTCTGGTTCCAGGTCTTCGACCACTTCAACATCGGCGGCGAGGTGGAACTCAGTTACAATTTCGCCGGCATGGAGGGCTTCCATGTGATGCCTTGCCTGGGTACCAAGTGGGTCTTCTAATCCTGGAGAACTATGGCTAACTTCCTGACCAAGGCTTTCGGGTTCGATCCCCAGAAGCACAGTGTCCGGACGGAGATCGTCGCGGGCATCACCACCTTCCTGACGATGGCCTACATCCTGGCCGTCAACCCGAGCATCTTCAGCGCGCTGGACATGCCCAAGGGGTCCGTCTTCACCGCCACCGCCCTCGCCGCCCTCGTCGGTACGCTCGTGATGGCGTTCTACGCCAAGAAGCCGTTCGCCCTCGCCCCGGGCATGGGCCTCAACGCCTTCTTCGTCTTCACGGTGTGCCTGACGATGGGCCACTCCTGGCAGTTCGCCCTGACGGCCGTGTTCCTCGAGGGCCTGCTGTTCATCCTCCTCACGGTCACGAAAGTCCGTTCCTGGATCCTGAATGCGATTCCGCTGTCCCTCAAGCACGCCATCGGCGCGGGCATCGGCCTGTTCATCGCCTTCATCGGCCTGCAGAACGCCGGCATCATCGCCAACAACGACTCCACGCTCGTCGCCCTCGGTGACATCACGCACGGAGCCGCCCTCCTCGGGGTCATCGGCATCGTCATCACCGGCGCCCTCGTCATCCTGAAGGTCAAGGGAAGCATCCTCATCGGCATCCTCGCCACCAGCGTCATCGGCCTGTTCATCAAGGGAGCGGACGGTGCGGCGCTCACCCATTTCTCCGGCGTCATTTCGGCCCCGGACAGCGTCGCCCCCATCTTCTGCCAGTTCGAGTGGAGCCAGATCCTGAGCTGGGACATGCTCGCCGTCGTGTTC
>JAFUDV010000046.1 GCA_017464245.1 Bacteroidales bacterium | reverse complement strand
TTCTTGGCGTGGTCATCTGTATTGTTGGAGAGGATGTTGAACACCATCCGGAGGAAGAGCTCGTTCAGTTCATCCTGGGGGATGGAGAGTTGCCTGCAGGTGGAGAACAGATCCTCGTAGCAATATGCCTCCGGATTGACAGCGGCAAGTGTCTGGGTGAACACCTTCTCACCGGCACGGCGGTCAAACCGCTCTGTCAGGAAATGGCTGATGCCTTCCACCTCGATCAAGTGGGACGGCATCATTGTTATTCCAGCCCGGGTGGCCAGGTCATACCAGGTTTTCTCGATCTCAGAGAGGCAGAACTCAGGGGTGTTGAACTTGAGGATGTAATACTTCCTGCCGCCTCTTGCCGAGGTCTGGCCGGAGAAGAGGTTCCCACCTTCGTCCATCGCGATGATAGCTTTCTTGAACCGCCCACCGGCGGAGGTCCCGACGGCCATCAGAGCCTTCTGCGTGAGTGTCTCTTCCGGGGAGATGATGGCGTGCTCGCGGTCCTGCTCGATCTTCTTCGCCAAATCGTACAGTTTCGGGATCATCAGCCTCTCATTCGGACTGAAGGCATCCTCGCTGCAGGGGACAAATTCGAGCGCACCCATGGCACGGCTCCCGACGAAGGATAGTTTCGCAAGAGGGGTCTTGTCTTTTTCGTGATAGTGATGTTCCGCAAACCACTGGTCAAAGAGGGTGTTGCCCCAATCGTCCGGAAGTGAGTCTGCAATGAAAGGGGGAAGCTTCTGATATTTTGCGGAATCCGTGTTACCATAAATGGCGAAACGGGCCGCGGGACTCTTCGATGAGGCGGTCAGCGGTGCGATGTCGAGCCCCGATGAAAGGTACTCGGGTGAAAAGAAGAAATAGGAAGTCCCCTTCGCCGGGTTCCAGCAGAGCAGTCCGATTTCCCGGCCCCAGAGAATGACTCTCAGCCGGCCACTGTCTATATTCCTAGCCATTGTTCTTCTTCCTTACCCTTTGTCTCTGATGCTCCGGAGCCGTCAAGTATGGATTCTCGGGCTGCTCCGGAATGAGGTCGTCGAACCGGTCCAGCAGGCCGACCGGCCGGAGCAGGGCCATCAGGTTGGTGATATTCATATTCGTGATCGTGCCCGTCTCGAACTTATGGACGGTGGAGACGGAAACGCCCGCAGCCTTGGCCAAGTCTCCCTGGGAAAGGTTCATCATCAGCCTGTAATCCTTGAACCGCAATCCTAGCATTTGCAGGATCTGGGTGTTCGAATACTTCTTCAAGTCCATATTGCATCAGTCTTCTCCGATGCAAATGTAATTAATTATAGTTAAAATCCAAATATTAGTATTAATCACTATCTTATTATAGTTTATTACTTCTGTTTCCTTTCCCGACAAGAAACGCCCCCGGACAGGTCAGAGGACGTCATGTGGGGGATTCTCTCCGACAGTTTTGAGCACGACAAATCTATACTGCAAACAAGTCATCCAGCGTAATCTCGTTCTGGATCATGTTCATATAACTGTTGCGGGCGATTCCGTTCGTTGTGACCATGACCATGTGAACCGTACGTTTGTCCTTAGACAAATGACGATAAGTGTTAACCTTGTTCTCCAGATCCTGCGCATAATCCCTGTCGATTGTGAAGGCAGTCGTTGAGTGCTTCATTTCACAAAGGTCGGTGAATCCGTCGGCACGCTGTATGACAAGGTCTATCTGCGCCCCACGCCTGTTCTCCGTCCCCTTAGTGAACCACGAACAGACGTTTGTCTGGACGCCGGAGATGCCGAGGGCGGCCTTAATCTGCCGGATATGCTGGAGGCATACGCGCTCAAAGGCGTATCCCTTCCAGGTGTTGTGCGACGACGACGTGAAAGTATTCGACCAATAGTGCTCATCGCTGAAGGCGTTCTTCCTGATGCATAGATAATAGAAGAGCGTGTAGTTGTCCACCAGTTGGTATAGGGCGTTAGTCTCAGCAGTATCGGCAGATGCGAAACGGCGAACGAAACCGCACTCTTCCAACTCTTCCAGTATGGTAGTGAACGTTCCACCGTCCGAGAGCTTGCTCTCTCGCAGGATATCGTCTCTGGTCATGCCTGACTTCCTCCCGTCGCTAAGGCATTCGATGACCTTGAGGTGATTCTTCGGGCTTTTAAACAGGACGGAATACAACGCGTCAAACTCGTCACGCAACTGGGCCGTCTCCGAGAAAAACATCTGGTCGATGTTCTGCGCGGCACTCAACCCCCTCTTCAGAAAACTCCAATAGTAGGGGATGCCACCAAGAATCATGTAGAGTTCCAAGATATCTTTCCTTGCAAGAACCAGATTGGCGCCCTGAGCAAAGAGTTCGCACTCATGAAGCGTGAAAGGAACAACCTTGATGCGACTCGTTAGTCTCCCCCTGAGGCCTCCCTTGTCCTTCAGCAGTTTCTTGCTGATCCACGAGGTAGCGCTGCCGCAGACGATAAGCACGATGTCTTTCTCCTTGCGTGCCGTTGCCCATCCGTTCCAGAAACTCTCCAAGGCTCCGATCAGGTTTCCTTTTGGCGTATCCATCCAGGGCAATTCATCGATGAACAGGACTTTCTTTCCGGCCGGAGCATCGTTTATGAGCTGTTTCAGCAGTTCGAACGCATCAATCCAGGTTTTGGGAATGGCGCACTTCATTCCAGCAGCTGTCAGAGAGTTTCGAAATGCCGTCAACTGTTGCCGCAATGTCCCTTTTGCGACCCCCGTATGCTGGAAGCAGAATTGGTAATTGAAGGTTTCCCGGACGAGGTATGTCTTGCCAACACGTCTCCTTCCATATACTGCACAAAACTGAGACTCTTCCTTGTCCAGAAGGCCAAGTAGCTCTTTTTGTTCCTTTTCGCGTCCTATAATCATGGCTAATATTTTGTATTTCCGCCGCAAATATAATAAAAATGTCTCTATATCCAGCGGAAATTATCAAATATGCGAGCGTTTCCGCTGAGAATAGAGCAAATTTTCGTGCTTTAAGTTATTAGTCAAACATCAAATCAACCCATCAGATGACATAGGACTGTCATTCTGAACGAAGTGAAGAATCTGATTGGTCAGCCCCTTTCAGCAAAATGTTGCGCGAGTACGACATCAGTCCTCGAAATACCGCATGGAGGAGAGCATGTCGAATACCATGTCCACATACTGGCTGGAGGTGGGGTCCCAGCGGAAGCCCAGGCGGTGCAGGACCTGCATCGAGAACAGGCTGGATGCTTCATTCTCAACGAGCTGTGTCTGTCCCTCCGCCTGCGTATAGGCGATGATGCTGGACAGGATCCGGGCCATGTCGGGGTCATCCTTGGCGGCGTCCATCCGGCGGGCGAATTCCGCCTCCTCCACGTATTCCAGCGGGGATCCGTCCTCCTTGCGCAGGCGGGAGAAGATATCGTCCATCGGCAGCAGGTGATCGTTCTGGACGTGGAATACCACGTTTTTCCGGGGCGTGCCGGCGAGAAGCACGACGGCGCGGGCCGTTTCGTCGATCGGGGAGAACTCCATGCGGGCCTCCAGTGTCGGATAAGGGGCGGCGCCCAGCAGGCGGAAGGCCTTGAGCCGTCCCATCGAGGCGTTGGAATTGAAGTTGATCTGGAACTCGCCGTCCTCGGCGCGCGGGGAGAGATTGCCCACGCGGATGATCTTGGCGTTCAGCTTGCCCTCGGCGACTTTCTCCAGGATGAGCCGTTCCGCCAGGAACTTGGAGACGATGTACTGGTTGTCGGTGTTCTGTCCGAAGAACAGCGTCTGTTCATCCATGATCCGGGGTACGCTGCCTTCCGTCATGCCGCCCACGCTCACGGTGGACACCTGGACCAGCCGGGCGCTGCGGGCCTGGCAGAAACCGACCAGGTTCCGGACACCGTGGTAATTGACCTGCATGATGTCATCCCCCTGGGAGAAGTGCTTGACGTTCGCGGCGCAGTTCACGACCAGGTCGATGGGGGTCCCGGACGTGAGGATCGCGTCAAAGACGCTTTCCTGCGTGATGTCTCCCTGGATGAGCCGGATCCGCTTGCCGATGAGCGGCCGGTAGTTCTTCTCGAAATAGTACACCAGCATCTCCGCCAGGCGCCTTTCCGCCGAGATGGAGCCCTTGCCCCGGAGGAGGCACCAGATGACGGCGTCGTCGGGTGTCCGTTCGATCAGCTCCCGGAGCACGTGGATGCCCAGGAAACCGGTCGCCCCCGTCAGGAGGATGTTCCTGCCCAGTTCCTGCGGCTCTCCAGTCCGGAAAGCCTCGAGGGTGTTCCCCTGAAGGATCCGGTCGATGGCGGAATAGTCGTATCCATAGACGTCGTCGCGGTCGTCCTTCGGCTTCTCCCCGCCGTCTCCCAGGAACTGGGCGAGGGCGCGGGGCGTGGGATTGTTGAACACGTCGCCGTAGGAGAACTTCAGGCCGCGTTTCTCGGCGCTGACCAGCACGCTGGTGACCATGAGCGAGGAGCCCCCGAGGTCGAAGAAATTGTCCGTCGCCCCCACCTTCCCGGCGCCGAGGATCTCCTCGAAGATCTCGCACAGGGCCTTCTCGGTGGGACCCTCGGGTTCCACGTAGGTCTCATTGGAGGACATGACGGGGGCCGGGAGGGCCTTCCGGTCCACTTTCTGGTTGACGTTCAGGGGTATCCGGTCCAGTTTCGCGAAGGCCGCCGGCACCATGTACGGAGGCTTCCTCCGGAGGATGAAATCGGACAGGGCCTTGGTGTCCAGGTCGCCGTCGCAGACGACGTACGCCGCGATGAACTTGCCGCCCGAAGGGTTGTCGAACGGCTGGACGGTCACGTCCTGCACGCCCGGGAACTCCCGGATCACGGCTTCCACTTCCTTGGTCTCCACGCGGAAACCGCGGATTTTCACCTGGCCGTCGTTCCGGCCCACGAATTCGATGTTCCCGTCCATCCGGTAGCGGACGATGTCGCCGGTCCGATAGACGCGGTCGTACGGGTGCTCGCTTTCGAACGGGTTGGCGATGAAGGTCTCCGCCGTCTTCTCCGGCCGGTTGAGGTAGCCGCGGCTCACCTGCGGCCCGGAAATCCACAGCTCACCCACGGCGCCCGCGGGGAGCCTCCGTCCGGTGGCCGGATCCACGACATACAGCCGGAGGTTGTCCAGCGGATGGCCGATGGGGATGTTGGCCTCCTTCCGGGTGACGTCATAGATCGTCGAGAAGATGGTGCATTCCGTAGGCCCGTAGCCGTTGTGGAAGGCATAGGACGGCGGGTCGATGGAAACGAGTTTCTCGCCGCCGGCCGACAGGTGCTTCAGCGAAGGGTTGTCCGGATAGTTCCGGGCGAACATCACGGCCACCTGGGTGGTCATGAAGCTGTGCGTCACGCCGTTTTCGGTGATGAACCGGTCCAGGTCGGACATGTCGTGGCGGGTGTCCTCCGGGATGATGCACACGCAGGCGCCCGTCGTGAGCGCCGGGTACAGGTCCATCATGCATGCGTCGAAACCGTAGCTGGCATAGGCGGCCACCCGGCTGTCCGGCGTGAGGCTGTAGTAGTTCCGGTACCAGGCGCAGAAGTTCACGAGGTTCCGGTGCTCCAGCATACAGCCCTTGGGGACGCCGGTGGAGCCGGAGGTGTAGAGCAGGATGAACAGGTCCTCGGGAGCAGGCCCTTCGGGGAGGGGACCGGCCGGCAGGCCGGCGATCTCCGCGGTGTCCAGTTCAGGACCGTCGTATCCGGTGATGAGCGGCCGGTACCGGGCCTCCGAGACCAGCAGTTTCGCGGACGCATCGGCAATCATGAAGTTGAGGCGTTCCTCGGGATAGGAGGGGTCCAGGGGCTGGTAGGCGCACCCGGCCTTCAGGGCGCCGAGGGACGCGACCGCCATCATCTCGCTGCGGCCGATCAGGACGGAGACGACGTTTTCCCGGCCCAGTCCGAAGGAGGCGATCCGCGCGGCCAGCCGGTCGGTCATCTCGTCCAACGCTCCGTAGGTCAATACTTTCCCCTCGAACTGGACGGCCGGGGCCTCCGGCGTCGCGGCGGCCTGCCTGCGGAAGAGCGAGACGACGGTCTCCCGGTCGTCCACGGGGAGGGTCCAGGCGTTGAAACCGTCCAGCAGCTTCTGCTGGCGGGCGTCGGAAGGCGTCAGGTCCTCGACTTTCCCGTCGTCCAGCAGCTGGCGGGCATAGTGGTTCAGCGTGTCGGCGAAACTCTGCATCAGTTCGCGGCTGTACAGCGTTTCGTCGTACTGGAACTGCAGGGATTCCGGTCCGTCGGTCCCGTTGACGAAGATGCTGACCGGGAACATCGGCGTCTTCCCGGCGAGATCCTCGCAGGCGAGCGCCTTTCCGGCGGCCTTGTATTCCTCCAGCAGTCCCACCTGGTAGGCCAGCATGACCTGCGGCTGGAACCCGTAGTCGGAGGAGACCTTCGAGAAGGGATAATACTCGTGGGCGCGGGACTCGGAGAAGATCCGGTCGGTCTCCTTCAGGTAGTCGGCCACGTCCCCGTTCCGGATCTCTCCGGCCAGGGCGAGGGTGTTCACGAACATGCCCACGGTGTCCGAGACCTGGAGGTCGGAGCGACCGTTGCTGACAGTGCACAGGAACACCTTCCGGCTTCCGCAGAAGGTTCCGACGGTCAGGCTGGCGGCCGCCAGGCAGAAACTGGCGGGAGAGATGCCGAGCGCAAGGCAGCGTTTGCCGATTTCCGCCCCGAGGGGCATCTCCAGCGACGCCACGCTTCCGGCACCCTCCGTCTTCTCCAGGTCGGGAAGGAGGGCGCTCGCGTTCTCGAATCCCTCCATGCGCTCCCGGAAGAAGGCTTCCGCAGCGGCGAATTCACGGCCGCCCTCGGCGGCTTTCTGGTCGGCGGCGTAGTCGAAGTAGGTATAGCTTTCCGGCACGGGCTCCGTTCCGTCCACCGCAGCGCAGAACTCCGACATGAACACGTCCAGGGAGCGTCCGTCGAACACCAGGTGGTGGAAGTCGGTGAAAAGGTACAGGCCGCTGCCGGACCGGACGAGGGCGGCGCGGAAGAGCGGACCTTCCGACAGGTTGAACGGCCGGAGGAAATCCGCCTTGAAAGCGGCGAGGTCCGCATCCGTGAGCGTGAGCGTCTCCATGTCCGGTTCCCCGGGCACGGGAACGAGCTGCGCCTTCCCGTCCACGGTGTCGAACCGGGACATCAGGGCGGGATGGCAGCGGACGACCTGCAGGAAGGCTTCCCGGACCTGTCCCGGATCCAGGGTGGCCGGGAGGGTCCACATCATCGGGAGGTTGTACACGGTCTCCGAGGGATTCTTCATGCACTCGAAGTAGAGGCCTTCCTGCTGGAAGGTCAGGGAGACGGGACCGGCCTCGGAAGCCCCGCCTTCCGCCGTGGCCGGGGCGTGCCCGGACAGCAGGGAGGCGAGGACCTCGTTCTCGATGCTCTGGAGGCTCGCCGTCTTGGCGAAGGCTTTCATGTCGGGAGAGATGCCGTACCGCTTGTACAGCTCGGTCGCCAGGCGGAGGCCCGAGAGGGACGTGAGGCCTGCATAGGCGAGCGGCTCGGTCAGGGAATAGACCTCGATGTGGGCCGTCTCGGCGATGATGCCGGCGATCTCCTGCTCCAGGACATTGAAGGGAGCGGCCTCTTCCGCCGGCTTCTCCCGCTGGGGCTTCTCCGGTTTCGGAAGGGCCTTCCGGTCCACTTTCTGGTTGATATTGAGCGGGATCGCGTCGATCTGCATCGTTACCGCCGGCACCATGTACGGAGGCTTGCGCTCCAGGATGAACGCGTTCAGGGCGTCGATGTCCACGGGACCCTCACCCACGATGTAGGCGGCGAGGAACTTCCCGGCGCCTTCGCCTTCTTCGTCAAAGGCCTGGACCGTCGCGTCGCTGATTCCCGGAAATTCCCGGATGACGCTTTCGACCTCTTTCAGCTCGATGCGGAAGCCCCTGATTTTCACCTGCATGTCCCGGCGTCCGATGAACTGGATGTCCCCGTCGGAACGGAAGCGGACGATGTCGCCGGTACGGTACATGTGCCGGTAGGCGGGATCGTCGCAGTAGGGATTGTCCACGAAGACCTCCGCCGTCTTGTCGGGCCTTCCCAGATAGCCCATTCCCACCTGGGGGCCGGAAAGCAGCAGTTCGCCCGCCGCTCCGACGGGAAGCCGCTGGCCGCCCTTGCCCGCGACATAGGCCCTCACCCCGGACAGGGGCTTGCCGATGGGAACGTCCGGAACGAGTTCCGAAACGGTCTTGCTGACGGTATAGACGGTCGTTTCGGTAGGGCCGTAGATATTCACGAGCCGGTATGCGGGGGGCGTGAAGCTGGCGAGCTTCTCCCCTCCGGTATAAAGGACCTGCAGGGTCTTGCTCTCCGGGAAGTTGAGGGCGAACTGGGTGGCGACCTGGGTGGTCATCATCGTATGGGTGATCCCGTTCTGCGCGAAGTAGGCGTCGAGGGCCGGAAGGTCCAGCCGGAGCTCGTCCGGAATGATGTAGAGGGCGGCGCCGGAGGCCATGGCCGTGACCAGGTCGCCCATGCTGGCGTCAAAGCCGAAGCTGGCGTAGGCGGCGGTCCGGGAATCCGGGCCGATGCCCAGTGCCCGGGCGTTGCTCCGGGCATAGGCGGCGATGTTCCGGTGGCTCAGCTGCACGCCCTTCGGGACACCGGTGGTGCCGCTGGTGTACAGGAGGATGAAACGCTCGTCCGGTTTCGGTGCGGGGACGCCGGGCTTGCCTTCCGGCAGGAGGGGGATCTCCGGCGTGGACAGAACGGGACCGTCATAACCGCCGATGCGCGTTTCCAGGCCCGGGTCCGCGATCAGCAGGCCCGCCTTTGCATCCTGCACCATGAAGGAGAGCCTTTCCGTGGGGTAGGAAGGGTCCAGGGGCTGATAGGCGCATCCGGCCTTGAGCACGGCGAGGGGCGCCACGACCATGTATTCGTTCCGGTTCAGGATGATGGAGACGACGCCTCCCGGGCTCACGGTCTCCGCGATGCGGGCGGCCAGGCGGTCCGTCAGGGCATCGAGCTGCGCATAGGTGAGCAGGGTGCCCTTGTACACGACCGCCGGATGGTCGGGATACCGGGATACGTTCTCCCGGAACAGGTCCAGGAGGGTGAGGTCGATGTCGAAGTCCACCGGAGGGGGATTGAATCCTTCCACCTCGGCGACCTGCTCCTGTGTGGCGAAGGAGAGGTCCCGGACGGAGCCGGCTCCGTCCATCGAGCAGAGGCAGGCGCAGAGGCTCCGGGCGAACTGGCCCAGGAGTTCTTCCGAATACTTGTCCGGCCGGTACAGCACCGTCACGCCGTCGGGCGCCCAGCAGCAGACGAGGTCGGCGCCGTCCCGCAGGTCCCCGGCCGCGCCGGGGCCGCGCAGGAGCATGGAACGGTCCAGCTCCAGCTCCCCGGCGGCTTCCTGTCCGGTGTATCCGTCATGCTTCCGGACGCCTTCAATCTGCCGGGCGAGAGCTTCGACCAGCGCCCGGACCGGCTGGTCGGGCGTCCATTCCATATAGACCGGGGATTCCGGTCCTTCGCCCCAGGCCAGGGAGAAGCAGGCCTTGGTGTCGGCGCTCCATACGGAAAGGGTCAGTCCGAAAGCCGTGCCGAACAGGGCCTCGTCGCCTTCGGGAAACGCCTTCCTGAGGGCCTGGAGCCGGTCTTCCGGCACCGGCAGGGGAAATACGGCTTTCCGGGGCGGGCACGGCTCCGCTCCGGTGATGTCCGGAATGAGCCGGGATTCCAGCTGGGAAGCGGCGGCAAACTGGTCGAGGAACCACTGGCGGTCCTCATCGCGTCGGGTATCTTTTGGGGAACTCATGGGGATAATGGGGATTAGAGGAATTTCGGGGCGACCGTGAGCATGATCCAGCCCCAGCGGAGCCGGCGGTTGTCGTCGCTCCGTTTCAGGACCACCATCGTCTCGGTGCCTTTCATATAGGAGAAGCCGAGGCTCAGCTTGGCTTCCTTGCTGATCTGGTAGGAGGAAGAGACCTCGATTTCGTGCCCCAGGGGCTTGTCGGCATTCTGGAGCGCCGTCGCCGTGGCCAGAAAGTGACAGGAGGCATCGACGGACACCTTTTCGACGGGCGTCCACCGTCCTCCTGCGAACAGGTTCTGCAGTCCGGGCGTGAAGCCGGACACGTAGGTGGAGACATAGAAGAAGTCCATGGCCCCGTAGAACTTGTGGTGGGAGCCGTAGAGGGAGCTGAATCCCTTGATGACCTCGTGGCGGGTCATCCCGATCTGGCCCTGCGCGGGCGTGGCGAAGTTCTCGTCGCCGCTCAGGTAGTCGTAACCGGTGTAGAAGGTCCAGCGGCGGTCCGGCGAGAAAGCAACCTTTCCGCTGGCCATCCAGGCCTGGATCGGAAGCCCGTTCTCATCGTGGCCCATCTGCCGGTACCAGGCGGCTTCGGCCGTCCATCTGTCGGGGCGGTAGGAAAGGTAGGTCCCGACCATCTGCTGCTGCCAGGTCTTTTCGTCCTCCGCTCCCTTCTCGCCTCCCTGCATACCCACGTTCATGACCAGCAGCGAGACTCCGAAGTTGATTTTCGGGACGTCCAGGTGGTACCAGAGGGCTTCCAGGGCCTTGTAGGGCTGCACGCCGCCGGAATAGTAGGTCCCTCCGTTGATGTTGGCCACGTTCTGGTTGAAGGCGCCGAACAGGTGGACCTTCTGGTTGTGGCCTTCATAGCCGAGCAGGAGCACGTCGTGGGACCGGGCGGTCATGGCCCAGTCGTCGGTGCCGAAGATGCGCTGGTCGTCGTAGGACAGGTCCTGCCGTCCCACCTTCGCGAAAAATCCCTTGGGGGAAGACAGCCGCACCCAGGCCTCATAGACGTTGAAAACGCCGCCCTCGGCGCTGCCCCAGGTCCCGCTGTGCTGCGCCGTCAGCCGGGCGGACAGGTCCTTCCGGTCATAGCGGATTCCCAGCAGCGTCCTTTCCAGGACGAAGCTGGCGTAATCCTTCCCTTCCTCACTGGAAGGCAGGCCGCCGTAACGGACCTCTCCGCGCGTGAGGAAGTCCGCATCGACCGACAGGCGGTTCTCCTGGGCATGGAGCCCGAGGGCGGCCAGCAGCAGGAGGGCGGTCAGACGGAGTCTCATTCGAAGTCGAACAGCTTGATGAAGCCGGTGAGCTCGAGTACTTCGCGGATGACGTCGTTGACACCCTTGAGAATGACCCGTTTCCCGGCGGCTTTCGCTTTCTTGACGATGTTCAGGAGGATTCTCAGGCCGCTGGAGGCGATGTATTCCAGCTTCGTGCAGTCGATCAGGATGTCCCGGTCCGCCTGCTCCGGCAGGGGGCTGAGCGCCTGCTCGGCTTCGGGTGCGGCGGCGGTGTCGAATTCTCCCGAGAGGATGGCGACGGTTCTCCCGTCCATTTCCTGGATGCTAATTTCCATTTTCCTTTGGTTTTATGTTCTTTGTCAATGTCAATCGGTTCTTTCCGTCCTGCCGGACGTAGTGGACCGTGTCCATGAGGCTCTTCGCCAGCAGGATTCCCAGCCCGCCCGGGGTGCGGTCCTCCGCGGGCAGGCTGATGTCGGGCGGCGGGGCGGCGGTCGGGTCGAAGGCGGTTCCGCCGTCGCTGACGACGAACGTCAGCCGCCCTCCGCCGCAGGCGGCCTCGACGGAGACCGTCCCTTCCGTTCCTTCCGGATAGGCATATTCCATGGCGTTCACGACCACTTCCTCCACCGCGAGCCGGACCTGGCTCGCCGGTCCCTTCCCCATCCCCGCCCGGTCGGCGGCGGATTTCACGAAATCGCCCAGTAACCCGATCTGTCCCACGTCGTTCCGCAGGAGGACGGACTCGCTCCAGGCGACGTCCTCCCCGCCGTTGTACCGGATGGCGAGCAGGGTCAGGTCGTCGCTCTGCGGGGCTCCCTTCATGAACCGGTGGACCTCCTGCTGCATCGCGGAGACCATTTTTTCCGCCCTGGCCTCCGGATCGGACGTGAATCCCTCCAGGACGCGGACGATCCGTTCCTTGGTGAACATCCGGCGGTCCGCGGCCTTCGCTTCCGTCAGCCCGTCCGTATAGAGGAAGATCGTCGTTCCCGGGGCGATCCGGCGTTCCTGCCCTTCGAAGTCGATGTCCTTGAACGTGCCGATGGGCAGGTTGGCGTATGCCGGCAGCTCTTCGACGGTGTCCGTCACGAGCAGCGGATGGTCGTGGCCGGCATTGCAGTACCTGAGGTTCCCGGTCCCGAGGTCCAGGATGCCCAGGAAGCAGGTGACGAACATCCCGGCCTCGTTGTTCTTGCATCCCTCGCCGTTCAGGGACCGGAGGATGTCCACGGGGTCGTCGGAATCGGCGGAGGCAAGGTTGAACAGGGAGTGGGTCATGGCCATGACGATCGCCGCGGGGATGCCTTTCCCGCTCACGTCGCCGATCAGGAAGAACAGTTTCCCGTCCCGGATGAAGAAGTCGAACAGGTCTCCGCCCACCATCCTGGCCGGCTCGAGCGTCCCGTACAGGTCGATGTCGCGGCGGTCCGGATACGGCGGGAAGGTCTTGGGCAGCATCGACTGCTGGATTTTCCGGGCGATGGAGAGCTCGTTGCCGATCCGGGCCCGGTCCATATCGGCGTCCCTCAGTTTCCGTTCGTTGCGGGCGACGCGCTGGATCATGAAGAACAGGGCGACGAGGGCGGCCAGGGTCAGGAGGAAGTCGAGCAGGCGGAGTTTGCGGAGCCGGCCGTAGAGTTCCTTCTCGAAGACGACCTGGGCCACCCGCCAGCGCGGCTCCTGCTCCCGGGACGAGTAGAAGATGAAGGCCTTGTCATGTGAGAGGCTGTCCCGGAAGGCGATCATGGACGTGCTCCCGTTCCTGCTTGCCTTCCGCAGGGCGGTGCTGTCATTCAGGATCCGGACGACCTGCCCGATGTCGCCGCTCTTGGGATGCCGGGCGGACGGGCCGGCGAACGGCTGGCCGTCCCGGGTGAGCATGACCGTAAAGGAGGACGGATAGCGCTGGTGCGCATTCAGCGTGTCGCTCAGCCAGGACAGGTCGATGTCGATCCCGCATACCCCGGCGATCCGTCCGTCGGGGCCTTTCAGGGGATAGGTGAAGGTGGTCAGGTCCGAAGTGTGCTCGTCCACGTACCGGTAGGGGTCCGTCCATGTCCCTTTCCCGTCGGAGAGGGCTTTCCGGTAATCCGGATTCAGGGTATAGTCATGGTCCGGGGATGCGATCTGGCTGAGCCGGATCTCGCCGCCGACTTTTCGGGCGTAGGGCTCGTAGAGCCGGCCCTTTCCGGGATAATAGTCCGGGACGAACGTGATGAAGCCGCCCACGATGTCCGGATTCGTCCCGATCATCCGGGCGGTGGCCAGAAGGACCGAATCGGGATCGGACAGGGAGCGCCGCAGGTCCCACAGGTGGTCCTGCAGGGTGGCTTCGGCCGATTCCAGGGTGTGGTTGAGGAGCTCCGTCTTCGACCACAGCTCCGTCACCGACTGCTTTCCGAGGTCCTCCATCACCAGGTGACGGAAGCGGTTGTACTGGAGGATGGAGACCAGTTCGACGATGACGGCCGCAAAGATGACGATCGCCAGGCTGTAACCGACCCGGTCCCGCAGGAAGCGGAGGATGCTGTTGTCGGACGGAGACATTCGGACACTAATACTTGACGTTCACCCGGGCGGCGGACGCTGCCGGAAGGACCGGCAGCCGGACCGTCGCTTCCTTTGTCGCGGCATCGTAGGTGCATTCCAGCGCCTTCCCGTCCAGGACGGCGGAGGGCTTGCGGTCCAGGCCGCCCAGCACGAGCGTCAGGGCGCGGTCCGCCGACATGCCCTTGTAGGAGCCCTGACGGGCGGCGATATCGACCGTACAGGTGCTTCCGGAGACGTTTTTCGTGATGACGGTCGTCGCGTAGCGGTCGGGATAGGCCTGGCTCTCGCCGTCGTCCTCGTAGTGCGTATAGGTGCTCTTGCCCGCCCCCGGGGCGATGTAGATCCGGAGGGTGTTCGTCGGTTCCTGCAGGTTCTGGATGCCTTCCTCCGCGAGCGGCAGGATGGCGCCGGCCTTCACGAACCAGCAGTTCTGGCCGATGGAATACCGCAGGGTGCGCACTTCACCGCCCTTCACCAGCTCGTGGTGGGCCATGTCGTACCACTCGGTCTTCGCGGGGAACCAGACCGTGCGGGAAGCCAGTCCCGTGGCCGGGGCCATCGGCTCGCACACCGTCGCGGCGAGGATGTTGTCGCCGAAATAATACTGCTGGTCGTAGGTGTAGGCCTTGTCCTCCTCGGGATACTCATAGTACATGGGCCGGCACAGGGAAATGCCGGTGTCGTAGGCCTTGCGGGCCATGTCGTAGATGTACGGGGACAGGGCGTAGCGGAGCTCCAGGGCGTCCTTCATGTATTCGTAGTGCGTGGGGAAGGCCCAGAAGCGGCGCTCGAACAGGGCCGACTTCGTGGAGTGGGTCTTGAAGATGGGCGAGAACACGCCGTACTGCAGCCAGCGGGTGTAGATCTCGGGCTCCGTGGGCTCCTCCTTGGGCATCCAGTGGCCGCCCAGGTCGTGTCCCCAGTAGCCGTAGCCCACGTTGGAGGCCGTCGCCGTGAAGTACGGCAGGTAGCCCAGGACCTCCCACTTGATCTGCGTGTCGCCGGAGAAGCCCAGCTGGTAGCGATGGCTGCCCAGGCCGCCCCAGCGGTGGTAGATCATGGGCCGGGGGGCGTCCTCCGCCGCCTTGCCGCGGTTCATCCGGACCTTGTCGTTGAAGAAGGTGTGGTTGATCCAGAAGGTGTTGGACAGTCCGGGGACGTAGCGGCTTTCCTTGTACTGCTGCCAGTCCAGCCACCAGAAGTCCACGCCCTGCTTCTCCAGGGGATGGATGACGGAGTTGAAGTAGGCGTCGGCCCAGGCCTCCTGGTCCATGCGGTAGGGCACGGAGGCGTGGTAGCCGGCCTTCGCGGGGCCGTTCCAGATGTCCTCGCCGCCCTGATAGACATAGCCCTTGGGGCCGTCATAGTCGTCGGTGCGGGAAAGGTAGTCCGCCACGAAGGCGGGATACACCTTCTCGCGGGGGATGATGCCCACGGCCGGATGCAGGTTCAGGGAGGTCTTCAGGTGCATCCCGTGGACCTCGTTCAGGAAGCCTTCCGGATCGCCGATGAGGTCCTGGTTCCAGGTATAGCCGGTCCAGCCCAGGCCTTCGCCGTGGTCGTCGCGGGTGCGGCGGGCGGCCTCCGGCCAGGTCTCGTGCCAGTCCATGTCGATGACCATCACGTCGATGGGCAGCTTCCGCTCGCGGAACTCCCGCCCGAGGGCGAGGAACTCCTCGTCCGTATAGGCCCAGTAGCGGCTCCACCAGTAGCCGAAGACGTACTTCGGGGGCAGGGGAATCTTGCCGGCGACCTTCGTGAAGTCCGCGAGGGCGGCCTTGTAGTCATGTCCGTAGGCGAACAGGTACCAGTCCTGCACTTCGCCTTCCGGACGCGGCGCGACCCATTCCCCCCAGTCGGAGTCCTCCTCCACGATCAGGTGGCGGGCCCTTTCATCGACCAGGGCCCAGCCGTCGCGGGACAGGATGCCGGGCTCCATCGGGTCGCTGTAGTTGATATGGTCGGGACCCGAGCAGCCGTCCAGGGTGCGGGCCGTGCCCATGAGGTTCCCGGACGGGTCCATGCCGGGTTTCCAGGTGCCGTATTTCCCCTTCATCCGGAAGGCGACGGAGAGGTTGTCCGCCGTGAACTTCCCGCCGCCGCGGTAGGTCAGCTCCAGGGCGCCCGTCTTGATGCGGACCGTCGCCCCGCTGCGGGTGACGGTGAATTTCGGGACGGGGAGGTCCCGGTTCACGATGGCGAGGGTGGCGTGGTCCTCGAAGGCGCCGTCAGCGGCCCATTCCATCCGGACCAGGCGGTCCGTCAGGACCGTGAAGCGGGCGTTGCCCATGGTCACCTGCGCCTCGGGGCGTGCGACAGGATTGTTTTCGGCCTGGAGCAGGCAGCTGGCCGCGAAGCCGGCCAGAAAAAGGAGGAGACGTTTCATCTTGTTTCGTATTATGCTCGTAAAAATACAAAAAAAAATGGCAGGAACCGTGGGGCCCCTGTCATTTTTGACGCTTTTCCTGTCCGGAACTACCAATCGTAGCCGGCGAATTCGATGTCCTTGGTGGCGCGGTTGCGCAGGGACTGGCTGGTGAGCTTCCCGAGGTTCTCGCGGACACCGGCGGCGTCACCCTGGCGGGCGGCGATGATGGCCTTCAGGTAGATGACCTTCTGGTCGTTGCAGCGGATGGCGTTCTTGGCCTTGGTGAGCTGGTCGGTGAGGATGTAGGCGAGGACGGTGTTGTGGCAGCAGCCGTCCACGTCGGCGAGGGTCTTGGCGGCCTCGTCATACTTGCCGGAGAGGATCTGGACGATGCCCAGGTTCTTCACGGCGTCCGGGGTGGCGGACTTGCGGAAGCAGTTCTCGGCGGTGGCGTAGTCTTCCTTGCGGAGGGCGATGACACCCATGGCGTTCAGGACGTCGGCGTCGCCGGAGTGGACCTTGGCGAGGGCCTCCTCGGCCTTGTCGTTCTTGTTCTCGGAGAGGTAGAGGGCGGCCAGGTTGAACTGGGCGCGCTCGCTGCCGAAGCGGTTCACGGCCTTCTTGTAGATCTGCTCCTTCTGGGCGTTGTCCTTCACGAGGGTGGCGGTGCGCAGGAGGGCTTCCTCGTCCAGGACGTCGGCGTTGTCCTCCAGGAGCTTCAGGAGCTCCTCGGAGGTGTAGTTCTGATACTCGACGTTGGCGATGAGGCGGGCGCGGCGGAGTTCCGGGAGGACCTCACCCTTGAGGGCGGTGAACACCTGGGACATGTTGCGGATCTCGCTCTCGCGGACGGCCGGGTCGCTGTACATGGAAAGGACGCGGAGGATGAGGTCCTTGTCCTGGATGTCGGACTCGCGGACGAGCTGCTGGAAGCCTTCCCAGTCCTCGCCGAGGGCCTTCACGTCGGGGTTGGCGGCGTTGTGCTTCTTGGCGAACTCCTTCCAGGCCTTGTTGGCGGAGGCGGAACGCTTGTCAGCCAGTTCGTTGTTCTTGCGCTCGGGGCCTTCCGGGGAGGCGTAGGCCAGGATTTCGGTGCTCTTGATGGAGGTGCGCTCGTCGGCGTTGATCTGGTCGATGGCGGCGAGGAACTCACGGACACTCTGGCCCTTGAGCTCGGAGTTGCGGACGTCGGAGCTGTTCACGAGGTACTTGATCTGGCCCTCGGCGGTGGAGGTGATCACATCCTGGTAGGCGTCGGCCTTCGGGGTGACGAAGCCCGCGCGCTTGACGAGCATGTAGGTGGTGTTGGCGCCGTCGGCGACCTTCTTGGTGGGGAGGGTGACGGAACGCTCGCCGTAGCGGGCGACGCCGCGGAGCTCGAGGTGGCTCTTCTCCATGCCTTCCACATAGTCGAAGTGGAGGCGCTCGGTGACGGTCTGTCCGGCGGAGGAGACGGTCTTGTAGTTGTCCTTCACCTTCTCGCCCTGGTAGACGATCGGAGCCATCGCGGCCTCGCCGCCCTCATACACGATGACGGGCGTGACTTCGAGGATGGCCTTCGGGTGGAAGTAGTCGGCCGGATAGGTGACGGAGACCACCGGGTCGATGGACTGGTCCACGACCTCGAGGACGCCGGGCTCGCAGGAGACCTTCACGTTCTCGGCCATCTTCGCCATCTTCTCGATGGAGGCGCAGGAAACCGCAGCCGCGAACATCGTGGCGGCCGCAAGAAGCTTAAGGGTGTTTTTCATCATATGAGAGAATTTGTTCTTATTCGCTTAGAATGCAAATATACTATTTTTTTAGTAATTTTGCAGGACTATGGACTTACAGGCACTGAAAAACAAATATGACATCATCGGCAACGACCCGGCGCTGAACCAGGCGCTGGAGACGGCGGTGAAATTCGCGCCGACGGACCTGAGCGTGGTGATCCTCGGCGAGAGCGGTGTCGGCAAGGAAAACTTCGCAAGGATCATCCATCAGTATTCCTCCCGGAAGGGGAACAATTTCTTTGTGGTGAACTGCGGCGCCTTGGCCAAGGAACTCGTGAATTCCGAGCTCTTCGGCCATGTGAAGGGCTCCTTCACCGGCTCCACGGAGACCCGCAAGGGCTATTTCGAGGACGCCAACGGCGGCACCCTCTTCCTGGACGAGATCGCCGAGCTCCCGCTGGAGTCGCAGGCGCTCCTGCTCCGCGTGCTCCAGTCCGGGGAATACCGCAAGGTGGGCTCCAATAAAGTGGAACATACCGATGTCCGCATCGTCGCGGCCACGAACGTGAACCTCTACGAGGCCGTCCGCCGGGGCAAGTTCCGGGAGGACCTGTACTTCCGCCTGAGCGCGGCGCAGATCCGGATCCCCGCCCTCCGCGACCGGAAAGACGACATATACCTGCTCTTCCGCAAGTTCACCTCGGACTTCTCCGAGACCAGCGGCATGTGCAAGATCTCGCTCAGGCCGGACGCCATCCGGCTCCTTTCCTCCTACCGCTGGCCCGGCAACGTGCGCCAGCTCATGGGCTTCACCCAGGCCCTCACGGCGCAGGTGTCCAGCAAGGTGACGCCCACGCTGCAGCGCATCGAGCTCAGCGCGGCCCAGCTCGCGCCCTTCATGCCCGTGGAGGAAGGCGATCCCATCCCGGTGGTGTTCGAGGGCGGTGCTTCGTCTTCGGGCCAGCCGTCCGGAGGCGCGGCGGCGATCGACCTCCAGCCCATCGTGAAGGCGATCTTCGACCTGAACCAGCGGATCGACGACCTGGAGGCCCAGGTGAACCGCCGCCAGCTGCCGGCCCCGCCGGAGCCGGCCCGTCCTGAGGAGGCGGAGTGGCAGGGCGCGGAGTTCACCGCCCCCACCGGCCGGATCGTGGACATGGACCCGGACGAGCAGCCCCAGCAGGACGACCGTCCGCTCTCCCTGAAGGAGAAGGAGGCGGAGATGATCCGCCAGGCGCTCGAGAAGCACCACGGCAACCGGAAGATGGCTGCCGGGGAGCTGGGCATGTCCGAGCGCACCCTGTACCGCAAACTTCCCGAAGAATACCGCAAGAAATGAAGAAACTCCTTGTCCTCGCCGCCCTCGCGGCCCTCGCCGTCTCCTGCGGGATCTATTCCTTCACGGGCACGAACATCCAGGCCGACGTGAAGACCATCACCATCCCCTTCGTGGAATACAAGGCCCTGCGGGTGAATCCGTCCCTCTCCAACGAGCTCACGGAGGCCCTCCAGGACAAGTTCCGCAAGCTCACCTCGCTGGAGCAGGTGGACGTGGACGGGGACCTGGAGCTCGTGTGCGCCGTGACGGGCTACGACGTGAAGGCGACCGCCGTCACCGCCGGGGAAGTCGCCGCGCAGAACCGGCTCACGATCACCGTCTCCGTGGATTTCACGAACCGGAAGTATCCCGAGGACGACCTGTCCAACAAGTCCTTCTCGGCCTACGAGGACTACGATTCCAACAACTCCCTCGACGCGGTGGAAGGCACCCTGTGCACGACCATCATCGACAAGCTGGTCGAGGACATCTTCAACGCCACCGTCGCCCAATGGTAAACGCCGACTATATCGATCTCGGAACCCTGACGATGGACGAGCTCGCCGGGGTGGTGCACCTGTATCCCTGGTTCGCGTCGGCCCGGAAGGAACTGTGCGCCAGGATGTCCCGCTCCGGCGGCGACGACTGGGGCGTGGAGCAGTATGCGCAGGAGGCCCTGTACATCGGCGACCGCCGGAAAGTCGCCGCCCTCGTCCGTTCCGGCCGCAAGGCCGACTGTGCCGACAAGGATGCGGAGGCGCTGATCCGTTCCTACATCGCTCCGGCCCCCGAGACGGAGGCGGAGGAGGAGCGCCCGGTCCATGTCGTGGGCGGGGACTATTTCTCGCAGTCGCAGTACAACAACGTCCGCCGCTCGGACGACAACATCTTCACCCGGTTCGCCGTCAAGCCCCGCTCCGAAGGGACGAAGGACGCCGCCGGGGGAACGGACCTGGCGGACCGCTATGCCACCGAGACCCTGGCCCGGATCTTTGCCGAACAGGGTTGTGTGGAGGAAGCGAGGCGCATTTATTCCCGTCTGCTTTTGGATAATCCGGAAAAAAGTGCTTACTTTGCATCCCTTATTGACAAATTGAACTAAAGATATGAACGTAGCATTCACCATCCTGGTCGTCCTGATCGTCCTCGCGGCCATCCTGCTGATCGTGGTCGTCCTCCTGCAGAACGGCAAGGACGGCGGCCTCGCCACCAACTTCACCTCCGCCAACCAGGCCCTCGGCGTGCGTCAGACCGCCACTATCCTGGAAAAGGCCACCTGGTATCTCGTCGCCTTCATCCTCGTGCTCGCCATCGCCAGCACCCTGATCCTCGCCCACGGTTCCCAGTCCAGCACCAACGACTCCGTGAGCACCGAGATCCTGAACCAGGCCGCCCCGGCTTCCGACGCCCCGGCTTTCCCGGTGGAGATCCCGCAGGCCGACCCGACCGCCGAATAATCCCTCCCGGGCTGACAAATTGTCAGTCCTCCGACCCAAGGAATAGAGTTTGACGATAGCCGTTTGTCCGTCGCGGGCAGACGGCTGTCGCTGCATAGTCCCCGCCCCGGACAAAAAGGAGATACAAGACTATGGCGAATAACAACAACGAAAACTCTTTCCTGCAGCGGTTTGCAGTGAATCTGAACGAGCGGGCCTCCCAGGGGAAGCTGGACCCGGTCATCGGCCGGGACGATGAGATCCGGCGGGTGCTCCAGATCCTGTCCCGGAGGACCAAGAACAACCCGATCCTGGTGGGCGAGCCCGGCGTGGGCAAGACCGCCATCTCGGAGGGCATCGCCCAGAACATCGTGTCCGGCCGGGTGCCGGAGAACCTGAAGTCCAAGCAGGTGTATTCCCTGGACATGGGCTCCCTCATCGCGGGTGCGAAATACCAGGGCGAGTTCGAGGAGCGGCTGAAGGGCGTCGTGAAGGAGGTCGTGGACTCCGCCGGCGAGATCATCCTGTTCATCGACGAGATTCATACGCTCGTGGGGGCGGGGCGCTCCTCCGGCGCGATGGACGCGTCCAATATCCTGAAGCCGGCCCTGGCCCGCGGCGAGCTCCGCACCATCGGCTCCACCACGCTGGACGAATACCAGAAGTACTTCGAGACCGACAAGGCCCTGGAGCGCCGGTTCCAGATGGTGATGGTCGATGAGCCCTCGCCCGCGGAATCCATCGCGATCCTCCGTGGCCTGAAGGAGCGTTACGAGAACCACCACAAGGTGCGCATCGAGGACGACGCGCTGATCGCGGCCGTGAACCTGAGCCACCGCTACATCACCTCCCGGTTCCTGCCGGACAAGGCCATCGACCTCGTGGACGAGGCCGCATCCAAGCTGCGGCTGGAGATGAACTCCGTGCCGGAGCCCATCGACGACCTGGACAGCGCCATCCGCCAGAAGGAGATCGAGAAGGAGGCCATCAAGCGCGAGGGCGTGTCCCTGAAGATGGAGAAGCTGGAGGCGGAACTCGCGGAACTGAACGCGAAGCGGGACGCCCTCATGAAGCGCTGGAATGAGGAGAAGGACATCCTCGCCGGCCTGCAGACGGCCCGCCAGGAGATGGAGGACTTCAAGATCCAGGCGGCGAGCGCCGAACGCGCGGGCGACTACGGCAAGGTGGCGGAGCTCCGCTACGGCAAGATGGTCGCGACGCAGAAGACCATCGACGACCTCACCGCCAAGGCGGCGGCCATCAAGGAACCCATTGTCACAGAGGCGGTTACTCCCGAGGATATCGCGGAGGTGGTCGCGAAGTGGACAGGCATTCCCGTGAAGCGGATGCTGGAGAGCGAGAAGGAGAAGCTCCTCAGGATGGAGACCGAGCTGCACAAGCGGGTCGTGGGCCAGGACCGCGCCATCCAGGCCGTGTCCGACGCTGTCCGCCGCAACCGCGCCGGCCTCTCCAACGAGAAGCGGCCCATCGGCAGTTTCCTGTTCATGGGCACGACCGGCGTCGGCAAGACCGAGCTGGCGAAGGCCCTGGCGGAGTTCCTGTTCAACGACGAGAACATGATCACCCGGATCGACATGTCCGAGTACCAGGAGCGGCACACCGTGTCCCGGCTCGTGGGTGCGCCTCCGGGATACGTGGGATACGACGAGGGCGGCCAGCTCACGGAGGCCGTGCGGCGGAAACCGTACTCGGTGGTCCTGCTGGACGAGATCGAGAAGGCCCATCCGGACGTGTTCAACGTCCTCCTGCAGGTGCTGGACGACGGCCGGCTCACCGACAACAAGGGCCGTACCGTGGACTTCAAGAACACCATCCTCATCATGACCTCCAACGCCGGCTCGGACATCATCCAGGGCTACATGGAGCGGCTGCAGGAGGTGGACGGGGTGGACATGGACGCCATCGCGCGGCGCCGGTCCCTGCTGGACGAGTGCGGCGGAAAGGTGCTGGACGTCCTCAAGCAGACGGTCCGTCCGGAGTTCCTGAACCGGATCGACGAGATCATCCTGTTCGACCCGCTGTCCAAGGCCGACATCCGCGATATCCTGCACATCCAGATGGAGGACCTGCAGCGCAAGCTGTCCGAGAACGGGATCACGGTGGCTTTCACCCCGGCTTTCGAGGACTACATGGTGGAGCACGGCTACGAGCCGTCCTACGGCGCGCGTCCGGTCAAGCGCCTGATGCAGCGCGAGCTGGTGAACCTCCTCGCGAAAGCGATCCTGGACGGCACCGTCCGCAGGGACAGCACCATCCAGGTCGATGCGGTGGGAGGACAGATCCTCCTCAGGAATCAGCAGTAGAGACCTCCGTTGACGGCGATCACCTGGCCCGTCACATAGGAAGACAGGTCGCAGGCAAGGTAGAGGGCGGTATTGGCGATTTCATCGACAGTGCCGCCTCTTCTTAACGGAATCTGCTTGATGTACTCTTCCTTGACGGCGTCGGGGAGGGCGTTGGTCATCTCGGAGACGATGAAGCCCGGGGCGATGGCGTTGGCGCGGATGCCGCGGGAGCCCATTTCCTTGGCGACGGACTTGGCCATGGCGATGAGGCCGGCCTTGGAGGAGGCGTAGTTGACCTGGCCGGGATTGCCCATCTGGCCGGCGATGGATGCCATGTTGATGATGGAACCGCCCTTCTGGCGGGCCATGCCGGGCACGACGGCGTGGATGAAGTTGAAGGCGCTCTTGAGGTTCACGGCGATGACCGCGTCCCACTGCGCCTCGCTCATGCGCATCACGAGGCCGTCCTTGGTGATGCCGGCGTTGTTCACGAGGATGTCGATCTTGCCGAAGTCCTTGAGGATTTCCTCGACGACGGCGTGCGTCTCGTCGAAGTTGGCGGCGTTGGAGGCGTAGCCCTTCACCTTATGGCCGTAAGCGGCGATCTCGGAGATGGTTTCCTCGGCCGCTTCGTTGATGACGAGGTCGGTGAAGGCGACGTCCGCGCCTTCGGAAGCGAATTTGAGAGCGATGGCCTTGCCGATGCCGCGCGCGGCGCCGGTCACGAGGGCCACCTTTCCGTCTAGCATACCCATAATCTTGTCTAAGTTTTAGCTGTTGGACGCAAAGATACGAAAAAAAAGCAGATTGACATCGGCTGGCCGGGAAGTCCGGGACCCGGTTACGGATTCCGATGCTTCATCAGTTCCACCAGTTCGGCGGTGGTGTTGATGCCGAGTTTCCGGAAGATGTTGTTCTTGTGCGTCTCCACGGTGCGCTGGGAGATGTGCAGCTGGTCGGCGATTTCCTTGCTCAGGAGGCCGTCGCAGCACAGGCTTGCGATTTCCCGTTCCCGGGGCGTCAGGGTCTTGTCGGGGACCTGACCGCCCATCTCCGTGAGTTCTGACATCAGTTTAGCCACCTCGGAGTCCCGTTGGTCGGCATCGGAGGAGCCGAGCATCAGCAGGCGGTCCTTGATTTCGGAGGTCTTCCGCAGCAGTTCCTCGTTCTTCTTCCTCAGGTGCAAGGCCCGCCAGGCAACGGCGAGGAGCGTGGTCAGCAGCACGAGGCAGGCAATGAGCAGGCCGATGAGGACGCTCCGCTGGCGGAGGCTCTTCTCCTGGTCGGCGAGCTGCTTTTCCTTGCCCGCCAAGTCCTGCCGGATGCTGATCTCGGCGACCTTCCGGGCGGTCTCCTCCCGGTACAGGGAATCGGACAGGGTGACGACATCCTGCATGTAGCCCACGGCCGCCCGCTGGGATTTCCGGACGGCGGCCTGCGGGACGCGCCCGGCTCCCATCTTGCAGGGCCGTTTGCTACAATAATTCCGGCAATACGGTTGCATATCCATGAACGAGGACATGACTCATTCTGATCATGTCATTCCATTGGAATGCCGGTGTGCGTTTTTTTGAAACGGGCAGATAGAAGCCTCGCCGGTCATTCTTACCAATTCGCGAATAACCGCATTCCGGAATGCCCAGGATGTCGGTCAGAATACGGCTTCATTCTCGCCTTGGAAAAGGTTCGTTCGAAATAATTTTGGTCAAATCTTTTTTTATTCATACTTTTGCAGTGCAGTCCCGGTCATTCCTCTCCCAGACATAAATGCTGGTGATGAATCCGGGTTTTTTGTTTACACGTAACTACTCAGGTGCCCCTGACCTGTCAATAAGCCGAGGTTGGTGCGAGGCTTTCACCACCCGATCAAAACTATTTTCAAAAAATCTTTTCATGCCGCAGAACACGTTTTCGAGCAGTTGAAAATCAGTCGATTTGTGG
>JAFUDV010000045.1 GCA_017464245.1 Bacteroidales bacterium | reverse complement strand
TCCATCAATTTTTCTTTTAAAATGCAAATATACAAAAAAATTTGTTTGTTTCCTCGAAAAAATGCTATATTTGAGGGATTGAACACGGAAACAACAACCATTAAACACTTTAGATATGACTTACAAGATCATCGACATCCAGGGCATCGGCCCCGTTTATGCGGAAAAACTCATCGCCGCCGGTATCGAGACCGTGGACCAGCTCCTCGAGAAGGGCGCTGACGCCAAGGGCCGCCAGGCTATCGAAGACGAGACGGGCATCCGCCACGACCTCGTCCTCACATGGGTGAACCATGCGGACCTGTTCCGCATCAAGGGCGTGGGCCCGCAGTTCGCCGAACTGCTCGAGGCCGCCGGTGTGGACACCGTGAAGGAGCTCCGCAACCGCAACGCTGCGAACCTCGCCGCCAAGATGCTGGAAGTGAACGAGGAGAAGCACCTCTGCCGCCGCACTCCGGTGGAGAAGGAGATCCAGAAGTTCATCAACCTCGCGAAGGAACTCGAGCCCAAGGTGACCTATTGATGGCGCGGCTTTCCCGCAGCAAATAGAGCAAGAGCGGCATCCTGCAGAAGGATGCCGTTTATTGTTGGGATAACGGGGAGTTTTTCTTACATTTGTGTCAAAGCAGAATCCTATGAGAATAACGTTGTTGCAGACGGCGCCCACCTGGGCGGATCCCCAGCGGAGCCGGGAAGATGCCCGGCGGATGCTGATGGGGACGCAGCGCACGGACCTGGTCGTCCTTCCCGAGATGTTTTCCACCGGTTTCATCACGGCACCCGAGGGGGTGGCCGAGGGCGAGGACGGCGATTCGCTCCGCTGGATGAAGGAATATGCGGCCTCCAAGGGCTGCGCCGTCGCCGGCAGCGTATCCGTCCGGGCGGAGGACGGGTCCTACCGCAACCGTTTCTATTTCGTGTATCCCGACGGCCGGTTTGTCCATTACGACAAGCGGCACCTGTTCACCTATGCGGGGGAGCACGGGCATTATCGGGCCGGGGAGGAACGCGTCATCGTGGAGCATGCCGGTTTCCGGATCCTGCTGCAGGTATGCTATGACCTCCGATTCCCCGTTTTCGCGCGGAACCGGATGGTGGACGGCCGTCCGGATTACGACCTGATCCTGTATGTCGCCAGCTGGCCGCAGCAGCGCGTGGACGCCTGGGACGCCCTTCTGAAGGCGCGCGCCATCGAGAACGTGTGCTTCGTCGCCGGCGTGAACCGGGTCGGGAAGGATCCGGGGAATCTTTATTCCGGACATACCGGATTGTACGGTCCGCGCGGGGAACAGCTTTCAATTTGTAAGGAAAACCGCATTGACATCATTGAATTCGAAATAAAAAAGCCCCTTCTCGATACCTATCGCTCTACTTTCCCGGCGCTCTTGGATGCTGATAGTCAATAAATTTTATAACTTTTTCTTGTTTTTTAAAAACTCTTTTTGCATCTTTGTCATCGGTTACGATTTATAAGCCGATGAACAGCAGCATTATCGTCCTGGTCCTTTCCCTGATCCTCATCCTTCGTTGGAATGCGGACTGAAAGGTGTGACGGTAAGCAAGATAAACCCAACCTCCTTCTCAGTCCGACCGGGAAGGAGGTTTTTTTATAGTAGTGTATGAAACATCCATTCAGGAGCAGCGTCACCTTCGAGGGGCGGCGCATGGCCGGAGCCCGGGCCCTTTGGCGGGCGGCCGGGATGAAACCGGAGCAGGTGGGGAAGCCGGTCGTCGCCGTCGTGAATTCGTTCACGCAGTTCGTTCCCGGCCACACGCATCTGCATGAGGCCGGCCAGCTGGTGAAAGCCGAAATCGAGAAACTGGGCTGTTATGCCGCCGAGTTCGACACGGTCGCCGTGGACGACGGCATCGCCATGGGCCATGACGGGATGCTCTATTCCCTCCCGTCCCGAGAAATCATCGCCGACAGTGTCGAGTACATGGTCAATGCCCATAAGGCCGACGCCATGGTCTGTATCAGCAATTGCGACAAGATTACGCCCGGCATGCTGATGGCCGCGATGCGGCTGAACATTCCTGCGGTCTTCGTCTCCGGCGGACCGATGGAGGCAGGCATGCTGGGGGACCGGAAACTGGACCTGATCGACGCGATGGTCCAGTCGGCGGACACCTCCCTGTCCGATGACGAGGTGGCGAAGATCGAGGCGGCTTCCTGCCCCGGCTGCGGCTGCTGTTCCGGCATGTTCACGGCCAATTCGATGAACTGCCTCACCGAGGCCATCGGCCTGGCCCTTCCGGGCAACGGGACGGTTCTCGCGACGCACAAGAACCGGAAAGAGCTTTTCCGCAAGGCCGCGGCGCTCATCGTGGAGAATGCCTGGAAGTATTACCGGGACGGGGATGAACGGGTCCTCCCGCGCAGCATCGCGTCCCGCGCTGCGTTCCTGAACGCCATGGCGTTGGACATCGCCATGGGCGGGTCCACCAATACGGTCCTGCACCTGCTGGCCGTGGCGCGGGAAGCCGGCGTGGATTTCTCGATGGCCGACATCGACGCGCTTTCCCGCCGGGTCCCCTGCATCTGCAAGGTGGCCCCCAACACCCCCGTTTACCATGTCCAGGACGTCAACCGTGCCGGCGGCGTCGTGTCCATTCTTCGCGAACTGGCCGGATGCGGCCTCGTGGACACCACCCTTTACCGGGTGGACGGGATGACCCTCGCCGAGGAAATCGACCGGTACGCCCTTCTGTCCCCGAACGTGACGGAAGAGGCGCTGGATCTCTTCCGCAGTGCTCCCGCAGGGCGGTTCAGCACGCAGATGGGCTCGCAGGAATGCGCCTACGACGCCCTGGACACGGACCGGGAGCGGGGCTGCATCCGCTCGGTTGCGAACGCCTATACGGCCGACGGCGGACTCGCTGTCCTGTCCGGCAACATCGCTCCGGACGGCTGCGTCGTGAAGACGGCCGGCGTGGATCCTTCCATCTGGAAGTTCACCGGCCCGGCAAAGGTCTTCGATTCCCAGGAAGCGGCCTGCGACGGCATCCTGGGCGGGAAAGTGAAGAGCGGGGACATCGTCGTGATCGCCTATGAAGGGCCGAAAGGAGGGCCGGGCATGCAGGAAATGCTGTATCCCACCTCCTACCTCAAGTCGGTCCATCTGGGGAAGGAATGCGCGCTCCTGACGGACGGCCGTTTCAGCGGAGGTACATCGGGTCTTTCCATCGGCCATATCTCTCCGGAAGCGGCGGCGGGCGGGAACATTGCCCTGGTCCGCGACGGCGACCTCATCGAAATCGACATTCCGGCCCGTTCCATCCGCGTCCTCCTGTCGGACGGGGAACTGGAAAGCCGGAGACGGGAGGAACTCGCCCGCGGCGACAAGGCCTTCACGCCCCCGCATCGTGTCCGCGAGGTCTCCAAGAGCCTGAAAATGTATGCGAAAATGGTCAGTTCTGCCGACAAGGGGGCGGTGAGAGAGATATGATTACCGGTTCGGAAGCTTTGTGGCAGTCCCTCATCGAAGAGGGCGTCGATACCGTCTTCGGGTATCCCGGCGGGCAGATCATGCCGGTATATGACAGCCTGTGCGGTTACAGGGACCGCGTCCGCCATATCCTGGTGCGGCACGAACAGGGCGCCATCCACGCGGCGCAGGGCTATGCCCGCGTAAAGGGCGATCCCGGCGTGGTAATCGTCACATCCGGCCCCGGCGCGACCAATGTCATCACCGGCGTCCATGACGCGATGACGGACTCCACCCCGGTGGTGGTCATCACCGGCCAGGTTTCGTCCGCCGCCCTGGGCACGAACGCCTTCCAGGAGGCCGACGTGATCGGCCTGACCGGCCCCATCAGCAAGTGGAACTACCAGATCCGCTCGGCGGACGAAGTGGCCTGGGCCGTCGCCCGTGCTTTCTATATCGCCCGGAGCGGCCGTCCCGGCCCTGTGGTCCTGGACTTCACCAAGGACGCGCAGGTGGGCCTGACGGACTTCAAATACGAGAAATGCAGTTTCATCCGGAGCTATGTCCCCGACCCGAAGGTCTCGGAAGTGGCCCTGAACAAGGCCGTCGCCCTGCTCGACGAGGCGGAGCGTCCTTTCGTCGTGTTCGGCCAGGGCGTGGTCCTGGGCCATGCGGAAGAGGAATTGAAGGCATTCCTCAAGAAAGGGGACATCCCGGCGGGATCCACCCTCCTGGGCCTCAGCGCCCTGCCTTCGGATTTCCCGCTCTACCGCGGCATGATCGGCATGCACGGCAACGTGGCCCCGAACATCATGACCAACTCCTGCGACGTGCTGGTGGCCGTCGGCATGCGGTTCGACGACCGCGTGACCGGCACGGTCTCCACCTACGCACGGCAGGCGAAAGTCATCCATATCGACATCGACACCTCTGAGATCGGAAAGATCATTCCGGTGACGGTCGGTGTCCGTGGCGATGCGAAGAAGGTCCTCGCGTTCCTGACGGAGCGGATGAAGGAACGGAAGCATCCCGAGTGGAACGCCGGCTTCAGCCGGTGCGACGCCGTGGAGAAGGAAAAGGTCATCGACCCGGAAGTGCATCCCGCCTCCGGCATGCTCCGCATGGGCGAAGTGGTGGACCGGGCCGTCCGCGCCGCCAGGGAGAAGGCCGTCGTGGTGACGGACGTGGGCCAGAACCAGATGATGGGCGCCCGCTATGCCCGTTTCACGCGCTCCCGCAGCTTCATTTCCTCCGGCGGCCTGGGCACGATGGGCTTCGGCCTGCCGGCCGCCATCGGCGCCAAGGTGGCCGAACCGGACCGCCCCGTGTGCTGCTTCGTCGGCGACGGCGGCATCCAGATGACGATGCAGGAGTTCGGTACCATCATGCAGGAGCAGGTGGGCGTGAAAGTCGTCCTGCTGAACAACAACTGGCTGGGCAACGTCCGCCAGTGGCAGGAACTGTTCTTCGGCTCCCGCTATTCCGAAACCCGGATGCTGAATCCGGACTATGCGATGATCGCCCGCGCCTACGGCATCCCCTGCGTCACCGTGGAGGAACGGGAGGATCTGGAGGCCGCCCTCGGGGCGATGTTCGCCGACGACAGACCCTTCCTCCTGGACGTCCATGTCCTGGAAGAAGGGATGGTGATGCCCATGGTGCCGCCCGGCAAGGGCATCCACCAGATCATGATCACGGAAAACGAATGGTACAATGGATAGCGAAGTGAAAGAATATACGGTGACCATCTACACCGAGAACCAGATCGGCCTGCTGGCGCAGATTACGAACGTGTTCACGCGCCACGGCCTGAGCATCTGGAGCCTGTCCGCCGGCGCCACTTCCCTGGAGGGCGTCCACAACATCACCATCGTCACCTCCGGCCTGGAGAAGAAGGTCCGCGAGAGCGTCCAGCAGATCGAGAAACGCGTGGACGTAATCAAGGTCTTCTACTATACGGCCGGCAAGATCGTCTACCGCGAACTGTGCCTGTACAAGGTGCCCACCCCGGCGCTGCTCGAGTACGGGGACATCGAAATCCTGCTGAACCGCTATCACGCGCGCATCGTGGAGATGAACAAGGTGTTCACGGTCATCCAGAAGACCGGTCTGTCGGACGAGACGGCCGCCTTGTACGACGACCTCAAGCCCATCGGCGTGCTGCAGTTCGTGCGCTCCGGCCGCATCGCGGTCTCCCGGGCCGAACAGGAGCCCGTGTTCAAGTTCCTGCGCAAGCGGGAAAAGGAAAGAAATCAACAACTTAACAACAAATAGACATGGCAAAGATTAATTTTGGCGGGGTGGACGAGAACGTCGTGACCCGCGAGGAATTCACCCTGGAAAAAGCGCGCGAAGTCCTGAAAGACGAGGTCATCGCCGTCATCGGCTATGGCGTGCAGGGCCCCGGTCAGTCCCTGAACCTCAAGGACAACGGTTTCAACGTCATCGTGGGCCAGCGCAAGGGCAAGACCTATGACAAGGCGGTGGCCGACGGCTGGGTGCCCGGCGTGAACCTCTTCGAGATCGAGGAGGCCTGCCGGCGCGGGACGATCATCCAGTACCTGGTCTCCGACGCGGCCCAGATCGAGGTTTGGCCCACGGTCCGCAAGCACCTCACCCCCGGGAAGGCCCTGTATTTCTCCCACGGCTTCGGCATCACGTACAAGGAACGCACCGGCATCGTCCCGCCGTCCGACGTAGACGTGATCATGGTGGCCCCGAAGGGCTCCGGAACCTCCCTCCGCCGCCTGTTCCTGCAGGGCCGCGGCGTGAATTCCTCCTATGCCGTGTATCAGGATGCGACCGGGAAGGCGCTGGAGCGCACCCTCGCCCTGGGCATCGGCGTGGGATCCGGCTACCTGTTCGAGACCGACTTCCAGCGCGAGGTCTATTCCGACCTCACCGGCGAGCGCGGCACGCTGATGGGTGCCATCCAGGGGATCCTGCTGGCACAGTACGAGGTGCTTCGCGCCCATGGACACAGCCCGTCCGAGGCTTTCAACGAAACCGTGGAGGAACTCACCCAGTCCCTGATGCCGCTTTTTGCCGAGAAAGGCATGGACTGGATGTACGCCAACTGCTCCACCACCGCCCAGCGTGGCGCCCTGGACTGGATGGGACCGTTCCATGACGCGACCAAGCCTGTCTTCGAGGAACTGTACCGGCGGGTGGCCAGCGGCGAGGAGGCCCAGGTCTCCATCGATGCGAATTCCAAGCCCGACTATCGGGAAGGCCTGGAGAAGGAACTGAAGGAGCTCCGCGAGAGCGAACTCTGGCGCACCGGCGCCGCCGTCCGCAAACTCCGTCCCGAGGAGATCGACCGATGAGCGACCGGGTGTACATATTCGACACCACGCTCCGCGACGGGGAGCAGGTCCCTGGCTGTCAGCTGAACACCGTGGAGAAGATCCAGGTCGCCAAGGCCCTGGAACTGCTCGGTGTGGACGTCATCGAGGCCGGCTTCCCGATCTCCAGTCCCGGGGATTTCAACTCCGTGGTGGAGATATCCAAGGCCGTGACCTGGCCCACCGTCTGCGCCCTGTCGCGGGCGGTGGAGAAGGACATCGACATGGCCGCGGAGGCGCTCAGGCATGCGAAGCGGGGCCGGATCCACACCGGAATCGGCACGTCCGACTCGCATATCCGGTATAAGTTCAACTCCACCCGGGAAGAAGTGTTGGAACGGGCCGTCCGGGCCGTCAAGTATGCGAAGAAGTATGTGGAGGACGTGGAGTTCTATGCCGAGGACGCCGGCCGCACCGACAACGAGTACCTTGCCCGGGTGGTGGAGGCCGTGATCAAGGCCGGTGCGACCGTGGTGAACATCCCCGACACGACGGGCTACTGCCTGCCGGAGGAGTTCGGCGCCAAGATCAAGTACCTCGTGGAGCATGTGGACGGCATCCACAGGGCGGTCATCTCCACCCACTGTCACAACGACCTCGGGATGGCGACGGCCAACACGATGGCGGGCCTGCTGAACGGCGCCCGCCAGTGCGAGGTCACCATCAACGGTATCGGCGAGCGCGCGGGGAACACTGCCCTGGAGGAAATCGCGATGATCCTGAAAGCCCACAAGGGCATTCCGCTGGAGACGAACATCAACACGCAGAAGATCTATCCCACCTCCCGCCTGGTTTCCACGCTGATGAACATGCCGGTCCAGCCGAACAAGGCCATCGTGGGCAAGAATGCTTTCGCCCATTCGTCCGGCATCCACCAGGACGGGGTCCTGAAGAACGCGGAAACCTACGAGATCATCGACCCGAAAGACGTGGGCGTGGACACGAACTCCATCGTCCTCACCGCCCGGAGCGGGCGTGCGGCCCTCAAGTACCGCCTGGAAGTGAATGGTGTCAGGCTGGACGAAGACAAGCTGGACGAGGTCTATGAGGCCTTCCTCCGCCTGGCCGACAGCAAGAAGGAGATCCATGACGACGATATCCTCATGCTGGCCGGGGCCGACCGGGCCGCGGGCCGCCACATCAAGGTGGACTGGCTGCAGGCGACGAGCGGCATCGGGATGAAGCCGGTGGCCTCCATCGGCCTGGACATCGCCGGGGAGAAGTTCGAGGCGGCAGCGACCGGCAACGGACCGGTGGACGCTGCGATCAATGCTCTCCGCCAGATCGTGCGCCGCCAGGTGACCATCAATGAGTTTACCATCCAGGGCGTGACCAAGGGCTCCGACGACTGCTGCAAGGTGCATATGCAAGTGGAGTACGAAGGGCGCGTCTATTACGGCTTCGGCGCCAGTACGGACATCGTGACCGCCTCCATCGAGGCCTATGTGGACTGTATCAACAAAATCTGAAACGGATGAACACCCTTTTTGACAAGATCTGGGATGCGCACGTCGTCCAGCATGTGGAAGGCGGGCCGGACCAGCTGTACATCGACCGGCTGTACTGCCATGAGGTGACGAGCCCCCAGGCGTTCGACGGACTCCGCGCCCGCGGCCTGCGCTGCCTGCGCCCGGAGCGCATCTTCTGCATGCCGGACCACAACACGCCCACCGAAGGCCAGGACCGTCCCATCCAGGACCCCGTGTCCCGGAAGCAGGTGGACGCCCTCGCGGCCAACGCCGCCGAGTTCGGCCTCGTGCATTACGGCATGAACGGACCGGATAACGGCATTATCCATGTCGTGGGACCGGAGAAAGGCCTTTCCCTGCCGGGAATGACCATTGTCTGCGGCGATTCGCATACCTCCACCCATGGGGCCGTGGGCGCCGTGGCATTCGGTATCGGCACCTCCGAGGTGGAGATGGTCCTGGCCTCGCAGTGCATCCTGCAGCAGAAGCCCAGGTCGATGCGGATCCGCATCGATGGCTCTCTGGGGAAGGGCGTGAATGCCAAGGAAATGGCACTTTTTCTGATGAGCAGGCTCACCACCAGCGGCGCGACGGGCTACTTCGTGGAGTACGCCGGTTCCGCTGTGCGCGCCCTCTCCATGGAAGGCCGCCTGACCCTGTGCAACCTGTCCATCGAAATGGGCGCCCGCGGCGGATTCATCGCCCCGGACGAGACGACGTTCGCCTATCTCAAGGGCCGTCCCCATGCACCGAAAGGAGCAGACTGGGAGCGGGCCGTCGAGGCTTGGCGGAAACTCCGGAGCGAAGACGACGCCGTCTTTGACCGGGAAGTCGTCTATGACGCCGCCGAGATTCCGCCCATGATCACCTACGGGACGAATCCCGGCATGGGAACGGCCGTGGACGGCCATGTCCCCACCCTGGATGACATCCCTTCCGAAGGACAGGCATCCTTCTGCAAGGCATTGAGATACATGGATTTCCAACCCGGCGACCTGCTCCTCGGAAAGCCGGTGGACTATGTGTTCCTTGGGGCCTGCACGAACGGACGCATCGAGGATTTCCGGGCCTTCGCCCGTCTCGTGCAGGGACGGAGGAAGGCACCGGGCGTCGTGGCCTGGCTGGTCCCCGGGTCCCAGGAAGTCCGCCGCCAGATTGTGGCGGAAGGACTGGACCGGGTTCTCGCCGAGGCCGGTTTCGAGGTTCGGCAGCCGGGCTGCTCCGCCTGCCTGGCCATGAATCCGGACAAGGTTCCTGCCGGAAAGTACTGCGTATCCACCAGCAACCGGAATTTCGAAGGCCGCCAGGGGCCCGGTTCCCGCACCCTCCTGGCCAGTCCGCTCACGGCGGCGGCCGCGGCCGTCAGCGGTGTCATCACCGATCCAAGAGACCTGCTATGAAACAGAGATTCGACATTATCGAAAGCACCTGCGTCCCGCTTCCGCTGGAGAACGTGGACACGGACCAGATCATTCCCGCCCGTTTCCTGAAGGCGACCACGCGGGACGAACGCTTCTTCGGCGACAACCTCTTCCGGGACTGGCGCTACCGCCCGGACGGGACGCCGGTGGAAGGCTTTGTCCTGAACGATCCGCGCTACGGCGGGGAAATCCTCGTGGCGGGCCGTAACTTCGGCTCGGGGTCCAGCCGCGAACATGCGGCATGGGCTATCGCCGGATATGGATTCAAAGTGGTGATTTCCAGTTTCTTCGCGGATATCCACAAGAACAACAAACTGAACAACTTCGTCCTGCCGGTGGTCGTGACCCCGGATTTTCTGGAGGAACTGTTCGCCTCCATCGAGGCGGATCCGGCAACGAAGGTCCGGGTGGACGTTCCCAACCAGACCGTGACGAACCTCGCCACGGGCCGGAGGGAGTCCTTCGAACTGAACGCATACAAGAAGTACTGCCTCATGAACGCGCTGGACGATATCGACTACCTGCTCCTCCAGAGAGGCAGGATCGAAGCCTACGAAAACCGATGATCGAGATCCTGGACACCACCCTCCGTGACGGCGAGCAGACCGCCGGCGTTTCGTTCAACCCGGACGAGAAGCTGGCCATTGCGCGCCTGCTCCTGGAAGAACTGAAGGTCAACCGGATCGAGGTGGCCTCGGCGCGGGTATCCCGCGGCGAACACGAGGCCTTTGCCAAGATCTGCGCCTGGGCGTCCGGCTGCGGCCGCCTGGATGCGGTGGAGGCGCTGGGCTTCGTGGACAGCGGCGTTTCCTCGGACTGGATCGCGTCGGGCGGTGGAAAGGTCCTGAATCTCCTGACCAAGGGCGCGCTCCGCCATGTGACGGGGCAGCTCCGGAAGACCCCGGAAGCGCATCTGTCCGACATCCTCCGGGAGGTCCGGATCGCCGGGGAGAAGGGATTGGAGGTCAATGTGTACCTCGAGGACTGGTCCAACGGGATGAAGGATTCCCCGGACTATGTCTTCTTTCTCGTGGACGCCTTGAAGGACGCTCCTGTGCGCCGGATCATGCTGCCGGATACGCTGGGCATCCTGGACCCGGAAAGCACGTACCGCTTCTGCCGGACGATGGTGGAGCGCTATCCTTCCGTCTCTTTCGACTTCCATCCCCACAATGATTACGACTTTGCCGCTGCCAACGCCTTTGAGGCCGTGAAGGCCGGCGTGAAAGGACTGCATACGACGGTGAACGGGCTGGGGGAGCGGACGGGCAACCTGGCGGTATCCAGTGCCATCGGCATCCTGAATGACCATTTGAAGGTTCCCAACAGCTTGGACGAGAGCGCTTTGATGCATGTTTCCCGCTACGTGGAGACCATTTCCGGCATCCGGATCCCGTCCAACAAGCCGCTGGTGGGGGAGTTTGCCTTCACCCAGACCAGTGGGGTCCATGCCGATGGCGACCGGAAGGGCGGGCTGTATCAGAACGCCCTGCTTCCGGAGCGTTTCGGCCGGCATCGGCACTATGCCCTGGGCAAGACCAGCGGCAAGGCGAACATCGCACGGAATCTGGAAGACCTCCGCATCAACCTCACTCCGGAGCAGATGAAGCGCGTGACCGAACGTGTGGTGGAACTGGGGGACAAGAAGGAGAGCCTGAGCGCGGAGGACCTGCCGTTCATCGTGGCGGAAGTCCTCAAGGGCGATCTTTCCTCGCAGCCTGACCGCATCCACATCATCAACTACAGCCTCCAGCTCGCCCGGGGCATGCGTCCCATCGCGAACATCCGGATCGACATCGACGGAACCTGCTACGAGGAGGCGGCGGCCGGCGACGGCCAGTACGATGCCTTCATGAAAGCCCTCTGGGTCATCTACGACCGGCTGGGCCGGCGGCATCCGCGCCTGACGGACTACGTCGTGAAGATCCCGCCCGGGGGGAAGACCGACGCGCTCGTGGAAACGACCATTTCCTGGGACCTGGGCGGGAAAGCCTTCCGGACCCGGGGCGTGGACTCCGACCAGGCCGAGGCCGCCATCAAGGCCACGGTCAAAATGCTGAACTTAATCGAAAACAACCTTATATGAAACTCAAGATTGCAAAACTCCCTGGCGACGGCATCGGCCCGGAGGTCGTGGAGCAGGCCGTCAAGGCGGTGGACGCCGTATGCGCCCGTTTCGGCCATGAAGTGTCCTATACGTACGGCTATGTGGGCGCCTGCGCCATCGACCGGTTCGGGAACGCCTATCCGGCCGGGACCCATGCCCTGTGCATGGACAGCGACGCTGTCCTTTTCGGCGCCGTGGGCGATCCCAAGTACGACAACGACCCCACGGCCAAGGTGCGTCCGGAACAGGGCTTGCTGGCCATCCGGAAGCAGTTGGGCCTGTACGCGAACCTCCGTCCGGTGGAGACTTTCAAGTCCCTGGTGGAAAAGTCCCCGCTCAAGACCGAGTTCGTGGACGGGGCCGATTTCCTGTGCATCCGGGAACTCACCGGCGGCATGTACTTCGGCGAGAAAGGCCGGAAGGATGGCGGCAATACCGCCTATGACACCTGCATCTACAGCCGGGCCGAGGTGGAGCGCATCCTGCGTCTCGCCTTCGAGTACGCCCGGCGTCGCCGCAAGCACCTCACGGTGGTGGACAAGGCCAACGTGCTGGAGTCTTCGCGTCTGTGGCGCCAGGTTGCGCAGGAGATGGAACCGGCCTGGCCGGACATCCGGGTGGACTATATGTTCGTGGACAACGCCGCCATGCAGCTCATCCGCTGCCCGAAGTTCTTCGACGTCCTGGTGACGGAGAATACTTTCGGCGACATCCTCACGGACGAGGCCAGCTGCATCAGCGGGTCGATGGGCCTGCTTGCATCGGCCTCGGTGGGGGAGCATACCTCCCTGTTCGAGCCCATCCACGGCTCCTATCCGCAGGCGGCGGGAAAGAATATCGCGAACCCCGTCGCGGCCATCCTTTCCGCCGCGATGATGTTCGAGTACGCCTTCGGCCTGATGGACGAGGGCAAGGCCATCCGCGAGGCCGTCGCCGCCTCCCTGGAGGCCGGCGTCACGACCGAGGACCTCGGCGGCAGCTGCTCCACCTCTGCGGTGGGCGATTGGATTGCATCGAAAATATAGGACGGTATGGAACAGATAGACTGGAAATCATTGGGCTTCGACGCCTACCGGACCCGCACGGTCGTCATCTCCCACTACAAGGACGGCCGGTGGTCCATCCCCGAATCGACGGAGACCTTCTCCTTTACGTTCGACCCTTTCGCGCAGGTCTTCCACTACGCGATTTCCTGCTTCGAGGGCCTGAAAGCCTTCCGGCAGAAGGACGGACGCATCGCGATGTTCCGTCCCGACCAGAACGCCGCCCGCCTGCAGCGCACGGCGGATTACCTGGGCATGCCCTGCCCGCCTCCGGAGATGTTCTTGCAGATGTGCGAAGACTGCATCCGCGGCAACCTGGAATTCCTGCCCCCGTACGGCCTGGGCGCATCCATGTACCTGCGCCCGCTGCTGGTGGGCATGCATCCCCAGATGCAACTCGTGCCCTATCCGGAGGCCATCTTCGCGGTGATGTGCGCCCCCGTGGGTTCCTATTATGGCGCGCACCTGAAGTCCTGCGCGGCCGTGATTCCGGGCAACTATGACCGGGCGGCGCCGAAAGGCTCCGGCAGCTACAAGATCGGCGCGAACTATGCGAACACCTTCAAGCCCTACAAGTCCGCCCACGAGCAGGGATATGCGGAACTCCTGTACCTGAATTCCTCCACCCGCGAGTTCGTGGACGAGTTCGGCTCGTCCAACTTCTTCGGCATCAAGGGAAACAAGTACATCACCCCGCTCTCCGACAGCGTCCTTCCTTCCATTACGAACAAGACCCTGCAGCAGGTGGCGGTCGATCTGGGCATGGAAGTCGAGAAGCGTCCGGTCCCGCTGGAGGAACTGGAGACCTTCGAGGAAGTGGGTGGATGCGGCACTGCGGTCGTCATCACGCCGCTCTCGCACATCGACATGAAACCGGTGCTGGAGGAGGCGGCCGTTTCCCGTGAATTCCGCTACTGCCCCGACGGGGAAGTGGGCCCGAAGTCCACGGCGCTCTACCAGCGCATCCGCGCCATCCAGGACGGCGAATACCCCGACTCCCACGGCTGGTGCCGCTTCGTGGAGGTGTAGCGGCACTATGGTCGTTCGAAGAGACCAGGCCGTCATCAGACGGCCCGGCGGAGACCGGGTTCGAGGCTTGTCCCGAGGACTTATAGGTCGGGAGCCGCGGGGGTATTAGGGGGCAGAGCCCCCTCAAACCGGAAAAAGGACTGGCTCGCACGTGCGAGTCAGTCCTTTTGGAGGCGGGGCCGTAAGCCGCTTTCTGTTTTTGAATCTGCCATTTATCTTCGCAACCTACCCCCCGGCATCGGACGGGCCGCCCTCATCTGCCGGTATATTTGGTCTTGCAGGCCTGCCGCCGTACCCGGCGTACGTCGCCGCACGCCGTCGTGGGCTCTTACCCCGCGTTTTCACCCTTGCCGGATCGCTCCGGCGGTCGTTCTCTGTTACGGACGGAAAAGATTACTCCCTTCTGTGCTTTCCACAGTCAGGCGCCCTGCCCTGTGCGGACTTTCCTCACCGGTTGCCCGGCGCGGCAGATCGTCCCACCTTCCGGTTGCAAAGGTACGGTTTTTTCCTTACATTTGTAAGATTTTTGGAAAATGAGAAAACTGTCCCTCCTATTGCTTGCCTTGATCGCCCTCTCCTGCGGCAGTGCCAAGGTGCGGGAATACAAGGCCCACGTCGTGCGGGAGTATCCGCATGATGTAACATCTTACACGCAAGGACTTTTCTTCGACGGGGGCCGTCTTTTGGAAACGACCGGCCAGTGGGGGGAGAGCACCCTGAGGACCGTGGACCTCGAGACGGGCCAGGCGACGAGCCGGCAGGATTTCTCACGGAAGTATTTCATCGAGGGATCCTGCATCCTGGACGGCAACCTGTACATCCTGACCTGGACCAGCAACGTCGCTTTCATTTACGACGCGGATTCGCTCAAGTACCGGTCCACGGTGGCCTATCCCCGTGAGGGCTGGGGCCTGACCACGGACGGAAAGCAGCTGATCGCCAGTGACGGAAGCGCGTATCTCTACTTCATGGACAAGGACTTGCGGGAACTCCGCCGGGTCCGGGTCACCCGGGACGGACGCGCCGTCCGCTACCTGAACGAACTGGAATGGATCGACGGAAAAGTCTGGGCCAATGTCTATACGACCGACACCATCGTCATCATCGACCCTGAGGACGGGAAGGTGGAGGCGACAGTGGACTGCCGCGGACTGCTTTCCGCAAAGGACCGGACTCCGGAGACGGATGTCCTGAACGGCATCGCCGTGGACGGGGAAGGACGGATCTTCCTGACCGGGAAGTATTGGCCCAAGCTGTTCGAGATCCAGCTGGAGAAGAAGAAGTAACTGACATATCGGGGTATCGGGCGGCCGCCCGGTTGAGATCATACCCGTCGAACCTGATGCGGTTCATACCGCCGGAGGAAAGAATATGAAAAAAAGCCTGTTGACCGCGGCTTTCGCCGCCATCTGTGTCTGCGCGGGTGCGCAGACCGCCTGGGAAGAACGACTGGACAGCGTCGTCGTCTCTTCCACCCGTGCCGGAGCGGACACGCCCATCGCCCATACCGACGTGGGCCGGGATGCGCTCCGCTCTTCCAATCCCATGAACTCCCTGCCGATGACCCTGGACCTGCTGCCCTCCGTCGTGACCTACAACGAAGGCGGCACCGGACTGGGCAATTCCGCCATCACCATCCGCGGTTCAAAGGGATCCCAGATCAATGTCACCCTGAACGGCATCACCCTGAACGACGCGGAGTCCCAGGAAGTGTTCTGGGTCAATATCCCCGCATTGACCTCGCTCCTGTCCGGCGTCCAGGTGCAGCGCGGACTGGGCACGTCGGCGAACGGGGCCGGTGCATTCGGGGCCAGCATCAACATGAATACGGCCTTCGTCGCGCCGGAACCCTCTTTCCGCAGCGAGGTGTCGGCAGGGTCCTACGGAACGGTCATGACCGGTTTTTCGGCCCGTTCCGGCCTGCTGCCTTCGGGGCTGTACTTTGACTTGGCCTGGACAACCGGCCGGACGGACGGCTATATCCGGAACGCCGGGGTCCGGTCGGCGTCCGTATTCGGTGTCATCGGATGGCTTAAAGGACGCAACTCGCTGCGTTTCACCTACTTGATGGGTGACCAGAAGAGCGGGATGACCTGGGACGGCATCTCCCCCGAGATGTATGCGCTGGACCGCACTTACAACGGGGCGGGCGAGTATGTGGACGATGCGGGCAACACCCGCTACTATCCCGACCAGACGGACAATTACGTCCAGCACCATCTTCAGCTCAACTATACCCGGGGCCTGACGGACCGTCTCCATTGGACCACCACCCTGGACTATACCCGGGGCGACGGGTATGACGAGTATTACAAGACGGGGCGCAAGTTCGCCGAGTTCGGCTATCCGTTCTCCGACGTGGACGGGGTGAAGAAGAGCGACATGATCTACCGGAAGAAGATGGGAAACGACCTGTATGTGCTGCAGTCTTCCCTCCGCTACCGGGGCGCGGCCCTGAAAGTGGACGGCGGCGCAACCCTCTCCCGCTATGACGGCGGTCACTGGGGCGAGATGCTCTGGTCTCGCGTGCTGGGAAAGGGTTACGATTATGCATCCATGAACCGGGACTTCACCTGGTACCGGAATACCGGCCTGAAGCAGGAGGCGGACGCTTTCCTCCGGGCGGAATACCGGCCGCTGCCCTGGCTCACCGCCTATGCGGACCTCCAGTACCGCCATATCGGTTATGACTTCGTGGGCGCCGACGACAAGGCGAGCCGGATCCCCATCGACTACCATGAGAAATGGAACTTCTTCAATCCGCGCGGCGGCTTGACGGCCGTTTTCGGCGGACATAAGATGTACGGGAGTGTCGCCCTCGGGCATCGGGAGCCTGGCCGGAGCGACATCAAGGAGAACATCAAGGGCGAGATGATTCCGATCAAACCGGAGTCCATGGTGGACGTGGAGGCCGGTTACGCCTATTCCGGAATGCTTTTCAGCATGGAAGCCAATGTCTTCCTGATGGAGTACCGCGACATGCTCCTGGAGACCGGAAAACTCAGTTCCTCCGGCTATGCCATCAAGGAAAACGTGGGCAGGGGATGGCGCCGGGGCCTGGAACTCTCTGCGGCCTGGACTCCGTCCCGGGCTGTCCGCCTGGACGGGAACCTGACCCTGTCCCGGAACCGGCTGCGGAGTTTCACCGCCTATCTGGAAGACTGGGAGAACGGCGGCTACAAGGAGGAGCATTACGAAAATACGACGATGCTGCTTTCTCCTTCCGTCGTGGGCATGGGCAGGGTCGCGCTCTCTCCGCTGGGCGGATGGTGGCGGCCGATGACCCTGGCCCTCAGCGGCAAGTATGTCGGCAAGCAGTATTGGGACAACACGCAGTCCGAGGACCGCTGCATTCCCGCTTTCTTCGTGACCGACCTTTCCCTGTCCCACTCCATCCCGCTTTCCTTCGGAACCCTGGGCCTTTCGGTCTTTGTGAACAATCTCCTGAACCGCTCTTATTATGCCTATGCGTGGGTTTATCGGGCCTGGCAGGGTGGCAGCGATCCTCTTTACGTGGAGGCCGGCCTGTATCCACAGGCCTTGCGGAATGTCATGGTGAAGGCCTCCCTAGCTTTTTAAAATATTTTATTTAATGAAAGTTTTTTCATTAAATTTTGGAAGTATGGAAAGTTTGCCTATCTTTGCTCTTGCAAAAAGGAAAAAAGTTGATATAATAAAATTATTTAAAAAGCCTTTTGCAAGAATTGAGATACGCTTCTTCTAACCAACACAATTAACCTTCTTCTGAGTAAGAATACACTACTAACTAACCAAAATTAAGGCTCGCAGGGATGCGAGCCTTAATTTATTGATCCAGCAGATGCGGTCTTCTTTCCTTGGTGCGCTGGAGGGCCTGTTCGTCCTGCCAGGCCTGGATCAGTTTGGGATTGCCGGAGAGAAGGACATCGGGGACCTTCCAGCCGTTGAACTCGGCCGGACGGGTATAGACGGGAGGGGAGACCAGGCCGTCCTGGAAGGAGTCGGACAAGGCCGATGTCTCGTCGGTCAGGACGCCGGGGATGAGGCGGATGATGCTGTCCGCGAGAAGGGCTGCGGGAATCTCGCCGCCGCTGACGACAAAGTCGCCCACGGAGATCTCGCGCGTCACCAGATGTTCGCGGATCCGTTCGTCAATGCCCTTGTAATGTCCGCAGAGGATGATGATGTTCTCCTTGAGGGACAGTTCGTTGGCGATGCCCTGATCCAGGATTTCCCCGTCGGGGGCCATGTAGATGATCTCGTCGTAATGCCTTTCGGCCGTCAGTTCCTCGATCATCCGGAACACCGGCTCCACCATCATCACCATGCCGGCGTCTCCACCGTAGCAGTAGTCGTCCACCGTCAGGCGCGGTCCCAGGCCGTACTTGCGGAGATTGTGGACATGGATTTCCACCAGGCCTTTCTTGACGGCGCGGCCCGGAATGGAATGGCTCAGCGGACTTTCGAGCAGTTCCGGAACCACGGTGAGGATATCGATGCGCATGGGTTTTCTCTTTCTTGCATGCAAATGTAGCGTTTTATGTTTAATTGTGGAAATTTTGTTATCTTTGCCGTCTATATGTTTAATTTTTGAACACGATTCATTATGAGTGAAGAAATGAAGCCTGAGGTCGTCGAAACAGTCGTCGAGACCGCAGATGTAGCACAGGAACAGTCCCAGGAAGCCGCCACCCCTGTCGTGGAGGAGGCCAAGGACACCCTGGAGGAAGTCAAAGAAACCTTGGAGGAGGTCAAGGAGACCCTTGTCAGCTTTGCCGACAAGACCCTGGCCGAACTGTCCGCCCTGTTCCAGAGTCTGACTGAAAGCGAAGACCGCATGAAACGTTCCAAGGAGGCCGAGGCCCTGAAGTCCGCCTTCTACAAGCGCCTCTCCCGCGAAAAGGCGGAGGCCGGCGAGGACGCCGCGGTCGAGGAACCCGATGCTGAAACCGTGGAGGAAGTGAGCGCCGAGCCGGTGGAGAACGAGGTCCAGAGCCCGTTCGCCGCCATTGAAGCCGGCTTCAAGAGCCTCTACAATGAATATAAGAAGGAGCGGGCCGAGTACAACCGGCAGCTGGACGCCGAGCGCGAAGGCAACCTCGTGACCAAGCAGGCCATCATCGAGGATCTCAAGGCCCTCGTCGAGGAACAGGGCGACATGAAGGATGCCTTCCCCAAGTTCCGCGAGATCCAGAACCGCTGGCGCGAGACCGGTCCGGTCCCGCAGCAGAACTACCGGGATGTCAATGACACCTACCAGTTGTACGTGGAGAAGTTCTACGACCTTGTGCAGATCAACCGCGAACTCCGTGACCTGGATTTCCGCAAGAACCTCGAGGCCAAGACCGGTTTCTGCGAGCAGGCCGAGTCCCTCGCCGAAAGCGAGGACGTCGTGGGCGCTTTCAAGGAGCTCCAGAAACTCCATGAGCAGTGGAAGGAGTTCGGCCCGGTGGCCAAGGAGTTCCGCGACTCCATCTGGGAGCGTTTCCGCGCCGCCACCGCCGTCGTCAACAAGAAATACCAGGCCCATTTCGAGGGCCTGAAGGAGCAGCAGGTCCAGAACCTCGAGGCCAAGACCGCCCTCTGCGAGAAGGTGGAGGCCATCGCCGCCCAGGAGATCAAGTCCTCCAGCGAATGGAACGCCCTCTCCAAGGAGATCGTCGCGATCCAGGGCGAATGGCGCAAGATCGGCTTCGCCACGCGGAAGGACAACCAGAAGGTCTATGACCGCTTCCGTGCCGCCTGCGACGCTTTCTTCAGCCGCAAGCGCGACTACTACAACGAGTTCAAGGACAACATGAACGACAACATGTCCAAGAAGCTCGCCATCATCGAACAGGCCGAGGCCCTCAGCGGCAGCACCGACTGGAAGAAGACCTCCGATACCCTGATCGAACTCCAGAAGCAGTGGAAGGAGATCGGCGCCGTGCCGCGCAAGAAATCCGAGCAGCTGTGGAAGCGTTTCCGCGCCGCCTGTGACGCTTTCTTCAACGAGCGTGACAAGCAGGGCCGTCCCGAGAACGACTACTATGGCAACCTGAAGGCCAAGCGCGCCCTTATCGAGGAAATCGAGGCCTACGTCTCCGCCGACGCGGAGGCCGATGCCGAGGCTGCCCGCGGCTTCGCCGAGCGCTGGAACGCCATCGGCTTCGTCCCCTTCAAGGAGAAGGAGGCCGTGCAGGCTGCCTATCGCGCCGCCATGCAGGCGAAGTTCCCGGACTTCAACCGCGGCGGACGCCGGGAAGGCGGCCGCGGTCCCGTCCGCGAGCCTCGCCGGAACGCCCCGCTCACCGAGAAGGACCGTCTCACCCTCAAGTACAACCAGCTCCAGCAGGACATCCAGACCTACGAGAACAACATCGGCTTCTTCGGCCTTTCCAAGGGTGCCGAGCAGCTCAAGGCCCAGATGCAGGAACGCATCGACGCCGCGAAGGCCGACCTCCGCGAACTGGAGGCGAAGATCCGTGAAATGGTCTCCCAGGAGGCTTCCCAGGACCAGTCCGAGTAGCCTATGGACAGGAATTCGATCATCGGCTTTGTCCTGATCGCCCTCATCATGATGGGCTTCTTCGGGTATCAGAGCCGCCAGGTCAAGAAGCAGATGGCTTACCAGGCGGAGTTGGACTCCCTCGCCGCCGTGGAGGCTTATCGTCAGGACAGCATCCGCGCCGCCTACCTGGCGGAGCATCCGGAGGATACGGTCGTCGCCGCCCTGCCTGCGCAGACGGCGGTGTACAGCGACTCCCTCCTGAATGCCGCCAGCCAGGGCGAAGGCAGCCTGGTCGTCCTCGAGAACGAGAAGCTGGAGATCACCTTCACCACCCTGGGCGCGCAGCCTTATGCCGTCCGGGTGAAGGACTTCCAGAATTATGACAAGTCGGACCTCTACATCCTGCGGGAAGGGAAGAGCCAGCTCGGCTTCGTGGTCTATGCGCCCACAGCCGTGGACACCCGGAAGTTCAACTTCCAATATGTTGCCGAGGCGTCCACCGATTCCACGGTGGTGATGCGCCTTCCTTTCTCCAACGGTGGATACGTCGAGGAAACCTACACCCTCGTGAAGGACTCCTATTCCGTGAACCACATGCTCTCCTTCGTGGGGATGCAGGACCTGATCCCGCGCAACGTGGGCAGCATCGACGTGGACTTCGCGGCGGTTCTCCCGCGCATGGAGAAGGGATTCAAGAACGAGAGCCAGTACTCCCGCCTGAACTACTATTTCCCGGACGAGAAGAAGCCGGAGAACATCGGCAACGGCCGCAAGGGCTCCAAGCGCTTCGACAACCGGCTCGAGTGGTTCGCTTTCCAGCAGCAGTTCTTCTCCGCCATCATGCGGGCTCCGAAGGACTTTACCTACGGCGAATTCACCATCGACTTCCTCCCCAAGGACAATGAGGAGCATGACCTCATGCAGTGCTCGGCGTCCATGCGGGCGGACATCCAGCCCGGCTCCCCGCGGATTGACATTCCCTTCGAGTTCTACTTCGGTCCGAACGACTACAAGGGCCTGAAGGCGTACCACCACGCATACGAGAAGGTAATTCCGATGGGCGGTGCCTGGATCTCCTGGTTCACCAAGGGCGTGATTATTCCGCTGTTCGACTGGCTGAGCAAGTTCATCAAGAGCTTCGGTATCATCATCCTCCTGATGACCATCTTCATCAAGATCGTCGTCCTTCCGCTGGCCTACAAGAGCTACTCTTCCTCCGCGAAGATGCAGGCCCTCAAGCCGGAACTGGACAAGATCAACGCGAAGTACCCCAAGCAGGAGGACGCGATGAAGAAGCAGCAGGCGACGATGGAACTGTACAACAAGGCCGGCGTGTCCATGATGGGCGGCTGCCTGCCGATGCTCCTCCAGATGCCGATCCTGTGGGCGATGTTCCGCTTCTTCCCGGCTTCCATCCAGCTGCGTCAGCAGCCTTTCCTGTGGGCCGAGGACCTCTCCGCCTATGACGACGTCATCCACTGGAGTACGAGCGTCCTGGGCATGGACCACATCTCCCTGTTCGCCCTCCTGATGGCCCTGTCGATGTTCTTCTATTCGAAGGCGACGATGGCCAACCAGTCCACCGGCAACGATCCGAACGCCCAGATGATGCGCTTCATGAGCCTGTACATGATGCCGATCATGATGTTCTTCATCTGTAACAACCTTTCTTCCGGTCTGAGCTACTACTACCTGCTCTCCAACCTGATCACGATGCTGGAGACCTGGATCATCAAGAAGTGGGTGGTGAAGCCGGACGAGATCCTGGCCAAGGTGAAGGCGGCCGAAGGCAAGCCTGCTCCCAAGTCCAAGTGGCAGCAGCGCCTGGAAGAGGCCCAGAAGATGCAGCGCGAAATGCAGCGTCAGCAGGAACTTCAGCAGAAGAAGAAAAATGGTAAGCGATAGTTTACGTACCCTTTACGAGAAACTGCCATCAGGAGTGAAACTGGTGGCAGTTTCCAAATTCCACCCGGTGGAAAGGCTGATGGAGGCTTACGAGGCAGGACAGCGTGTCTTTGCCGAGAGCCGTCCGCAGGAACTGGCGGTGAAGGTGCCCCTGATGCCCTCCGACGTGCAGTGGCATTTCATCGGCCATCTCCAGACCAACAAGCTCAAGCTGGTCCTCCCGTATGTCAAGCTGGTCCAGTCCGTGGATTCCCTCCATCTGCTGGAAGCCATCGACAAGTGGGGGAGAGACAACGGCCGTATTATCGACGTCCTCCTGGAACTCCACCTGGGCGCCGAAGAGACCAAGCAGGGGTTCTCCGAAGAGGACATCCGTTCTGTCATTTCGAGCGAAGTCGAGAAATCTTATGTCCGGATCCGGGGGCTGATGGGGATGGCGACGAATACGGAGGATGAGGAGGTGGTCGAGCGGGATTTCGGCCGGATTGAGGCGTTGTTCCGTCGGATCCGGAAGGAACATCCGGAGCTGGCGGAGTCCTTTACGGAATTGTCCATCGGGATGTCCGGCGACTGGCCCATCGCCGTCCGGCATGGGGCGACCATGGTCCGCATCGGAACGGATATCTTCGGGCCGAGGGAGTATTGACCTGACAGGAATTAAAGAATCATCGACCTATGAAAAGTGTTCTGCACATGGCCGTGGCGGCCGTCCTGGTCCTGAACGTGGCGGCAGGATCGGCCCAGGAAGCGAAGCGTTTCCGGACGATCCGGGAGCTTCCGATCACCAGCATCAAGAACCAGTACCGCAGCGGAACCTGCTGGGACTATGCGACGCTCGGATTCTTCGAGAGCGAGATCCTGCGCAAGACGGGGAAGACCTACGACCTGTGCGAGATGTTCGTCGTGAACAAGGACTATATGGACTGTGCGACCCATTATGTGCGCATGCACGGGTACAGCCAGATCTCCGAGGGCGGCTCCTGTGACGATGTGCTGGAGGTGATCCGGCAGCATGGCATCTGCCCGGAGGACGCCATGCCGGCACCGGGTTCCCTGACGGGTGATTCCCTGGCCAATTTCAAGACCTTTTTCCCGGAACTGGAGCGCACGGTCAGCCGGGTCGTATGGAAGGAACTGAACCGTTTTACGACCGAGGAGCAGGCCCCGCTGCGGAACAAGGCGCCCATGCTGCACTGGCAGGACAGCGTCCAGGCGGTCATCGACCGTTATGTGGGTTCCTGCCCGGAATCCTTTGTCTATGAGGGGAAGACCTATACGCCGCGTTCATTTGCCGGGAGCCTCGGTCTGGACCTGGACGATTATGTGAGCCTGACCAGCTACATGCACCACCCGTTCGGCGAATGGTTTGTCATCGAAGCGCCGTACAAGTGGCGGCTGAAGCCCAGCTACAATATCCCCATCGACCAGCTGATGGACGTGCTGGACCATGCCCTGGACGCCGGCTATACGGTGGCCTGGGGCGGGGACGTGTCCGGCGATTTCCTTCGTCGGGAAGGCACTGCCTCCTTGCCGGAAGGCGTCGTTCCTACGCAGGAACTGCGACAGGAGCAGTGGGATGACTGGCGCTTCACCTACGACCATGTGATGCTCGTCTATGGAAAGGCTGTCGATGAGGAAGGCCGTCCCTACTATCTGGTGAAGAACTCCTGGGGCAAGAGCGGCCCCTACGACGGCATCTGGTACATGTCCCGCGACTACATGGCCCTGAACACCACCTACCTCTTCCTGAATCGCCACGCGCTTCCCCGTCCGCTCCGGAAGGCGGTAAGGTAAGTCCTCACTCTTCCGGTGTCCCGTAAGGCACGTCGGGATCGTTGAGGTAGGCAAGTCGATGTAAGGGAAAAGAGATCAAGCCGCCGCTTACGATTTGATTCCCGTCTTTTGTTTATTTGTCCGTTCCTCCAGGATGCTGAAAGCCATTCCGGACACCTGCATGCCGCCGATGCATCGGGTAATCTGGTGGAGGTCATGTTCGTCCAGGGTGTCGAGGAGGGAGCGTAACAGGGAGGACGGTATGATGCCCATCATGGATCTCAGGATGAAATAGACGGACTTGTCATGTAACTTCTCTGCTGCCGAATCAGAGAAAGAGATCCGGTAATTCTCCACCATTCTGTCTGTCTCTTCGATGCTGGGCGACGGGAAATCGTCATAGATATCCTCCCGAAGGTCTTCCGGCGCTTTCTTCCAAAGCCCCTGCCGGATATCCTGAAGGGCATCCTCATCGAATACCTCCTCCAGGGCATATCCTTCTTCCAGGGCAGCCTGGTTACAGCCCTCGTACATCTCATCAAAGGCGATGAGGAAAGGATGCAGGCCGCCGTCGGCAGGAACCTTGAGCACCCTGATCGCCTCCTCACATACTTTCGCCCCGGCCCAGAAGCAGTCGTAGGATTCACGGCACTCTCCCTGCGAAAGGAGGAACATACCCCGGGACCATATCATAAAAGTAAGGCGTTCATAATCGGCCCAGGTCTTTTCTCCATCGGCAACAGAGGTGTCATCCTCATACCATCCCAACTGCTCACAAAGCCCATGTCCGGAGAAATGAACCTCTCCTTCGTCCGTCCAGGCTTCCAAGGCGTATGTCGGGATGTTTTCCATGGCGGCAAAGATAACAATAATATCACTATCTTTGTACACAAAAGAGGGAGACCAATAATCGCTTATTAGTCGCCCTCTTTTAATTAAGCTTCATGTACTTACCGGATCCGGCAGGTGACGACACGGTTCTTGGCACCGGAGAAGGGCTGGACGGTGTCGCCGTGGGCCGCGGTGGTGATGCGGGAGGCCTCGATGCCGCGGCTGACAAGATACTGGCGGACGGCGGCGGCGCGCTGCTCGGAGAGTTCCTGGTTGATGTCGGCCGTACCGGTCTGCTTGTCGGCATAGCCGTCCAGTTTCACCTTGGCACCGGGGGTGTTGCGCAGGAAACTGACGAGGCGGTTCATCGTGACCACCTGGTCGTCGCGGATGACGGCCTTGTTCAGGTCGAAGAAGATGTCCACGTCGGCACCCTGGTAGATGGCGGGGCCGTTGTCGTCGGCCGGCTCTTCCACGACTTCCTTCCGCGGCTGGGCAGGCTTGTACTCCTCACGGGGCTTGGTGGCCGGAACGACCACGGCCGGAGCGGCCTTCGGAGCCTTCTTGCCGCCGAAGCGGAAGGTCAGGCCGACGAGGGCGTTGAAGCGCCAGTCCGGACCCGGGGCCACGTCCACGGCCTTCTTGGAGTTGAAGGTGTCCGGGTACATGTTGGCGTTGGCTTCCAGGTTCAGGGCGATGCGGTCGGTCAGGCGGATGTCGGCACCCAGGCCGGTGCGGGCGCCCCAGAACACTTTCGTGGGTTCCCAGAGGAGGGAGAACTTCTCGTTGTTGCGGGCCAGGTCGATGGCATCGGCGTTGTCGAAACCGACGGGGACGCCGGCTCCGAGGAACCAGTAGGGATTGAACACGCGGTCGGGATTCCAGCCGGAGAAGAGATTGCCCAGGTCGAACTGGAGATCCAGCGCGGGCTGGACGAAGCGGTACTTGTAGAGGATCTCGGAACCGCTGGTGTAGTTGCGGGCCTGCCAGCCGTTGACGGAGAGGCGGGCGCCGAAGATTTCATTGAAACGGTAGCCGAGGGCTACCTGGGCGGAAGGGGAGATGAGTTTCCCGAAGGAGGCTTCGCCAAGGTCGCAGGCGGCTCCGCCCTGCAGCTGGAGATACACGCCCGGCTCGAATTCCTGGGCCTTTGCGGACAGGGCGAATGCCGCGAGAAGGGCCATGACAAGGGTTAATCTTTTCATATTGGTCTGTTAAAGATTTTCAAATCATGGCAAAGATAATAAAAAAAGCATAAAAATAAGACAGGCCCCGTAAGGAACCTGTCTTTTGGGATGTACTCCGAAAAGAGTTCACTTTCCCAGTGCCCGACGGACTTACTTGAGTTCGGCGAGGTACTTGATGGTGCGGACCATCTGGGAGGTGTAGGAGTTCTCGTTGTCGTACCAGGAGACGACCTGAACCTGATAGGTGTCGTCATTGACCTTGGAGACCATGGTCTGGGTGGCATCGAACAGGGAACCGAAACGCATGCCGATGATGTCGGAGCTGACGATCTGGTCCTCTGTGTAGCCGAAGGACTCGTTGGAGGCGGCCTTCATCGCGGCGTTGATGCCTTCCACGGTGACGTCCTTGCCCTTCACGACGGCGACCAGGATGGTGGTGGAACCGGTGGGGGTGGGAACGCGCTGGGCGCTGCCGATGAGCTTGCCGTTCAGTTCGGGAATCACGAGGCCGATCGCCTTGGCGGCGCCGGTGGAGTTCGGAACGATGTTGCAGGCACCTGCACGGCTGCGGCGGAGGTCACCCTTGCGCTGAGGACCGTCGAGGATCATCTGGTCGCCGGTGTAGGCGTGGATGGTGCTCATGATACCGCTCTGGATGGGGGCGTACTTGTTGAGGGCGTCGGCCATCGGAGCCAGGCAGTTGGTGGTGCAGGAAGCGGCGCTGATCACGGTGTCGGCCGGGGTCAGGGTCTTGTGGTTGGTGTTATAGACGATGGTGGGGAGGTCGTTGCCCGCAGGAGCGGAGATGACAACCTTCTTCGCGCCGGCCTGGATGTGAGCGGAGGCCTTCGCCTTGGAGGTGTAGAAACCGGTGCACTCGAGGACGACGTCCACGTTCAGTTCGCCCCAAGGGAGTTCAGCGGCATTGGGCTTCGCATAGATGGTGATCTCCTTGCCGTCCACGATGATGGAACCGGGGGTGACAACCGTCTTGCCGTCTTCGGCGAGGACGGCGTCCTTGTAATCCACCGTGTGCTTTCCTTCACCGAACTTGCCGGCGAAACCACCCTGGGCGGTGTCGTACTTGAGAAGGTGAGCGAGCATTTTAGGACTTGTGA
>JAFUDV010000044.1 GCA_017464245.1 Bacteroidales bacterium | reverse complement strand
TGCGTGGCGAAGGAGTGGCGGAAGGTGTGCGGGGAGATTTCCTTGTGGATGCCCGCGGCCATCGCCTGGTCCTTGACAACGCCGAAGACATAAACGCGGCTGAGGGGCTTGCCGGACTTGTTCAGGAACAGGACGTCCTCGAAGGGGCGGGCGGCCGGCTCCGGACGGACCGGAAGGTAGTTCCGGATGGCGTCGGCGGCCATTTCCCCGAGAGGAACGATGCGCTGCTTGTTTCCCTTGCCGATGACGTCAACGGATCCCTCATCCAGGTGGACGTGCGAGATCCGGAGGCCGGTGCACTCGCTTACGCGGAGGCCGCAGCCGTACAGCACTTCCAGGATGGCCCGGTTGCGGAGGCCGGCCGGTGTCCGGGTATCGACCGAGGAGATGATGGCGTCCACCTCTTCCACCGACAGGACGGCAGGAAGGTATTTCCCCAGCTTGGGAGCGTCGATGCGGTCGCAGGGATTGTCCTTCACCTCGCCTTCCTCCACGCACCAGTTGAAGAAGGAGCGGAGAGAGCTGAGCAGGCGCGCCTGCGACCGCTTGGAAAGCCCCTTGGCAATCCGTTCCGAAAGGTACCGCTCCACCTCGGCCGTGCCGATGTCCGCGGGGCGGTACCCTTCATAGGCCGCGAGGAGTCCGTCTACGTCCCGGGAGTAGGAATCCACCGTATTCGGCGACATGCCTCTCTCGATCCGCAGGTAGTTGCGGAAGTCCTCGGCGATCCGGTCCATCAGAGGGCGCCGTACTTCTTGCCGTACTGGAGCATCTGGCCCAGGTAATCGTCGGTATAGACGATTTCGTAATCGACGACCTTCCCGTCCTTTTCCACCGGGCGGATTTCCGGGTTCACGAAACCGCCGTAAGGCTTGAGACCCAGGGCGTCGTAGCGCTCCTTCACTTCCTTGTGGAGGGCCGGGTCGATGTGGACGGCATAGGTCTCGCTGAGGTTCTTGCCGGCGGCGTAGTCGCCCTCGGACTTGATCCGCTGGATCTCGGCGAGGAGTTCGGCGAACAGGCCGCGGAGTTTTGCGTAGTCATTGACCACGAAATAGGTCTTGCCGTCGCGGACCTTCTTCTCGATCACGTTGTCGGCGGCGCCCTTCTCATAGCACCATTCGGCGACGAGCTTGCGGTTCTGCATGTGGGCCTCGGTGTTCGGGCGTCCCAGTTCCACGCGGTTGAACTGGACCATCAGCCCGTTGCGGATGTAGCTGTCGTATTCGGCCTTGTAGGCTTCCGGATCGGGCATGATGCCCAGCTCCACCATCTTGGGGTCGGCCGTGTAATAGAGGCCGAACAGGTCGGCGCGGGCTTCTTCCAGGGCGGAGGCGTATTCGCCCATCGCCGTCGTGGAGACGCCGGGCAGGAGCTGGCCGGAGCCATGGCCCAGGCACTCGTGCAGGTCGGTGTGGATCTCGTCGGCGACGGTCGCCCATTGCTTGCTGCGGGCGATCTCGGCCTCGTCCCAGGCGAATTCGGCGAGGACGCTCTTCGGGGACTCCTGTGCGGAGTAGTCGTAGGTATGGGTGATGTTCGCGATGGTCACGCTCTTGGAACCGTGGTCCTTGCGGATCCAGTCGGCGTTCGGGAGGTTGATGCCGATGGGGGTGGAAGGATAGCTGTCACCGGCGAGGCACACGGCGTTGATGACCTTGGCTGAGACGCCCTTGACCACGGCCTTGCGGAAGCGGGGATCGACAGGGGAGTGGTCCTCGAACCACTGGGCGTTGGCGCTCAGGGTCTCGGTGCGCCGGGAGGCTTCGAAGTCCTTGATGTTCACATAGCCTTCCCAGGTGCCCTTGCGGCCCAGCGGGTCGTTGTAGTCCTCGACGAACCCGTTGATGAAGTCCACGGTGCCGATGGTGTCCTTCACCCATTCGATATTGAACTCGTCCCACTTGCGGAGGTCGCCGGTGCGGTAGTAGTCCACCAGCAGGCCGATGGCCCTTTCCTGGATGTCGTTCTCGGCCACGGCGCGGGCCTTGAGGAGTTCCTCGCAGATCTTCTCGATGGCGGGGGAGTAAAGCCCGCCCGCTTTCCAGGGCAGTTCCCGGATGACACCGTCCGGACCTTTCACGACCTTCGTGTTGAGGCCGTAGGCGACGGGGCAGGGATCCTTCGGGTCCACGATGCGGGCGTAATACTTCTCCACCTCGTCGCGGGTGACTCCGTCGTAGTAGTTCACGGCGGACAGGGCGACAATGTCGCCGGATGTCTCCGTGGACCTGCGCTGGGGATATCTTTCCGGATTGTAGATCACGTCCAGGAGGTCGTCGTCCTCGATGCCGACGGCCTTTAGGAGCTCCGCGAAATAGGACTGGGGACATCCCGGGAAAAACTTGTCCTCCGCGTAGTGGTGGTGGATGCCGTTGGAGAAGAACAGGCGCTTCGCGTACACCGTGAAGGCTTCGAAATCAGCGCTTTTCCGGTCGCCTTCGTAGTTTTCCAGGATGTTCTCCACGGCGTGGCGTACACGGAGGTTGTCCTTGCAGTTCTGGTCCCACAGGATGTCGCGGCCCCATTTGGCGGCCTCGGCGAGGTGGTAGGCGTATTCCTTCTGGCGCAGGCTCAGGCTGTCCCAGCCCGGGACCTGGTAGCGCATCACTTTGAGGTCCGCGAAGGAATCGACGGTATAGCGGAACGGCTCTTCCGCTTTCTTTTCCGAACAGGCGCCGGCAAGGGCGGCGGCCGTTCCCATGAGCATCATCATCTGGCAGAAACGTTTCATAGGTGGTTAATTTATACAAATTTAGAAATAAAATCGTTAACTTTGCCTGCCTGTACCTGTGTTTTTATGAAAAGCGGACGCCTCATATCCCTTCTTTCCGGACTGCTCCTGCTGCTTTCCTGCCAGCGGAACGGCCTGGACTTGACCCTGTCCATCGGTCCTTACGGAACGGAAACCCGCAAGGTGATGCTCCTTTACGAGGCGGGATTCAATTCCCTGGGCGGGGACATCTCCGCCAACATCGCCTCGCTCCGGAACGGCTATCTGCCCGGAAACGGCCGCCAGGACGATGTCCTTCTCGTGTTCAGCCATGTGACGCAGACGCGCCGGGTCTATTCGACCGAGACGTCCCCGGTCCTCGTGCGCCTGTACCAGGAACACGGCGTCCCTCAATCGGATACACTCCGGTCCTGGCCTGCCGGGACTTCCACCGCCAATGCGGCCATGGTCACGGAAGTGCTGGACCTGGTGCGGGAAACGTTCCCGGCTGCCGGTTACGGCGCCGTCTTCTCCTCGCACGCGACCGGCTGGCTGCCGGAGGGGTATTTCAGCAATCCCAAGAGCTATGAAGGGACTGACCGGGGCAGCGGAGGAATGTACTGGACCGCACCCCGACAAAAGACATTCGGCCAGGAATATTATGAATCCGGAACGAAGCAGGAGGAAATCGAACTGCATGATTTTGCTGCCGCCATTCCCTACAAGCTGGACTACATCCTGTTCGACGCCTGCCTGATGGCCTCCGTGGAGGTCGCATGGGAACTTCGGAACGTATGCAGCTATCTCGGTGCCTCGCCGTGTGAAATTCCGGCCGCCGGCTTCAATTACGAGACGCTGGCCCATCATCTGCTGGAGCCGGAAGTCCCTGACCTTCAGGGTGCCTGTGCGGATTATTTCGCTCGCTACGAGCATGATTCCGTCTATGGCGCGGCCATCACGATGGTGGATTGCGGCCGGCTGGAACCCCTCGCCGCGGAGTGCCGCGTCCTGTTCGACCGCTACCGGGACGGCATCCTGAACCTGGAGGGAAGGAATGTCCAGGTTTATGACCGCCAGGCGGGCGGAAAGCAGTATTACGCCTTCTTTGACCTGAAGGACCTGCTTCGGGAAGCCGGCGCTTCGGAGACCGATCTTGCCGACCTGCAGTCCGCCCTGGACGAGGCGGTCGTGTATGAAGCGCATACGGACTCCTTCATCACCATTCCGCTGAAGCGCTGCTGCGGACTGGCCATGTACCTGCCGGCCTATCCCGGCTACAAGCGGGACATCTGGCACGGGACCGAGTTCCTGGACGGTGCATACAAGAAAAACGTCGCCTGGAATGAGGCGACGCAGTTGGTTCTGTAAGGTCGGTTCAGTCTTCCTTGTCTTCCTTGACGGCCTTGTTGTAGCATTCGCGGCACAGGGGCTCGTAGGTGTCCTTTTCGCCCAGGACCACCAGTTTCCGGCTTTCGGAGAGACGGTGGGAGAAATTGGCGAGGGCGCCGCAACGGACGCAGATGGCGTGGACCTTCTGCACGTCGTCCGCGACGGCCAGCAGGCCCGGCATCGGCCCGAACGGCTTGCCCAGATAATCCGTGTCCAGGCCGGCGATGATCACGCGGACGCCCCGGTCCGCCAGTTCCTGGACGACGCCGATGATGCTTTCGTCGAAGAACTGCGCCTCGTCAATCCCCACGACCTGGACGTCCGGGTCGATCTGGAGCATGCGGGCAGGCGTCTTGATGGGCGTGCAGGAAATGCTGTGGGAATCATGGGAGACGACGTCCAGGTCCGAATAGCGCTTGTCGATGGTCGGCTTGAACGTAGCGATCTTCTGCTTGGCGAACTGGGCCCGCTTGAGCCGGCGGATGAGTTCCTCCGTCTTTCCCGAGAACATCGAGCCGCAGATCAGTTCGATGCAGCCCGATTTTTTTGTGTTTTCCAAAAACATTTCCTTACTTTGTTGTGATTGACTTTGACAAAGATAGTCATTTTATGGAGAAAAACAGTACAGAAGTCCTGAGAGAAATCGAGGCCGCCCTTTCGGAACTCAAGGACAAGGTCCGCTTGCTGGAGGAACAGGTCGCTGAATACCAGCGGCTTGCCCTGGAGGAGGCCGCCGCTCCCGTGGCGGAGGAGACTTTCGACGAAGTGGATTTCACGGATATCGAAATCGGGGAGGCGGACGACCTTCCGGAAGCGGCCGCCGAGCCGGTGGCCGAGCCAGAACCCCTGATCGAACCCGAACCGGCACACGTCCCTGAGGAGCCGGCACCTGCCCCCGTGGAACCTGTCCCTGACGCCCTGAAGGAGGAAACCCTCCGGATGGCCTGGCGGCTGGACAAGCCCGGCCTGCCGGTCAAGAACATCCGCAGCGGCATCTCCCTGTACGACCGGGCGCTGTTCATCGGCACCCTTTTCAAGGAGGACTACGCCCTGTACGATACGACCATCGGCGAGCTGAACGCCCTGTCCTCCCTGGACGAGGCGGTGGACTATGTCCTGGGACATTTCCCGGACTGGAACCTCAAGTCCGACATCGTGTACAACTTCATGATGGCCGTCCGCAAGAAACTCGGTTGAGATGGCGGGCCGGCTGTACATCGTCCCGACTCCGGTCGGGAACCTGGAGGACATGACCTTCCGGGCTGTCCAGGTCCTGAAGGAGGCGGATCTCATCCTGGCGGAGGACACCCGCACCAGTTCGGTCCTGCTGCACCGCTATGACATCCACCGGCCGCTCCAGTCCCACCACAAGTACAATGAGCACCAGACGGTGCAGCTCGTGAAGGAACGCATCCTCGGCGGCCTGAACGTCGCCCTCATCAGCGACGCCGGCACGCCGGGCATCTCCGACCCGGGCTTCCTCCTGGCCCGCGCCTGCGCGGAAGAGGGAATCGAGGTGCAGACGCTGCCGGGCGCGACGGCCTGCATCCCGGCCATCGTCTCGTCCGGACTCCCTTGCGACCGCTTCTGCTTCGAAGGCTTCCTTCCGCAGAAGAAGGGCCGCCAGACACTGCTCACCGCCTTGGAGACCGAGACACGGACGATGGTGTTCTACGAGTCGCCCTACCGGCTGGTCAAGACGCTGGGGCAGTTGATCGAGCATTTCGGACCGGAGCGCCGCTGCTCCGTCGCCCGTGAAATATCCAAGCTCCATGAGGAGCATCGCCGGGGTACCCTGCAGGAGGTGGCCGACTGGTTCTCGGAGCATGAACCCAAAGGTGAGATTGTCCTTGTCGTGGCCGGTGCGGAGCCGGTGAAACCTGTCAGACAGAAGCGCTATGGAAGAGGGGAAGAGACAGAGCAGCCCGAAGAGTAGCTTTACGGTGGGGGCCATCGCCCTCGTTTTCCTTGTCATCGGTTACCAGGTCGCCCTGTTTGTCCACAAGGCGGCCGTCTCGCGCGTCGTGGCGGACCGGGACCGGCCGGACACGGTCTATGTCGTGGACCGGGCCCTGGCGGAACAAGTGCTGGGCGGCAGCGGAACGGAGGGCGAGCCGGACGATGCCGCTCCTGCCGTCGAGATCCGGAAACCGTCGGCCCATTCCCGGGAGGCCGTCCGGATGCGGGAGGCCGCCGCTTCCCGGAAGGTTGAATCCTTCCGGTTCGATCCCAACACGGTCCCGCTGGAGGATCTGGTCCGGCTGGGCTTCAGCGAGAAACAGGCGCAGTCCATCCTGCATTACCGCGAGAAGGGAGGCCGCTTCCGCCGCCCGTCGGACTTCGCCAAGTCCTATGTCGTGGCCGATTCGGTCTTCGAGCGTCTGGAGCCCTTTATCGACATTCCGCGGATCGACATCAACCGGGCCGACAGTGCCGCCTTCGAAACCCTGCCCGGCATCGGCCCCTACTTCGCGTCCAGGATGGTTTCCTACCGGAAGTCACTGGGCGGTTATTCCACGCCGGAGCAGCTGATGGAAATCTACCGTTTCGACCGCGAGAAATATGACGGGCTCAAGGACCTCATCACTTGTTCCGCACCGGAGCCCTATCCGCTCTGGACGCTTCCCGAGGCCGACCTGGCCCGCCATCCCTATCTTTCCAAGGCCGAGGCGCACAGCATCGTCCTGTACCGGACCCACCAACCCCGGGAGGCTTGGACGGTGGAAGGCATCGGAAAGGCGGGCATTCTCTCGGAGGAGCATCTCCGGCAACTTTCCCGGTGCGTCCTTGCGAAACCCTGATCATTTTCCTCGTCCGTACCGGCGCTCCGTTTCTGACGGGCTCCGGAAAGGATACGAAAGAAGGGGTGGCCAGGCGGTCACCCCTTCTTGATGGTCATGGCCTTCCGTCAATACCGGACGTTCAGGTCGGCGAAGTCGTAGTGCCCTGAACGGGAGTTGTACACGACGCCGTAGTCCTCGTCCCGGAGATGGGAATCCGTGATTTCGTCGAAGACGGAAAGATGGAGGACGGCGGTCTTGAAGTCGGGATTGACGTGCTGCGTCAGGTCGATGAAGATCCGTTCCAAGTCGCTGTCCGTAAGGACGTCCCGGTGGAATCCCTCGTAGGTGACCGGCTCGGTGTGGATGACGTCGCCGTTCTCATAGGCGATTTCCGTCCATGCATCGACGGACAGGTTTACGTTGTAGTGGCAGGCGCTCGCGAGGAACAGGGCGGCCAGGAGGGTCAGGAAGGCAAGTACACGTTTCATAGGGCGTCAGTCCTGGACGTTCTGCATGGCCGCGCGGATGCGGGCTTCGATTTCGTCGGCCAGCTCGACATTGTCCTGGAGGAGCTTCTTGGCTGCCTCCCGGCCCTGTGCGAGCTTGCTGTCGTTGTAGCTGAACCAGGAGCCGGACTTCTGGATGATGCCCAGTTCCACGCCCAGGTCCACCAGTTCGCTGGAGTGGGAGATGCCTTCGCCGAAGACGATGTCGAACTCCGCCTTCTTGAAAGGCGGGGCCATCTTGTTCTTCACGACCTTCACCTTCACGTGGTTGCCGAGGGCCTCCTCGCCGTCCTTGATCTGGGTGGTCCGGCGGATGTCCAGGCGCACGGAGGCGTAGAACTTGAGGGCGTTGCCGCCGGTGGTGGTTTCGGGGTTGCCGAACATGATGCCGATCTTCTCGCGGAGCTGGTTGATGAAGATGCAGCAGGTGTT
>JAFUDV010000043.1 GCA_017464245.1 Bacteroidales bacterium | reverse complement strand
GAGGACAAACTTGTACAGGGGCTTCAGGTTGATGTCTACGTCGCGGTGCTGGAGCATCTCGTCGTCAAAGTCATGCTTCGCGAATTCGGCGTCCAGGGCCAGGAGGGAACTGTATTTCTTGGTCGTATCGGCGAATTCCGCCTCGCCGGCCGCGTTCTTGGCCCGGTACTCGGCCACTTTCCGGCGGCCGGTCTTGTAGTCTTCCCGGGAAGCGCGGTTCATGCCCAGCTGGAGCTCGGCGTAGGCACGGTTCATATAGGCCTTGGCGAAATCGGGATACAGTTCGATAGCCTTGTTATAGTCCGCGAGGGCATCGTCCCAGCGGCCCATCTCCAGAAAGAAACCGGCCCGGTTGAAGTAGGCCAGGACGTTGTTCGGGTTGATGTTGATCACCCGGTCCATGTCCGACAGCGCGGCGGGGAAATCCCCCACCTGGGCACTGATGAGGCTCCGGTTGTACAGGGTGAGGGCGTTGCCCGGCTCGTGGCGGAGGACAGTGTTCAGGTCCGCCATCGCCTCGTTGAGGTGGCTCTGTTCGGAATGGAGGATGGCCCGGTTGAAATAGGCCAGCGTATTGGTGCTGTCCAGCTCGATGGCCTTGTCCATGTCCCGGACGGCGCCTTCGTAGTCGCCCCGGGCAGCCAGGAGACGGCCCCGGCGGATATAGCCTTCGGGCTCGAAACGGTCGATCTTGATGGCCTGGTTGTAGTCGCTCACGGCTTTCAGGGTATCCCCGAGGAAGAGATAGGAGGCGCCCCGGTTCAGGAAGGCCGAGGGATCCTTAGGCTCCTGGCGGATATACTTGTCGAAGTCCTTGACGGCAGGTTCGAACTGCTGGCTCAGGAAGTAGGTGACGCCCCGGGTGAAGTAGAGGCCGGCCATGCCGGGCCGGAGCGAGATGGCCTTCTCCAGGTCGTTCAGGGCATCTTCATAATCACCGAAGCGGCTCGCCGTAATGGCCCGGTAGTGATAGCCGGAAGTGAAAATGGGATTCAGCCGCACGGCCGTGTTGAAATCCGCCCGGGCGCCACGGATATCGCCGAGGTTGTACTTGGCGATGCCCCGGTAGAAGAAGGTCCAATAGTCCGTGGAGTCCAGCTGGGCAAGGATGTTGAAATGCGAGACGGCTTCCGACAAGTGTCCTTCCGACAGGGCGTTGCGCCCCCGGAACATGAAAACGTCCTTGTCATACTGCGCCCGGGCGGAAACGCCGAAGCACAGCAGGACAGACACGGCCAGAAACAGTTTTTGAAGACTCCTCATCCAAAAAAATTTTCAAAAGACGCGTGAAATGGCTAATTTCGCACCAATTATGCAAAGATAAGCATTAATTGTGCCTGTTGCACGGATGAAGGGCATTTTTTTTCATATCGGACTCCTCCTGCTCGTGACGGCCGCAGCCGCTTCCGCGCAGCCTGCCGGCTACGTCATCAGCGCCCGCAACGCGGAATCCGTGGTCACGGAAGACGGCCTCCGCGCCCGGGTGGAGTTCCTGACCGACACCCTGTGCACCGGACGCGCCACCGGTACGCCGGGAGCGACCTGGGCCAAGGCCGGCATCGCCCGGCAGTTCGCCGGGAGCGGCCTGCTGCCCTCCCGGGGCGGCTATTTCCACGGTTTCCGGACCATGAACGGAAAGCCGGCGCACAACATCGTAGGCTTCCTTCCCGGTACGGGCGACCGCTACATAGTGATTGCCTCGCATTTCGACAACATCGGCACCTTGCAGGGCACCCTCTATCCCGGGGCCGACAGCAACGCCTCCGGCGTCGCGGTCCTCTCCACCCTGGCCCGGATGTTCCAGCACCTGAAGGACCTGGGAAAGACCTATTCCCATACGCTCATCTTCGTCGCCCTGGACGCGAAGGAACAGAGCCTCGGCGGCTCCCATCACCTTTGGAATGAAATCGCGGGCGGACTCCTCACGGATCCCCGCAACGGGCATGTCATCTCCCCCAAGGAGATCGACCGGATGGTGAACATCGACCAGGTGGGCGGGACCGAGGCGCCCCTGCATCCTTCCCGGCCGGACTATCTGATCATGCTCTCCGATGCTGGCACCGGTCGCCGGGACGCCCTCCTCATCGCCAACATGGATTCCGGCATCGGCCTGGACCTGGGGTTCGACTATTACGGGAGCAAGGACTTCACCCGCGTGTTCTACCGCACGATTTCCGACCAGAAGCCTTTCCTGGACCATGGCATCCCGTCCGTGATGTTCACTTCCGGCATCACCCTCCGCAACAACAAGGCCGACGACGACGCGGCCTCCCTGGACTACGGCATCCTGCGACGCCGGGTCCTGGCCATCTTCCACTATCTGGTGAGGGTCATCTAGCGGACAATCACTTCATTCCGCGCTGTTTCTTGATGGTTTCGTAGGCGTCATGGACCTGGCGGAACTTCTCGGCGGCGGCCTTCTGGACCTCGGGACCCAGGGTGGCGACGCGGTCCGGATGGTTCTTCATGGCCATCCGGCGATAGGCGGCCCGCACTTCGTCGTCCGTGGCGGAAGGCGAGATTTCCAGGACGGTATAGGCCGACGTATCCCCCTTGTAGAACATGGCGATCACCGAATCGGTATCCGACTGGTTCAGCCGGATCACGGTGCCGATGGCCTCCAGGATGCTTTTCTCGGACTCGGCGAACTCGCCGTCGGACGTGGCGATCTGGACGAGGTAATGGAACAGCTGCAGGCGCTGGGAATAGTTCATGTTGGCAGCGATCTGGTCGCCCACCTGGTAGATGTTCACCTGCTGGGCGTTCAACCGGTCGAGGATCTGCATCGCCTCCACGGCCGCCTGTTCCCCGAAGTTGTTCCGGATGAAATTCCGCACGCATTCCAGTTCCGCCGGATGCGTCTTCCCGTCGGCCTTGATGATGGCCGAGGAAAGCACGAGCAGGCTCACGAAGAAACTGTTCCGCTGTTCCGTGGCGGTGTAGCCCCGGGAGCCGGTACTGCGCTGGGACCCACCGGTCTGGCTGCTGCCGGTGCCGGAGTACGTGCCCCGGCCGGTACTGCCGCTTCCTCCTCCGGGAGGAAGTTGCCGGGACATGTCGATATAGTCATCCACGGCCTTGCCGAAGAAGTAGCCGATCAAGCCTCCGATCGGCCCCCAGGCGGCCCATCCGAGGAATCCTGCGATCCATTTTGCAGCACCCATAATCTTGTCAATTCATTGTTCCGGAGCCCTCTCCATCAAAATCCGGTCCAGCGAAGTCCGGACTGACAAACTGGCAATCCGCACCGGGGCCGGACTGGTTCGCTTTTTGAAAGGTTCCAGGCCGATGACTAAAGCCCTTTCCATCCTCCTTTACCTGTGGCAGCTCCCGCAGAACCTGCTGGGAGCCCTGCTGGTCGTCGTGCTCCGCCCCGAACGGAGCTACGACTACAAGGGCGTCCGCCTCCACTACGCTTCCCGGATGTCGGGCGGAATCTCGCTCGGGCGGCACATCATCATGAACGACACCTACCGGGACATCGACGGGAAAACGGAGAAGCACGAGTGGGGCCATACCCGCCAGTCGCTCCTCCTGGGGCCCCTTTACCTCCCTCTTGTCGGCCTCCCCTCCCTCCTCTGGGCGGCCTGGTGGACGCCCCTGAAACACATTTCCTATTTCCGCTTCTTCACCGAACGCTGGGCCGACCGCCTCGGCGGCGTCCGGCGGGAGCCTATCGATTCCCGCGGAGGAATTCAGTGATCCTTTCCCGCTCGCAGGGCTGGCCGGAAAGACTACTTTCTCTTGTCCACGACGGTGACGCCGGGGTAATCGGCCTTGTTGAACGTCACGTCCTTTTCGGAGACTTTGAAGTGGAGGTCGCGGATGGTGACCGTGACCATATCGACCTTGGCCTTCAGGCTCATCGGGTAATAAGTACCCTTGGCAACGACGATTTCCATGTTCTTGGGATCGTCCTTGTTCGTATTGGAACGGTTCTTCTTGCACTTGATGGTCCAGCTGGCGGCATCCTCCTTGGCGATGGAGACGTCATACCCTTCCGTGGCGTTCCGGAACATTTCCATGTTCTCCTTCTCGTCGGACTTCTTGGACGTGTCCTGGGCGTTGATGGTAATGGTATTCTCGCCGGAAACATAGATCCATTCCGTAACGCCGTCCTGCCAGGTAATGACCTTCTTCCCCAGCATTTCCGCTTCCATGCGCATCTTGTCTCCCAGGCTCCAGGCCTTGGAGGACATGGTGCCCAGGATGGGGATCTTGATGTCCATGGTCATCTGGATGCCGTCCTCCTCTCCGAACTGCTCCATCACTTCCTCCATCTTGGCAATGATTTCTTCGGCAGTCTGCGCATAGGCCGCCACGGCGAGGAAACAGGCAGCCAGCAAGGCAAAGATTCTTTTCATGATCTGTAACACTTAAGTTAATTGTACAAAGTTAAAAAGAAAATAACAGAAACGCATCACTTGCTCTCCCACGCAAGCAATCGTCTCATGAGAACTGAAATCCGTGAATACTTGAAGATCAGTAATCGGCCCGTTTCACATCAACACCTCTTCACCTTTTCAGCGGAGGAACACCCATCTACAACAGCTCCTTCTCCCGGAACGATCAGAGGCCGCAAGGCCGACTAAGCCCTCCCCCGAGGGGAGGGTTTGGGTAGGGGTAACGTGGACGGGGTTCAAGCTCCAGGCAGCCGGACGCAAAAAAGGCAGGCGTGAAGCCTGCCTTGCGTCTGGATGACTGGACTTGAACCAGCGACCTCCTGGTCCCTAACCAGGTGCGCTACCAACTGCGCTACATCCAGAGGTCCCCGTTTGAAAGGGAATGCAAATATCGGTATTCTTTTCCGAAAAAGCAAGAAAATTATTTCAAAGATTCCTGTCGGGCCTTCAAAGCAGCCTTCAGGGCCGACGCCGCCTTCATTTTCCGGATGGGTCCGTTCACGACGGCGAAGGTGTTCAGGTCCTCTTTCAGTTCTTCATAGGTGAAGCTGGGGTAGAGGCGGGCAAGCTCTTCGGCGAAGAGTTTCAGACGGTCGCCCGTACCCAGGGGATACTCTTCCCCGAAATAGCGTTCCGACCAGCGGAAGAAAGCGAGACGGGCCCGGACGTCTTTCTCCAGGCGGGCCGGATCGTCGGAGGCAGCCGGCGACCGGTAGCCGATACGTTCCCAGCGGACGGTCCGGATGCCGGTCTTCTTCGCGCCGGCGAGGATGACGGCCAGGTCCATTCCGGCGGCTTCGGGATCGGCCGCGAAGGCCTCCCGGAGCGCCTGGGCACGGAAAACGAAGGAAGAGAGCGGAGCCGCTTCCCCATCGACAAATACCTGGGTAAATAGCTTTTCCGGACGGGTCCTGAGACCCGATTTCCGCCAGGGTTCCGCGAGGTTCCAGCGGAAGGCGTCATAACCGGCATGGCCGTCGATGCAACGGGACATCCGCCTGACGCTGGACGCCGTCAGGTCCACATCCGTCCCCAGGAAACACACCCACTCCGCCGAGGCATCGGCGGCGAGCCACTGTTTCCACACCGGTTCTCCGGTCAGTTCCGGTTCCACGGCCTGTACGTTCAGGCGGGTATCGAACTCGGCGGCCATCGCCTTGGCGGCGGAAGTGCCGGTCAGGTCCACGACGAAGGCCCGGGGAGCGGAAGCCTTCTGGAAAGCGAGCATGGACAGCGTCCGATGCAGGGCGTCGATGTTCCGGGCGGGGATGATGAAGTCGATCTGGGGCATGTCTGTACCTTTTGTCTTTGCAAAGATAGCGAAATTCCTTAACTTTGTATGATATAAACAAGAAAGCGAAGGATGCGTGATTTCATCAAGATGATGAGGCAGTATGCCTCCCCCTACAAGCCCTATCTCGCAGGGGCGGTCGTTCTGAATATCCTGTCCGCCGTCTTCAATATCTTCTCCTTCGCGGTCATCGTTCCCCTGCTGAACATCCTGTTCAAGCTGGACACGGCCCGGTACACCTTCATTCCGTGGGGCACGGACGGCTATTCCTTCAAGGACATCCTCGTGAACAACGCCTACTGGCTGGTGTCGGATTTCTCCGCCCAGCACGGAGCGGTCACGGCCCTGCTGCTGCTGTGCGCCGTCATGATCTTCTTCACGGCCCTCAAGACCTCCTGCTACTTCGGGTCGGCCGCCGTGATGATCCCCATCCGCACCGGTATCGTCAAGGACATCCGGAACCGCATCTACAACAAGATCCTGAACCTTCCCATCGGCTTTTTCTCCCAGGAACGGAAAGGCGACATCATCGCCCGGATGAGCGGCGACGTGAACGAGGTCGAAACCTCCATCACCGCCTCCATCGAAATGCTCATCAAGGACCCGATCCTGATCATCCTGTACTTCGGATTCCTCGTGTTCCTGAGCCCGGAGATGATGCTCGTGATGCTCACCTTCGTCCCGGCCTTCGTCTGGGTGATGGGCGTCATCGGCAAACAGCTCAAGCGGCAGTCCCTGGAGGCGCAGACCCTCTGGAGCGACACGATGGCCCAGGTGGAGGAGACCCTGGGCGGCCTCCGCGTCATCAAGGCCTTCAACGCCGAGAAGAAGATGTCCGACCGCTTCGAGGGCGTCACCGACCGCATGCGCCGGAAGATCAACCGGGTGAACACCCGGCAGGCATCGGCCCATCCCGTGAGCGAATTCCTCGGGACCGTGATGATCATGGCGGTCCTCGCCTTCGGCGGCTACCTGATCATCCGCGGGAAGGGTCTCTTCGGCGGCAGCTTCATGGACGCCTCCCAGTTTATCTTCTTCATGATCATCCTGTACTCCGTCATCGAGCCCATCAAGGAGCTTTCCCGCGCTACGTACGGCATCCCGAAGGGTCTTGCATCCATGGAGCGCATCAACCGGATCCTGGAGGCGGAGAATCCCATCCAGGAAAATCCGGAGGCCGTGGAAATCAAGGACTTCCAGGACAAGATCGCCTTCGAGGGCGTACAGTTCTCCTATGAGGGCGGACGCGAGGTGCTCAAGGGCGTGGACCTGTCCATCCCCCGCGGGAAGATGGTGGCCATCGTGGGCGAATCCGGTGCCGGAAAGTCCACCCTCGTGGACCTGATCCCCCGTTTCTACGACGCCACGAACGGCCGGATCACCATTGACGGGAAGGATGTCAAGGACCTCAGGATCAAGGACCTCCGTTCCCTGATGGGGAACGTGAACCAGGACCCGATCCTGTTCAACGACACGATCTTCAACAACATCGCCTTCGGCGTGGAGAACGCTACGGAGGAGGAGGTCATCGCCGCGGCGAAGATTGCCAACGCCCATGACTTCATCATGGAGAAGCCCGAGGGCTACCGGACCAACATCGGCGACCGCGGTACCAAACTCTCCGGCGGACAGCGGCAGCGCCTTTCCATCGCCCGGGCCATCCTCAAGAATCCGCCCATCCTGATCCTGGACGAGGCCACCGCCTCCCTGGACACCGAATCCGAACGCATCGTCCAGGACGCCCTGGACCGCCTGATGTCCACGCGGACCACCATCGCCATCGCCCACCGGCTCTCCACCGTGAAGAATGCCGACGAAATCATCGTCCTGCACGAAGGAAAAGTGGTCGAGCGCGGCCGGCACGAGGAGCTCATCGCCCTGGACGGCTATTACAAGAAACTCAACGACATGCAATCCTTATGAGACAGATACACGTTCCCTTCATCGCCGACTTCGAGGAACTGGACCTCGACACCGCCCTCGAGCTGGAAGGCGCCGCTTTCCAGGTGGACCAGGTCAACTGGCCTTCCGATTACCCCTACGCTCCCTTCTGCGCCGGCCGCATCGCCCGGACGGAAGACAGCCTCCTCGTGGATTTCCGCGTGAGCGGACTGGACCTGAGGGCTCTGAATACGGAGGACAACGGCTCGCAGTGGGAAGACAGCTGCGTGGAGGTTTTCCTGGAAAACCCGGACGGAAGCGAATACTACAACTTCGAGGTCAACCCCCTCGGGAAGGTCCTCGCCGCCAAGGGCGCCGGCCGTGAAAACCGCATCCGCCGCCCGGCGGAGGAAATGGAGGAGATCATCCGCACCGCCCAGTTCGAGGGGCCGCAGGAATTCGACGGCGGCATCTGGAACTGGCGCGTCACGGTCATCATCCCTTTCGGGCTCGTAGGCATCGACCCGGAGAACCTCCCGGAAAAGGTCCGGGCCAATTTCTACAAGTGCGGGGACAAGACCGCCCATCCGCATTTCGTAAGTTGGAATCCGGTCGGCACCCCTGCTCCTGACTTCCACAGGCCGGAATTCTTCGGCGAACTCATCCTGCGATGACCCCCCGGCAGCGGCTGCTGGCCGCGAGGATCGTCTTCGCACTGTACCTCGCCGCCATTGTCTGGCTGTGTTTCGGCCAGTTTGACAGCGTCCCCGACATTCCTCGCTCCTACTGGGGCATCCCCACCGACAAGATCGTCCATTTCCTGATGTTCTTCCCGTTCCCGGTCCTGGCGTATTACGCCTTCGACCGCTACTCCGACCGGTTCGGGACTTCGGTTCTCTGGACGGCCGTCACCTTCGGGGCCGGCCTCCTCATCGCCGCCGGGACGGAAGTGGGCCAGGCCCGGCTCACCTCCTACCGGAGCGGGGACATCCATGATTTCAACGCCGACTTCCTCGCCATCGGCATCAGCACCCTCATCGTCCTGACCCTCAACCTTAGGAAACTGCGCAAATGACCCGAAAGACCCTCCCCATCCTTCTGGCAGCCCTCCTTTTCTCCGCCGTCTCCCTCCAGGCCCAGACCGCCCGGGAGTTCAAGACCGCGGCCGATTCCCTCCGTGCCCGCATGGAACGCCGCACGCGGGTGAAAGTGCCCCTGAAGCTTTCCAAAGTCATGAAACGGGGCACCACGCTGGACTTCCATTTCAGCCAGGAACTGTCCGACTTTCCCTGGCGGAAGGCCGACGTGGAATGGTTCCGCGACCAGCTGCGGGACCTGACACCGCCCGCCTACCGGGCCTATACGGTCGGTGACATTTTCGCGAAGGACCTGGAGCTCGAAAAACTGCCGATGCCGGCTGTCGGCAAGAACGGCGGTCCCCTGGACACGGACCTCCGCACCGGCGACCCCAAGGGCAGGACCATCCCCCTCGTCAGGACGGACGAGAAATGGAACAGGGGCCTCTCCGGGCGGCACATCGCCCTCTGGCAGAGCCACGGCCGCTATTACGAAGCCAAGACCGACCGCTGGGAATGGCAGCGTGCCGCCACGCACCGGACCGTGGAGGACATGTACACGCAGGGGTATGTCCTCCCCTACCTGATTCCGATGCTGGAAAATGCCGGCGCCTGCGTGATCACCCCGCGTGAGCGGGATATCCAGAGCTGGGAAGTGATCTGTGACAACGACCCTTCCTTCCGGGAGGAACGTACCGGAAAGATGCGCCGCAGCGGCCGGTACAAGGAAACCGGAACCTGGAGCGACACCGGACCCGGCTTCGCCGATACCAAGCCGGTGTACGGCGTCTACGAGAATCCCTTCGAGACCGGCACGGCCCGGATGTGCGAGACCTCCTCCAGCGAGGACCCGCACCGGAAGGCGTCCGCTACCTGGCGGCCCGACATTCCGGAGCGCGGGGAATACGCGGTGTATGTTTCCTACCGTTCTTTCGCGAACAGCACGACCGACGCCGTCTATACGGTCCGCCACATGGGCGGAGAAAGCGAATTCCATGTGAACCAGCGCATGGCGGGCTCCACCTGGGTGTATCTCGGGACCTTCCCCTTCGACGAAGGCGACGAAGGTTTCGTCCGGCTGACGAACCAGAGTCCCTCGGCCGGAATCATCAGCGCCGATGCCGTCCGTTTCGGCGGCGGGGTGGGCAAGATCGAACGCGGCGGGACGACCTCCGGCTATCCTGCTTTCGCGGAAGGAGCCCTGTACGCCCTGCAGTGGGCCGGCATGGACGTCCACGAGTTCGATGACTGGGAAGACGACTACACCCGGGACTACGCCGGGCGCGGACGCTGGGTGTCCCGCCTCACCGGCGGCTCCCGCGTCAATCCGGAGATGTCCGGATGGCGGGTGCCCATCGACCTGTCCCTGGCCTTCCACAGCGACGCCGGCGTGACGCCCAACGACTCCATCGTGGGCACCCTGGGCATCTATACCCTCCTGTGCGACAACAAGGACGTGCTTCCCAGCGGAGAATCCCGGATGAACGGGCGCCTTCTCACGGACCTTGTCCAGACACAGGTCGTGAACGATCTCCGCGCCCAGTTCGACCCCAACTGGTCCCGCCGCCAGATCTGGAACCGTTCCTACAGCGAATCCCGGACGACTTCGGTGCCCGCGATGCTCCTGGAGCTGCTCTCCCACCAGAATTTCGCCGACATGAAATACGGACTGGACCCTTCCTTCCGGTTCGCGGCCTCCCGCGCCGTCTATAAGGGGCTCCTCAAGTACCTGAGCACCCGGTACGGATGCGCCTATACGGTCCAGCCGCTGCCGGTCACGTCCTTCCGCGCCGAGCTTAGGGACGGGAAAGCCGTCCTGAGCTGGCTGCCGGCAAACGACCCGCTCGAGCCCACGGCCGCCCCTTCCGGCTACATCCTGTACACCCGGGAGGACGACGGGGTTTTCGACCAGGGCGTCCGGCTGGAGGAGCCGGAAAAAGAGGGAAAACGCCTGACGGTCTCCGTTCCGGTCCGAAAGGGACATTTGTACAGTTTCCGGATCGTCGCCTGGAACAACGGTGGGAAGAGTTTCCCGTCCGAGACGCTCGCCGTCGGGACGCCGGAAGATGAATCTTCCAGGAAGGTCCTGATCATCAACAACTTCACGCGTGTTTCCGCCCCAACATGGATCGACACGCCCTCCTTCGGCGGATTCTTCGACGACATGGACAGCGGCGTGCCGGACAAGTATGACATCACCTTCGTCGGACAGGTGAACCAGTTCGACCGGAGCAAAGGCTGGACCGACGACGACAACCCCGGATTCGGCGGCTCGTTCACGAACCGCGCGGGACGGATCATCGCCGGCAACACCTTCGACTTCCCTTCCGTACATGGCCGGGCCCTCCTGGATGCCGGTTACGCGGTCAGTTCCACGAGCGTGGACGCATTCACGGACATGGAAGCTTCGGCCTATGCCGCCCTGGATCTCATCTGCGGGAAGCAGGTCACGACGAAAATCGGCCGCGGGGCGGTGAAGGACCGATACACGGTATTCCCGGCCGCACTCCAGGACGCCTTGCGGACCTATGCCGCCGCCGGCGGTTCCATCCTGGTCTCAGGCGCCTACATCGGCACGGACGCCTGGGACAACGTCTATCCCGTGACCTTCGACGAAAAGGAGCGGGACCGGACGCGTTCCTTCATCCAGGAAGTCCTGGGCTACAAGTGGGTGACCAACTACGGGGACGTCTCCGGCATCGTGGTGCCGAAGGACGGAGGTCCCGTCCAGTTCAGCGGGCCGATGACCTATAACCGCCTGTTCAGCGACAAGGTGTACCGGGTGGAGAATCCCGACGGAATCGAACCGGCCGGCGAGAATGCACGGACGCTCCTCCGCTATGCCGGAACGGCCATTCCGGCCGCCACGCTCCTGGACGACGGGAAGCACCGGTCCGTCGCCTTCGGCTTCCCGCTGGAGACGCTGACGACCGAAGGCGCGCTGGACATGGTCCTGCGCGTCACGATGCAGTATCTGGTCCGGTGATCAGCGTCCGGATTCTTCCAGGAACGGGAACTCCGGCTTGGCCGGCGACTTCTTCCGGAACTCGGACGGAGTCATGCGGGTGTATTTCCGGAAGAAACGTGTGAAATAGGACGGATCCTCGATGCCGATGGCGTAGGATACGTCGGCAATGGAACGCTCCGGATCCTTGAGCAGGGACTTGGCCCAGTTGATGCGGGCGATTTCCACCCATTCCATGGCACTGTGGCGGGTTTGCGTGCGCACGAGCTTGTTCAGGTAACTGGGCGAGATGCCCAGCTTGCCGGCATAGCCGGACACGGAATCCATCGGGACGGAACGGTCGAAAAGCAGGTCCAGGAAACGCCCTACGAGCGGGTGCGCCTTTCCGCCGGCAGGCGACTGGATGCAGGAAAGGAGCAGGTCGAAGGCGCGGGTGATATAGCCGTCGTCCCCGCGGGCATAGGCGGCGGCCACCCGGTCCAGGAGTTCGCCCATGAAAGCCGCTTCATCGAACCAGAAGGTATGGAGGACCGGCTTTCCGCAGGTCAGGCAAGTGTAGTTCACATCCCGCAGGTAAGGAAGCACGAAGGCTCCGGTGTAACCGGCCAGGTCCTTATAATAATGGATGGCGAAGGGCGTTCCCTGCTGGATCAACAGGAACTGTCCTCCCCGGCACAGGTAAGACTCGCCCGCTATGTCGACGAGGACCTCGCCTTCCAGCAGGAAGAGGAACGCATACATCGGAAGAGTGGCCTTCGGAATCTCCGTGGCCTGGATGGGCGCCTTGGACATGAGCCGGATAATGAAGAACGATTCCTGGCTCCAATCCGCTCCCTTTTCCCAATAAGGAATGACCCTTTTCATTTCAAAAAAACAGTTTCTGGAGCGCTTCTGAACGCAAATATACATATTTTCGAGAGTTTTTCCTATCTTTGTGTCATGGCATCATCCAACTCCGTTTTCAAAGACCTCCGGCTTTCCCTGCGCGAAAAACTCAAGGAATCCCTTGTCTCCGTCGTACCGGTGAGCCTGATGGTCTTCCTGCTCGCCATCACACCCTGGGTGGAGATCTCCAGGCACGAACTCCTGGTTTTCAGCGCGGCCGCCTTGCTGCTCATCGTGGGCATCAGCCTGTTCAACCTGGGGGCCGACATGGCCATGACTCCGATGGGGCAGTACATCGGCGAAGGTCTCACCAAGTCCCGAAAACTGGGCATCCTGCTGTCCATCAGCTTCCTGATGGGGCTCCTGATCACCATCGCCGAGCCGGACCTCTCGGTCCTGGCCGGGCAGGTCGAAGCCGTGATGAACGGGACACTGCTCATCGTCATCGTCGGCGTGGGAGTAGGCTTTTTCCTGCTCATGGGCGTCGTCAAGATCATCTTTCACAGTGACCTGACCTCCATCCTGCTGTTTTTCTACATGGTCCTGTTCTGCCTGGCCGCCCTCCTCATCGACAGCGGGAAAGGGTCCTTCCTTCCCCTCTCCTTCGATTCGGGCGGCGTCACCACCGGTCCCATTACCGTACCGTTCATCATGGCCCTCGGCGTAGGCATCGCCCTGACTGTGGGCGGACGGAATGCCAGCGAAAACAGCTTCGGCCTCATCGCCCTGTGCTCCGTGGGACCGATCGCCGCCGTCCTGCTGCTGTCCCTCACGGCCAAGGGCGACCTTTCCTTCGCCGTACCCGACTATTCGATGGAAACGGTCCTGGAGAAAGGATTCCGGGGAATCTTCGGCGAAATGGCCGTGGAGGTAGGCAAATCCCTCGTCCTGGTAGTACTGTTCTTCTTCGTCCTGCAGTGGACCGTCCTGAAGCTGCCCCGGACCAAGATCGTCCAGATCCTGACGGGCATCGTCTATACGTTCCTGGGCCTGGTGCTCTTCCTGGCGGCCGTCTCGATGGGTTTCATGCCCATCGGTTTCCAGATCGGCACCCAGCTGGCGGCGTTCAGTCCGGTGCTGCTCATCGGCTTCGCCTTCGTCCTGGGCATGGTGGTCGTCCTTGCCGAGCCCGCCGTCCATGTCCTGAACAACCAGGTGGAGGAAATCACGGGCGGCGAGGTCTCCAAGCTGCAGATGATGCTGGCCCTGTCCATCGGCGTGGGCGTATCCATCGGCCTTTCGGTCATCCGCGTCCGCTATGGTTTCTCCCTGCTGTATTACCTGATTCCAGGGTATCTCCTCTCCCTGGGGCTGTCGTTCTTCGTCCCGAAGCTGTACACCGCCATCGCCTTCGACTCGGGCGGTGTCGCGAGCGGTCCGCTCACGTCCAGCTTCATCCTGCCCCTGGTGATCGGCGCGTGCTGCACCCTGCAGGGTGAGCCGGCCGTCCTGGATTTCGCCTTCGGCGTGGTGGCCATGGTGGCGATGACCCCGCTCATCACCATCCAGGCCCTCGGCTTCAAGTCCGTCATGAGTGTCCGCCGCCGCGAAGACGCCGCCATCCGGCGCATCCTCGCCTCCGCCGACGACCAGATCATCTACTTCGAGTAACGCCCATGGAAAACACAAGGAATATCGCTCCGATGAAACTGGAGGTCCTCGTGGCCATCGTCCACAACGACAAGGCCGCCTATTTCACCAGCCTCATCCAGTCCCACCAGGCCAACCTGCACCTCACGCTCCCGGCCAAGGGGACCACGCACCTGATTCTCGACTACCTGGGGCTTACGGAAAAGCCCAAGTCCCTCATCGCCAGCGTCGTCCGCGCGGACCAGAGCGCCAAGCTCGTGGAACTGCTGGACATGACCTTCAAGAAGGGAAAGAACTACAAGGGCATCGCCTTCACCGTCCCGATGACCAGCGTCATCGGCACCCTCGTCTATGGGTTTCTGAGCAACGAAAAGAGAACCGTCAAGGAAGAAGCATAGCATATGGCAGAGAATAAAACCGAACTCGTCGTCTGCATCGTGAATGCAGGTTTTTCACAGAACGTGATGGAAGCGGCCCGCGCTGCGGGCGCCAAGGGCGGAACCATCCTCCGCGCCCGCGGATCGGCCAATCCCGAGGCCGAGGAGTTTTTCAACATCACGGTCCAGCCGGAGAAGGAAGTCCTGATTATCCTGGTCCCCGGGACCATCAAGGACGACGTCCTGAAAGCCGTGTACAAGGCATGCGGCCTGGGCACCGACGCCTGCGGCATCGCATTCTCCGTTCCCGTCACCCACACCACCACCATCAAGGAATAAACGATGCTCCAGGTTTATTGCAAGAATACGAAGACCTCCCGGAAATATCCCGAGGGGACTTCCCTCGCCCAGATGCTGGAAGATTTCGAGTTCGACCGGCCCTACCCGATCGTGTCGGCCAAGGTGAACAACGTTTCCCAAGGTCTCAAGTTCAAGGTGTACCAGAACAAGGACATCGAGTTCATCGACGTCCGGGAATCGAGCGGCGCACGGGTGTATTGCCGTTCGCTCTGCTTCCTGCTGTTCAAGGCGGCGACGGACGTGTTCCCGGGAAGCCGGCTCTTCATGGAGCACTCGATCTCCGGCGGTTTCTTCTGCCATCTCCGCAAGGCTGACGGGACGGACCTCACGCCCGAAGACCTCCAGCTCCTGAAAGAGCAGATGCTGAAAATCGTGGAGAAGGACCTCCCCTTCCACCGCTACGACGTCCAGACCGAGCGGGCCATCAAGGAATTCCGGAAGTCCGGCTACGACGACAAAGTGCGCCTCCTGGAGACGAGCGGCGAGGCCTATACGGACTACTACACCCTGGACAACACCTCCGACTACTATTACGGAAAGCTTGTCCCCTCAACCGGTTACCTGACCGTATGGGACATCCAGCCCTATCATGACGGGATCCTCCTCCGGGTTCCCGACCGGCACGACCCGTCCGCCCTGGCACCGTTCGTGGACCAGCCCAAGACATTCGGCATGTTCAAGGAAAACCTCCGCTGGAACATCATCATGGGCCTGAACACGGTGGGCGACGTGAATCACGCCATCCTGGACGGCCAGGCCAGCGAACTCATCCAGATCGCCGAGGCCCTCCAGGAGAAGAAAATCGTCCAGATCGCCGAGGAAATCGACCGCCGCTACCGGGGAGAGAATCCCGTGAAGGTGGTCCTTATCACCGGCCCGTCCTCTTCCGGAAAGACGACTTTCTGCAAGCGCCTGTCCATCCAGCTCAAGGCCTGCGGCCTGAAGCCCCTGTCCATGTCCACCGACGACTATTTCGTCAACCGGCTGGACACCCCCCGCTTCCCGGACGGCAGCTTCGACTTCGACAATTTCGACACCGTGGACCACGCCCTCATGGAATCCGACATCATGAAGATGCTCTCCGGCGAGGAAGTGAACGTGCCGGAGTTCAATTTCGTCACGGGCCTGAGGGAATACAACGGAAAGAAGATCAGGCTGGAACCGGGCTGCATCCTCATCATCGAAGGCATCCACGCCCTGAACCCGGGCCTGACCTCCGGCATTCCGGACAGTGCCAAGTTCAAGATTTTTATCAATACCCTCACCGGTATCCTCCTGGACAACCACAACTGGATCCCGACGAGCGACAACCGGCTCCTGAGGCGGATCGTCCGCGACTACAACAAGGGCGCCTTCACGGCCCGGGAATCCATCAGCCAGTGGCCCAACGTGCGGAATGCGGAGGAAAAATGGATCTATCCGTTCCAGGAAACGGCCGACATGATGTTCAACTCGGCCTACCTCATCGAATTCGCCGTGCTGAAAAACCACGCGGAACCCATCCTGAGGAGCGTCCCGCAGAACTGCCCCGAGTATTCCGAGGCTCACCGCCTCCTGAAGTTCATCCACTATTTCACGCCGGTGCCCGACAAGGAGATTCCCGCCACTTCCCTCCTCCGGGAATTCGTGGGCGGTTCCAGCTTCAAGTAAGGGACTATTTTCCCGTGGGGGCGATCGGGATTTCCGGATCCACCACAAGGGACTCCACCAGCCGGGTCAGCGAATCCAGGCGCTGCTGGACATGGTCCAGTTGCGCCTCTTTCTTTGCCAGGTCCGCCTCCGTGCGGTCATAGATGTCGCGGACCATCTGGTTCATCTCCGCATCCGTCATGCCCAGGGAATGCTCCTTGATCACGATCTGGTCCGACTTGAGGCCATGTGCCAGGGCCGATGCGAAGAAAGCCGTCTGCGTTTCATAGGACATGGGTTCCCCGGTCAGGAGAATCTCCACTTTCCGGCCATGGTCCTTGTAGATATGATAATCATAGATGTATGAACGGGACAAAAGCCGGTTCTCCGTGACGAAAGCATTGACGTTCTGCTCGAAGTTGTTGTCACGGACCAGGACGACGGCGGAAAAGAGGCTCGGGATGACGACTACGGCAACGAGGGTGGAGATCAGACGGCGCCGCTTCGTCGTCAGGGCGGGATCCAGGCCGGCCACCGTCTTGAAGCGCAAATACTTGACCATCACATAGGTGGCAAGGGTTATAAACACCATGTTGATGATGAACAGGTACATCGCCCCGAAAAAGAAATGGGCGCTCAGGCAAGACAGGCCGTAGCCCGCCGTGCACAGCGGCGGCATCAGGGCGGTGGCGATGGCGACACCGGCGATGGCCGTTCCCCGCTCTTTCCGGCTGTTCTCCAGGATGCCGGCCAGGCCGCCGAACAGGGCGATGAGGACGTCGTAGATGGTGGGGCTGGTCCGGGCCTCCAGTTCCGTGGGATTGGTCAGGTTGAGCGGAGAAAGAAGGAAAAACAGGGTTGATGCCGCCAGCGAGATGAGGACCATCACCAGGAGGTTCTTGAACGCCTGTTTCAGGAGATCCACGTCGTTCGTCCCGAGAGCGAGCCCCAGCCCGATGATCGGCCCCATCAGCGGGGAGATGAGCATCGCGCCGATGATGACCGCCGTCGAGTTCACGTTCAGGCCCACGGAGGCGATGACGATGGAGAAGGCCAGGATCCACACGTTCGGTCCGCGGAACCAGATGCCGCTTCTGATCCGCCGGGCGGCGGCGTCCGTATCGATATGGTCGTATATATTGGCGTAGTAACGGACGGTACGCCTGAGATAATCCTTGTCCCAAAGCATAAATCAATTCGTTTTGTCCGGCCCAAGATAGCAAAAAATGCCGGATTTCACTACATTTGCATCCGAAATGGCCTTCACCGAAACCATCCTGCACTGGTATGCCGAAAACGGCCGGGACCTCCCGTGGCGGAGGACCCGCGACCCCTATGCCGTCTGGCTGAGCGAAATCATCCTCCAGCAGACCCGGGTCGCCCAAGGGTGGTCCTATTGGGAAAGGTTCATGGCGCACTTCCCAACCGTGGAAGCGCTGGCATCGGCTCCTGAAGACGAAGTGCTCCGGCTCTGGCAGGGACTGGGGTATTATTCCAGAGCCCGGAATCTCCACGCCGCAGCAAGGCAGATCGTCGCCCTGGGCGGCTTTCCCGGGACCCTGGAGGGAATCCGTGCCCTGAAAGGCGTGGGCGACTACACGGCCGCCGCCATCGGCTCCATCGCCTTCGGACTTCCGGCCGCCGTGGTGGACGGGAACGTCTATCGCGTCCTGGCCCGGTATTTCGGCCTCGCGACGCCGGTAGGGACGACGGCTGCCAAAAAGGAGTTCACGGAACTGGCCCAGCGGCTGCTTCCCGCCGATGAGCCCGCCGCTTTCAACCAGGGGATGATGGACTTCGGCGCCACCTGCTGCACGCCGGTCAATCCGGCCTGCATGACCTGTCCGCTGCAGCCTTCCTGCCAGGCTTTCGCCACCGGGCGGGTGGAACTGCTGCCTGTCAAGAAAACGTCCGCAAAGCCGGTGGAAAGGCATCTCACCTACGTTTACGTGCGCGTGGACGGAGCGACGGCCATCCGCCGTCGAGGCCCGGGCGACATCTGGCAGGGGCTTTGGGAGCCCTGGCTGACGGAGGAGGTGCCGGACGGCGCCCGCCAGGTCGTGCGGGACTTCAAGCATCAGCTCACGCACCGGACCCTCCTGACGGACTTCTATCTTTGGGAACCGCCGGTCCGTCCACCCCTTCCGGAAGGATATGTCTGGATCGAAGAAGCGGAGCTTGACCGCTACGCCAAGCCCCGCCTCGTCGAACTGCTGCTCGAAAAGCTCTAATTCTCCTGTTCCATCTTGATGTGCAGGTCGCGCTGCGGGTACGGAATCTCGATATCGTGCTCGTTCAGGGCGTTGTAGATGCGTTCCCTGGCCCGCGGCGGATAGGTATAGTGCTCATCGACCGTGATGTACTGGAGGACGGACAGGTTCACGCTGTTGTCGCCGAAATCCTTGAAGCGGACCTCGATCCCGAAGGCCGGATCCACGATGTCGCGTCCATAGACATCCTTGACACGGAGGGGTTCCAGCGCCTCCTGGATGATTTTCCGAACCGCATCGACATCGACCCCGTACTTGACGCCCACCTCGAAGGAGACGAGTTCGTAGGAGTGTTTCAGGGTGAGGTTCTTGAAATTCTTGTTGAACAGCGTGGCGTTCGGGAAGGCCATCACGGAGCCGTCGGAAGCGATGATCTGCGTGCTCTGGTAGGAGATGGCATCGACCTTTCCGCGGATGCCGTCGCACTCGATGAAATCACCCACCCGGAGGCGTCCGGACATGAGCTGCACGCCGCAGAAGAAATTGTTCAGGACATCCTTCATGGCGAAGCCCAGGCCGGTGGCCAGGCCGGCGCCGATCACCTTGATGGCGTTCGTGGGAATCTTCAGCAGGACGAAGACGACGATGACGTAGATGATCCACAGGGAGATTCCGATGATGTTCTCCGCCAGGGTGAAGTTGGCCGAATTCTCATGGAAGAGGCGGTCCTTGGATCCCTTCAGCATGGAACGGACCTTCAGCAGCCGGTAAGCCGCCTTGCCGGCATACGCCAGGTAACGGAACAGGAAGAAGAGGGCCACGACGACGAACAGCTTGGACATGGACAGGTGGATATACCCCTCCACGTTCAGGAAAGGATAGTTGTAGAACTCGTGGAAGACGCCGTTCAGGTCAAACACGCTGGAAGCCATGAACAGGCTGAAAGGGACCGACAGGACCAGGAAGACGGGCAGGAGCGCCTGCTTCATCAGGGAATGCGGCCAGGTCACGGCGATGAGGTCCTCGTCACTCTTGTGGGGGAAATTGGGATGCTCGTCGATATAGTGCTGCTTGGTGGACCTGATATGGCGGACGTAGTAAATCTGCAGCAGGTCATAGACTGCCGTCACCGTCTGCAGGAGCGTCAGCTGGAAGATCCACCAGATGAGCAGCTGCACGCCCAGGAGCACGTAGCCGAAGAAGGCGACGACCGTCGTCGCCAGCAGGATGAGCAGGGAGATCCACCCATAGACGATGTCCCAGCTGGGAAGATCCTTCCGGTAATGGAACAGGGTCCATCCCTGGAAGACGGTGAACAGCAGCAGGACCGGCGGGAAGATGATGTTCAGGAGGCTGTTCGGGATGAATGCGATCCGCAGGGAGATTACGATGAGGCTCAGCAGCAGGATCGGGAAATACAGGCCGATGCCCTTCCGCACCGAATTCGACTCCAGGCGGATGACCAGCGAGACGAGGATCGCGGCCAGCATCCAGGCGAACTCCACCAGAAGCTTCGAGGCCATCGCCAGGAAGTTCTGACGGGAGAAAGCGCTCGCCACCATGATGGACAGGGCAAAGATCACGACCGCGATGATCGCCGTCATCTCGAAGCGGTGGTTCCGGAACCGGTCGCGCCGGAAGAAGGACACTTTCCGTGTCAGAAGGTTCACGACGAGGACGCTCAGCAGGATGGACAAGGCCAGATAGAACAGGGCAAACAAGGAGAAGCCCGTGACCATCGGTCCACGCCACTGGCTGTGGACGTCACCAAGCGCCTTGGGGCTGTACTTGTCCCGCGCGTCGGCCATAGCCTGCTGCCAGTAACGCGGGAAGGATTTCAGGATGGACCCGTACGGGGTCTGTCCGTCCACGAAGATCTTGTTCTGTACAGTCTTGTAGCGCTGCTGGGCGTAGTCGTAGGTCGATTTCAGGAGAGCGGCCGTCTCCGCGTAATGCGTGCTGTCCCTCACCAGCTGGTCCTTCTGCCGGATGCTGTAGGAGAGCAGTTTCTCCGCATAGAAAATGCAGGAATCCCGGTCCTGCTGCCCCAGCGAGTCCAGCGAGAAAGGACGGGTGCGTCCCGTCGTGTCCAGGATGCGCCGGGTGGCGGCATCTCCGCGTGCACGCCGCATCGAGTCCAGCCGGGCCCGCCAGATGCGTGCATCCATGTACACCAATTGGCCGGTGCTGTCGCGGTAGGCCATCAGCTGGGCGGGCGGCAGGCGCTTGAGAGTATGGATCAGACGGTCGTACCGGTCGATGTCGATGTCCAGCCGCGTGATGATGTCGTCGAACGGAAGCTTCTGCTGCGCAAAGTCGGTGTACTGGCGGGACACCTCGTTCAAGGCATAGGTCATGTCGAAGGTGTAGTCCTGCTTCTGGGAATACAGCATCAGGGACAGTTCATTGCTCCGCTGCATCATTTCCACGAGCTGGGCATGCTGCCGCTGGCCCCGTCCCCGCATGCGGTCCGACCGGCTTTCCGCATTCTTCCAGGCGGACTGGAGTTCATAACGGAGCACCGACAGGGTCTGCGCGAGGTCCTTCTCGTTGAGGACGGCGAAAGCCGGAACCAGAGCAGCCAGCGCCAGGACCAGGGTAAGGATTCTTTTCTTATTCATACGATCAACCTAAAACGACATCCAGGACCATCATCAGGGCGAAGCCCAGGGCAAAGCCGATGGTGGCGATATTGGAGTGAGGGCCCTCGGAGGCCTCCGGAACCAGTTCTTCCACGACGACATACAGCATGGCGCCGGCGGCGAAAGCCAGCAGATACGGCATGGCCGGGGTGACCAGGGAGGCCAGCAGGATCACCAGCAGGCCGCCCAACGGCTCCACGATTCCGCTCATCGCCCCCACCCAGAACGCTTTCCAGCGGGAGTTTCCGGCCGCCCGCAGCGGCATCGAGATGATGGCGCCCTCCGGAACGTTCTGGATCGCGATACCCAGCGAAAGGGCCAGGGCACCTGCGGCGGAGATGCCGGCATCGACCTGCATCGCACCGGCGAGGGCCACACCCACCGCCATCCCTTCCGGAAGGTTGTGGATCGTGACGGCCAGGGCCAGCATCGTGGTCTTGGAAAGGTGGCTCCTGGGCCCTTCCGCCTCCCCCATCAGATGAAGGTGCGGCGTGACATAGTCGATCATCAGCAGGAAGGCGAAGCCGCCCAGCAGGCCAACGGTCACGGGCCATACGCTTCCTTCGCTCATCTCCATGCCCGGAATGAGCAGCGACCACACGGAAGCCGCCACCATCACGCCCGAGGCGAAGCCCAGCAGCATTTTCTGCAGCGAGGCGGGCATTTCCTTCTTCATGAAGAAGACAAACGCGGATCCCAGCGCCGTACCGGCAAAGGGAATCAGCAATCCGGTCCACATTGCGTCCATTCCAGTCGTTTTTCCCACAAATATAAGCAAGAATTGTTTTTGATGGGATAAAATAAATCTTTCCTTCCATCAAAAACAGAAAAAAACACGACCGGAAAAGATGAAAACCGAACGGAAACGGAAAAACCTGCGCCGGCCGCCTTGCCGAAGCCCGCATCCCACCGTAAGTTTGCAGTGCCGACGGATGGGCCGCCGGCCGGATTAAAAGGTTCAGACCATGCACCAGAAAACAAGATACGGGAGGCCTGCCGTCCTCAGCACCCTGCAAGTCAGACTTGGAAGGGGCATCTGCGCAGGATCGGATGTCATGCTGGATTCCGACCTGGAATCCGCCGGCATCCCGACGGAGGATTTCAATTTCTCGGAAGAGACGGACATGTTCAACTTTACATGGGAGGAAACACTATGAAACCGATCGCATGGATGGCCGTCCTTTGCCTGGCAGGAGCCGTATCCTGCGGCAAATGGCCGGTTTCCCCGGCCGGCGTCCCGTTCCGGGTCTCTCTCGCGGAAAACGGCACGCGGGCTGTTCTGTCCGGCGTGACCGGTGGGGACGGAACCGAACGGATCGACTGGGTCCGGGGAGACCGGATCCGCGTCGCATCTCCCCAGGCCGTCCGGAGCGACGGCACGACGGACCGCTGGGCTGATTACAGGATAAGTTCGGTCCAGGCCGACGGGGCGTCCAGCCACGGCCGCGTCGAACCCGAGGGAAAGGCCCTGCTCTCCTGGGGCGACGGAAAACACGATTTCCATGCCGCCTGTCCCCCGCCCGCCGACGCAGACGCCGCGCTCCACCAGGAAGGCCGCTTCTCCGGGTCCGTTCCCACCGAACAGACCCTCGACTGGAACGGCAGCACCGGAGAGCCGGACCCGTCCCTCCTTCTCCTGCTGGCGTCAGCGAGGGAAACGGAACCGGAAACGGAGGTCCATCTGGTTTTCCGGCCGGCGTTCACGGCCCTTTCCTTTTCGCTGGAACTCCGGGACAAACATCCCGTCACCATCTCCCGTTTCCGTCTGGAATCGTCGGAAGGCCCCCTGGCCGGTCCCTTCTCCGTCACGATGAATCGGGATACCGGGACTTGCGCCCTGACGGACGCCGCCGACATCGTCATCCCGGAAAAAGACGGGGCCTCCGCCGTCACCATCCGGATGGACCGCATGCTGGCTGAGGGCGCTCCCCTCACCTTCACCGCACTGTGCCTTCCCAGGGACCTGTCAGGACTGAAAGCCGTCTTCGAAACCGACTACGGCACCAAATCCCTCGTCCTGTCCCGCAAGGACGGAACGCCTGTCATCATTCCGGCCTGCACGAAGGCGCGGATCACGGGACTCGTCCTCCCGGGTGCGCCGGACATCACCTTCTCCGTCGATGAACTGGTCCCTTGGACGGAAGAAGCGGACGAAAAGGAAGCGACCGGACCTTTCAATCATCAGAATTAAAAGAAAAAAAGCTTATGAAATACATAAGTACTTATTTGTTTCCCTTGTTGGCGGCCCTGTGTTCCTGCGTCCGGGAGGAGTCCTTCGTGATTGCTCCCGGAGCGGAGGGCCGGATCGCTTTCGAAGCGACGGTCGCCCCGGTCCCCGCCACCCGCGGGGAAGTCCGCACCATCGCTTCCGACGGGGCCGGAGACCAGGAAGCCTTCCTCCGCCCCATGTCCCCGGACGTCTGTGCGCCGGAGACGAAAGGCAGTCCCGTCACGGACCTGTACGATACTTTTTCCTTCCGGACCGATACCGGCCTTCAGGGAACGGCCTCCACAAAGGACGGCCAGTTATACCAGGTGGACGGATTGCAGTATTTCGCCCTTCCGAAGGATGAAGGGAACCGCTTCCTGTGCTGGGCGCCGGCCGATGCCGACGGGGTTGCCGTCCAGGATGGCGGAAGCATCCATTACCAGGCCTCTTCCGACATCCGTCTCCAGCCGGACCTGCTGGTCGCCGTATCCCCGGAGGTGGGACGCCTGGACAAGGGGCCGACTCCCCTGACCTTCCGGCATGCGCTGGCCGGACTGGAGATCAAGGCCGGAACGGTGTTTCCGGGCTGTACAGTCCGGTCCGTCCGCCTTTCCGGAGTCGTCACGGAAGGGGAATACGATCCCTGGACGGATTCCTGGTCCGTTTCCGGGGAAACCTCCGACCTGGTCCTCGCCGACCGGCAGCAGGCCGCTGCGGCGGAATCGGTCCTCGCAGGCGGCGAATGCACGGCGATGCTCGTGCCGCAGACCTTCCCGGCCGATGCCACGCTTACCGTCGACCTCACCTACGACTCCCGGAATTTCACGTACACGGTTCCCCTGGAAGGGCTGACGCTCCGTTCCGGGAACATCCTCACCCTGGGTGTCGGATGCCGGAGCATGTACCTGTTCGAAGGGACCGCCAGCGGAGATTTCAGCGTCTATTATTACAAGGGGGTCGCCAGCGGCACCACCATCTACAAGATCTGCGACGTTCCCGTCGAGGAGGACGGGACCTTCAGCGTCATCGTCCCGGCCCTCAGCACCGCCAACCAGCGCCACTCCTACTCCTTCGCCCGCAACGCCCGGCTGCTCACGGTCACCCGCCTTCCGGACATCCTGGCCACGCGGACGTCCTTCCAGCGGATGTTCCAGGGATGCACGGGACTGGTCGGCATCTACTGCGACATTCCTTCCGAACGGGTCACGACCTGGTCATGGGCTTTCTATAACTGCCAGTCCCTGAGAGACCTTCCGGCCTCGCTCGACACCCGGTCCTGCACTGTTTTCAATTCCATGTTCTACGGATGCAGGAGGCTGACCGCCATCCCGGCGCTGGACACGGCATCGGGAACGGATTTCTCGAACATGTTTACTGGATGCGCTTCCCTTCCCGAGGCCCCGGCCTACACCTTCCCGAAAGGGACCCATTTCAGCGGCATGTTCCGGGGATGTTCCTCCCTGAAGACCCTGCCGGCCTATTCCTTCCCGAAGGGGACCAACTTTTCCGGCATCTTCAGCGATTGCACGTCCCTTCAGTCGGTACCGCTCCTGGGAACCTCGGAAGGGACGGACTTCTCCGCCGCCTTCAGCGGCTGCACGTCCCTGACGGACATCGCCCCCATCGACACCGGGAAAGGAAGGAATTTCCAACAGATGTTTTCCGGATGCACCAGGCTCCGCAGCATCCCATTCCTGGATACAGCGCGCGGAACGAACTTCCGGGAAATGTTCTACGGATGTTCCGTCCTGACCGGGATTCCCCTCCTGGACACCGCCCAGGGAACCACATTCTATTTGATGTTCGCCGGATGCAAGGCCCTGACAGCCTGCCCGCAACTCGACACCTCCTCCGGAACGAACTTCCACGGCATGTTCGATGGCTGTACGGCCCTTACCGGGACCTGGCCCTACCAAACGTCGAAAGGGACGAATTTCGAGCTCATGTTCTCCGGATGCTCGCGACTGGTCCATGTCGATGAATTCGACGTTTCTTCCGGAACGATTTTCAACCACATGTTCTACGGGTGTGCCGCACTGCAGGATATCCCGGCTTTCCAATTTACAAAATCCTGTTCGAACGCCCACATGTTCGACGGCTGTTCCTCCCTCACCGCCGTTCCGGACTGGAACTGGAGCGTCATGACGTCCTGCTTCCACATGTTCAGCGGCTGTTCTTCCCTGACTGAGATCACAACCCCGGTCTCGACATCGTCCTGCACCAACTTCACCCAGATGTTCAAGGACTGCACGTCCCTCCGCCGGGTAGCGGCGCTGGATGTCAGCAGGATGACCGCCGGATCCCTCCTGTTCCAGGGCTGCTCTTCCCTGGTGGAAGCCCCGGAACTGTCCGCCCCCGATGCGACCGAAATCAGCCAGATGTTCGACGGCTGCACCAGCCTGGCGCTCGTACGCGGCATCTCGTTCCCCAAGGCCGGCAGCTGGTACGCCTTCTTCCGCGACTGCCGTTCCCTGGTAACGCTTCCGGAGATTGACTATTCGGCTGCGACGAGCCTCAGCAACTGCTTCCAATGCCTGTACGGCCGGGGATCGCTGGAAACCCTCCCCGCCATCGACGCTTCCTCGCTGACAGCCGCCACCGAAGTACTCTGGGGCCAGCAGAAGCTGAAGGACTTCGGCGGCTTCACCGGAATCCGGATCTCATTCAGCGTGGACACCTGCACCTCCCTGACCCGGGAATCCTTGTTGAACATCATTGCCGGGCTGGCCGAGGTTTCCGAGGCCCGGACGCTCACCCTGGGCTCCGAGAACAAGGCCAAACTGACGGCCGAGGAAATCCAGGTCGCCCTGGACAAGGGCTGGACGGTTCTCTGACGGAAGGATTCCGAATCCGAAAAGAATCGCTATCTTTGCAAAGATATAGATTGCAAGATGGCTGAATCGAATTTCATTGACTATGTGAAGATTTTCTGTGCGAGCGGACACGGCGGAGCCGGGTCCATGCACCTGCACAGGGCGAAATACGTGCCCAAGGGCGGTCCCGACGGCGGTGACGGCGGACGGGGCGGACACATCATCCTGCGGGCGAATCCGCAGTTCTGGACGCTCATCCACCTGCGCTACCGGAAAGTGGTGCGGGCGGAGAACGGTGACCCGGGCGGGGCGGCGCTCCGCCGGGGGAAAAACGGGACGGACATCGTCCTGGAAGTCCCCCTGGGCGTAGTCGTGAAAGATGCCGAGACCGAGGAGGTCATCACTGAGATCGTGGAACCCGGACAGGAGTACATCCTCTGTGAAGGCGGCCGCGGCGGCTGGGGAAACGACCATTTCAAATCCCCCACCAACCAGACGCCGCGCTATGCACAGCCCGGCGAGGAAGGAGTCGAAGGCTGGTTCATCCTGGAACTGAAGGTGCTGGCCGACGTTGGCCTCGTGGGCTTCCCGAACGCCGGGAAATCCACCCTTCTCGCCGCCATCACCTCCGCCAAGCCCAAGATCGCGAATTACGCTTTCACCACGCTGGAGCCGAACCTGGGCATCGTCCGCTACTACGACGACCGTTCTTTCGTGATGGCCGACATCCCGGGGATCATCGAAGGGGCCCACGAAGGCCGAGGCATCGGGACGCGCTTCCTCCGGCACATCGAACGGAACTCCGTGCTGCTGTTCATGGTCGCCGCCGACGAACCGGATGTCGCGAAAGCCTATGACATCCTGCTGGACGAGCTCAAGGAGTACAACCCCGAGCTGCTGGTAAAGGACCGTGTCCTCGCCGTCACCAAGACGGACCTCATCGACGAAAAGGAACGGAAGAAGATCGAAAAGAAACTGCCGGACGATATCCCGCACGTCTTCATCTCCTCCGTCGCGCAGACCGGCCTCGTGGAGCTTAAGGAAGAGCTCTGGAAAGCCCTGACCAAGTAGCGCCATGCTGGACAGACTGATTGGCTGGGACCAGGATATCACGCTTTGGATCAATGGGTTCCATTCCGCGTGGAGCGACCCGGTGTGGATGTTCCTCTCCGATGTCAGGATCTGGTTTCCCGCCTACGGAATCATCCTTGGAATGATGGCGTACCTCCTGGGCTGGAAGAAGGGCCTGGCGGTTATCCTCTCCTGCATCCTGACCGTGGTCCTCGCCGACCAGATCTCCGCCCATGTCAAGGATTCCGTCGAACGCCTGCGTCCGTTCTACACGACAATCCTCCTCCAGAACGGCCTTCACTGGCCGCTGGGACGGTACAGTTTCTTCGGATTCTTCTCGGGGCACGCCAGCAACGCATTCGGGTTCGCGGCCTGTTCCTACTTCGGATTCCGGCTGAACGACCGCAGCCGGAGCTACCGGATCTACGGCATCGGCGTCTTCGTCTGGGCGGCGCTCGTCGCCCTGAGCCGCATCATGATGGCGGCCCATTATTTCGGTGACGTACTGGTAGGGACTTTCTTCGGGCTGGCGGTGGGCCTGCTGATGGCAGGCCTCGCCCATGGACTCATCCGCCGTCTTCCGGAGCCGGCTACAACGTAGGAAGCACTTTCCCCATCCGCATGCTGTTGGAGCCCTTGACGAGCAACGTGGCGCCCGTCAGCGGACGTTCCGCCAGCGCAGCGGCCAGGTCGTCCGAGGTGGCGTACCAGCGGACGAAAGCGGGCGTTCCGGCTTCGTCCAGCGCCTTCCGGAACTCTTCACCCACCAGGCAGGCATGCGTGAGCCCACAGCCGCCCAGCTTCTCCAGGATCCGGACATGTTCCTTCACGGAATCCTCCCCCAGTTCGCGCATGTCGCCGAGCAGCACAACCTTGCAGTCGTCCTGCAGGGCGGCGAAGTTGTCCAGGGCGGCGGCCATCGACGAAGGATTGGCATTGTAGGCATCCTCGATGACCACGTTGCGTTCCGTCCGGGTCATCTGGGACCGGTTGTTCGAGGGCGTATAGGCGGCGACGGCAGCCATTCCTTCCTCCAGGGAGATGCCGAATTGGCGGCCGACGGCGAGGGCGGCCATCACGTTGGCGGCATTGTAGGCCCCCACCAGTTTCGTTTCCAGGAGTTTACCGCCGATTTCCATCCGGAGGTAAGGATTCTCGGACGAAGTGGGCAGAATCACGGCGTCCTCCCCCTCCACTCCATATGGAATGATGGACAGGGGACGCTGGAGGGCCATCTCGTAGAGGTTGTCGTCATCGACGTTGACGAAGGCCTGTCCGTCGTGCTCCGACAGCCAGTCATAGAGCTGTCCCTTGGCCTTCTTCACTCCTTCGAAACTGCCGAATCCCAGCAGATGGGCCTTGCCCACGTTCGTGATGAGGCCGTATTCCGGCTGGCTCACCCATGTGAGGGCGGAAATGTCGTCGGGATGGCTCGCGCCCATCTCCACGACGGCGATTTCGGCCTCCGCGCCGATGGAGAGGACGGTCATGGGCACGCCGATGTCATTGTTCAGGTTTCCCTGCGTAGCCGCCACCTTGTATTCAGTGGAAAGGACAGCCCGGACAAGTTCCTTGGTCGTCGTCTTTCCGTTGGTGCCGGTCAGGCCGATGACGGGGATCTCCAGATGCTGCCGGTGACAGGCCGCCAGCTCCTTCAAGGAGCGGAGCGTATCCGGGAAACGGAGAATCCGGGGGTCGTCGCCCACGGCATACTCATTGGCGATGACATGGGACGCACCCGCCTCCAGCGCCTGGATGGCATAGTCGTTCCCGTCGAAGTTTTCGCCCTTGAGGGCGACGAAAATCTGTCCCGGCCGGAGGGTCCGGGTATCCGTATTCACCCCTTCCGAGGCGAGGAAAAGTTCGTATAGTTGATTGATTTCCATGGTATTCTATCTTCCGGTGCTGCCGAATCCGCCGGCACCGCGCTGCGTTTCGTCCAGGACTTCCACCTCTTCCCATTCCACCCGTTCGTGACGGGCGACGACCATCTGGGCGATGCGTTCGCCCGGAACAATCTCGAACGGCATGTCCGACAGGTTCACGAGGATGACCTTGACCTCGCCCCGGTAGTCCGCGTCGATGGTGCCGGGCGTGTTGAGGACCGTCACGCCATGTCTGGCGGCCAGTCCGCTGCGGGGGCGGACCTGGGCTTCATACCCGGCCGGGAGTGCGATGTACAGCCCCGTCGGGACCAGCGCACGCTGGAGCGGAGCCAGGGTGAGGGGCGATTCCAGGCTGGCCCGGAGATCCATGCCCGCGGAAAGTTCCGTCGCATAGGACGGGGCCGCATAGGCAGACTTGTTGACAAGTTTCACTTTCATGGGACTATTTGGGGGCGATGATGTACAGGAAGGCGGCGATGATGGCATACAGGATGTTCGGGATCCAGGTGGCGATGCCGGCGGACAGCGTGTCCGTGACGACGAACATCTTGCTGAACTGCTCGAACAGCACATAGGAGAAGCCGAGGGCGAGGCCCACGGCCATGTTCCATCCCATTCCGCCCCTTCGTTTCTTGGAACACAGCGACACGCCGATGACCGTGAGGATGATGGCCGACAGCGGCATGGAGTACCGGCGGTGCTTCTCCATCTGGGCATCCTTCACGGTCGCGTCGCCCCGGGCGATCTGGGTTTCGATCAGCTGGTCCAGCTGCCCCTTGTCCAGGCGCTCGATCGTGTATTCGTTGTAGTAGAAATCGTCCACGGTGAGGCTCAGGGTCGTATCCAGCTGTTTGCCGGTACGCACCCGGTCCGAAAGGCCCTCGCCGTATTCGCGGATGAACCAGTTCTTGAGCTTCCACTTGCCGGAGAGGCTGTCCCACTGGGCCGACTCGGCAGAAAGCTTGGAGACCAGATGCTCTTCCGAGATCTGCTCCAGGGTGAAATTGTACGCCGTATTGTTCCAGCCGCTGAAAGACTCGATATACACGAACTTGTTGTCTTCCAGCTTGTAATGCATGTCGCGCCCGAACTTGACCTTCGCACGGGGATTGTACTTCTGCTCGAACGCCACCCGCGTCACGTTCGCCCGCGGAATCACCCACAGTCCCAGCCCCAGCGAAAGCAGGGCGACCACGGAGGCCGACACGAGGTACGGTACCATCATCCGGTGGAAGCTGGTCCCGCAGGAGAGGATGGCGACGATCTCGGAGTTCTGCGCCATCTTGGACGTGAACAGGATGACGGTCAGGAACACGACCATCGGGCTGTACATGTTCATGAAATACGGGACGAAATTCACGTAATAGTCCACGACGATGGCCTTCAGGGGGGCCTGCTTCGCAACGAAATCGTCGATCTTCTCGCTGATGTCGAAGATGATCACGATGACCGTCAGCAAGGCGAGGGCGACGAGGAACGAGCCCATGAACTTCCGGATGATGTACCAGTCCAGTTTCTTGAGTCCCATCATAGCCGCTGCATCAATCGATTGACCGTCACATTCTTCCACGCCTGGAAATCCCCCGCCTCGATATGGCGGCGGGCAGTCCGGACGAGGTCCAGATAGAACGCGAGGTTATGCTCGGTCGCCACCATGGCGGCGAACATCTCCTTCGCGACGAAGAGATGGTGGAGGTAGGCCTTCGTGTAACAACTGTCCACGAAAGAGGTTCCCTCCGGGTCCAGCGGCGAGAAATCGTCCGTCCACTTGGCGTTCCGCATGTTCATCACCCCGTTCAAGGTGAACAGCATTCCGTTCCGACCGTTCCGGGTAGGCATCACGCAGTCGAACATGTCGATGCCGCGGGCGATGCCCTCGAGGATGTTGGCCGG
>JAFUDV010000042.1 GCA_017464245.1 Bacteroidales bacterium | reverse complement strand
TGTCTGTTTTTGTGTACGTTTTTAATTCGACAGGATGCGATAGAATGCGATAAAATGCGATTGGGCACGATTCGTGAAAATCGTACCCAATCGGCGTAAGTTGCTTATTTTCAGGTAGTTAAGCCCCTAATATTCTTCCTCATTCCAGAAAAAGTCGTCCTTGGTCGGGTAGTCCGGCCAGATGTCTTCGATGGATTCGTAAATCTCTCCGTCCTCGTCGAGTTCCTCCAGGTTCTCGACTACCTCATCGGGGGCGCAGGTACGGGTGGCATAATCGATGAGTTCCTCACGGGTGGCCGGCCACGGTGCATCGTCCAGGCTGCTGGCTAGTTCAAGGGTCCAAAACATATCGATTCAGTGATTTAAATTGTTACTAATCAGTTTTAGGGCTGCAAAGATAGATAAAAAAATGACAGTATGAATTTTTTTAGCTAATTTTGCATTCCAATTTTTACGGGAGCATTCGCAACAAATACAATACCATGGCGTACAGAAAGATAGAAGAATACGACGAAAAGACCACAAAAGAGCTCGCAGGGCATGTAAAGGCCATTCTGGAACTGCTCGGGGAAGACACCGGGCGGGAAGGCCTCGTCAAGACTCCGGAGCGCGTGGCCAAGGCCTGGCAGTTCCTGACACAAGGCTATGAACAGGACGGCGCCGCCATCATCCAGTCCGCCGTATTCACCGAGCCGTACAACCAGATGGTCCTGGTGAAGGACATCGAACTCTTCTCCCTGTGCGAGCACCACATGATGCCCTTCATCGGCAAGGCCCATGTCGCCTATATCCCGAACGGAAGGATCACCGGCCTTTCGAAGATCGCCCGCGTCGTGGAGACCTACGCCCGCCGGCTGCAGGTCCAGGAGCGGCTGACCGAGCAGATCCGCGATTGCATCCAGAAGTCCCTGAATCCCTACGGGGTCGCCGTGGTCATCGAGGCCATGCACACCTGCATGTCCATGCGCGGCGTCCAGAAATCCAACGCCATCACCACGACATCGGCCTTCTCCGGCATCTTCCTCAAGTCGGACAAGACCCGGAACGAATTCCTGGAACTGATCCGGGGATAGCTATTTCCGCACTTTTTTCAGGAAATGCCGGAAAGGCGCCAGCCACGCCTCGTCCGTCCGGGCCATCCCTTCGGGGTGGAACTGGAACGCGACGAGCCGGTCACCGTATTCATACGCTTCCACAACGCCATCGGAGGCACGGGCCGTCACCCGGACCCCGGGCGCGACCTGCTTCACGGCCTGATGGTGGAAAGAATTGACCGTCAGCGAGTCCTCTCCGAACAGTTCATAGAGCACGCTCCCCTTCTCCACGCCGATCCGGTGCATCGCACCGCCGCTGTGCTTCACGAGCGTGTCCACCTGCGTGGGAATGTCCTGGTACAGCGAACCGCCCAGGACGACGTTCATGAGCTGCTCACCCCGGCAGATGGCCATGATGGGCTTGTTGGATGCCAGGGCCGCCCGCATCAGCAGGAGGTCGCTGACATCCCGCAGCGTATCCACCTTCACCGTCTCGTTCCAGAACGTTTCCCCGTAATAGGAGGGATCCAGGTCCGGCCCGCCGGAAAAGACGACCGCATCCACCGACGCGACAAGCGCCGCGGCAGCCTCTTCCGTGTCGATGGTCGGGAAAATCACCGGCACCCCGCCCGCCCGGAGGATGGCGTTGGGATAGTTCGGAGAGAGGGTGGAAAGACCCGTGGCGGAGCGGCCGCTGGAAATGCCGACGAGCGGCTGCTTCGGACTGCAGGCCCAAAGCGCCGCAACGGCGAGGAGGAGGATGAACAGGCGCTTCATCATTATTTCAGGTAGGCGTCCGTGACGACCTTCTGGCTGCGGGCGATGAAGTCGCTGAGGGCCTTGCCCTTGAGCATGCCGTTCGCGAGAAGCGCCAGGTCGGTGATCTGGTGCAGGATCTCGTTCCCGGCCGCAAAGGCCTCCACATCGGTCCGATGGGCCTTGCGGACCTCTTCACGGGCCTTGCGGGCAGCATCCTTCTCCGTATCGGACGCGTCAGACGGGGCCTCGGCGGGCAGTTCGCCCTGCGGCGCAACCTCGGCCTGCTTCGCGGCCCAGACCTTTGCCACCAGCGGATTCTCCATGTTCACGGTGATGTTGTAGCTCTCCGGCATCTCGCCGTAGAAGTTCATCCCGCCGCCGAGGGCGCTCATCTCGCGGTAGCGGCGCATGAACTCGCTCTGAGTGATGAGGATCGGGGCTGCATCGGAACCCAGGTTGTCACCGGTCACGTAATAGTCCTTGCCGGCGGGCAGTACGGCCTTGAACAGGTTCTCCAGGTCGTAGCGCTCGTCCTCCTTCATTTCCAGCTTCACGCGCTCCTCCTTCGGAATCAAGTTCTCCACGGCGTCGGAGTCCACACGGGCGAAGCGGGTGTCCTCCAGCTTGCGCTCCAGCAGCTTCACATAATGGGAATCCAGTTCGCAGTCCATCAGGAGCACGTCGTAGCCCTTGGCCTTCGCAGCCTCAATATAAGGATACTGGCCCTCGACATCGGTCGCATAGAGGTACACGCGTTTCTTGTCCTTGTCCGTCTGGGCGCCTTCCACGGCCGCCTTGTACTCGTCGAAGGAGAAGAACTTGCCGTCGGTGTTCTTGAGGAGGGCGAACTTCACGGCGCGGTCGCAGAACTTCTCGTCGGAGAGCATGCCGTACTCGATGAAGAGCTTGAGGTTGTCCCACTTGGCCTCGAGGTCGGTCCGCTGGTTCTTGAAGATGTCGTCCAGGCGGTCGGCGACCTTCTTGGTGATGTAGGTGGAGATCTTCTTCACGTTGGCGTCGCTCTGCAGGTAGCTGCGGGAGACGTTCAGCGGAATGTCCGGGGAGTCGATGACACCGTGCAGCAGGGTCATGAAATCCGGGACGATGTTGTCCACATGGTCCGTCACGAACATCTGGTTGCAGTACAGGGAGATCTTGTTGCGCTCCACGGCCACGCGGTCCTTCAGTTTCGGGAAATACAGGATGCCCGTGAGGTTGAAGGGATAATCGACATTCAGGTGGATGTAGAACAGGGGTTCCTCATTCATCGGATACAGGGTGCGGTAGAAGGAGAGATAGTCCTCTTCCTTGAGGTCGGACGGGGACTTGGCCCATAGGGGCTCCACGCCGTTGACGACCTTGTCCTTGTCGGTATCGACATACTTACCGTCCTTCCACTCCTGCTCCTTGCCGAAGACGATCGGGACGGGCATGAACTTGCAGTACTTGTTCAGCAGGCCCTCGATCCGGCCCTTCTCCGCATATTCCGCGGAGTCGTCGTCCAGGTACAGGGTGATGACGGTACCGCGGCCGGGCTTGTCGATCTCCTCCATCTCATATGCCGGCGAGCCGTCGCAGCTCCACTTCACGGCCTTCGCGCCCTCCTTCCAGGAGAGCGTCTCGATGGTGACCTTCTTCGAGACCATGAACGCGCTGTAGAAGCCCAGGCCGAAGTGGCCGATGATGCTGCCGATCTGGTCCTTGTACTTCTCCAGGAACTCGCCGGCGGAGGAGAACGCGATCTGGTTGATGTACTTGTCCACTTCCTCTTCCGTCATGCCGATACCGTTGTCGATGACCTTCAGGGTCTTCTCCTTCTCGTCCAGTTCGATCCGAACCTTCAGGTCGCCGATCTCCTCCTTGAAATCGCCGGAGGCCGCCAGGGCCTTCAGCTTCTGGGTCGCATCGACCGCATTCGCGACGAGTTCACGGAGGAAAATCTCGTGGTCGCTGTACAGGAACTGCTTGATGACGGGGAAAATGTTTTCGGTGGTTACGCCGATCTGTCCTTTGTTTGCCATATCTGTTGTTTGTTTAATGCAAAAAACCGACCCCCGCGGGGGCCGGTCAAGGATAGTCAAATAGCAAGCCAGTCCGTCCGGACTGACAAATTGTCATTAAAAGCGGTAGCCGATACCCAGGCGCAGGCCCATGTTCACGGTTCCGAGGGAGAGTTCGGCGATGCCATAGAGGTCACGTCCCATCTGGATGCCCACCGGGACCACCTGGAAAGCGGCATCCAGGTCCGCGCCGCCGATACCGGCATAGACGCTCTGCTCGGCGGAGAATCCGTTCTGCAGGCCGAGGCCGAATCCGACGCCGGAATACATCTTGATCAGGTCGGAACGCACGTAGGTAAAACGGGCCGTCGGCAGCAGATACAGGGCCGTACCCTTGATCCGTTCCTGGGAATTCATGGAATCCGCCCAGAAGGAGGCGCCGGAGACCTGGATGCCCAGCGTGAACCAGCTCTTGAGCTTGAACCCGACCTCGGCCGTATAGAGGCCGGAGCAGTGGATCTGGTTGCCCTGGACCGCCTTCTCGGTGAAGCGGCCGCCCGTGATCGCTTCCCGGTGCCCGTCCAGGAACTCACCGGCCGCGACGCGCGGATAGAAGGACCAGGAAGCCGAAACTTCCGTCTGAGGATACTTTTCAATGCCCGGGCGGGCGTTCAGTGCCGGGACGGCGATGCCGAGCGCCAGCAGTGCAATCATCAGTCTTTTCATAGCTTTTTTTACTTATAAAGGAAGCGGCGGATGGACATCTTCGGAGTCTTCTCGAAAGGTTTGTCCATCAGTTCCACCTTGGCAATCTGGCTGTAGGCGGGGAACTGTCGGTTCGCGCCGCGGCGGATGTTCTCGGGAATCTCCGCCTTCGCCTCCGGATCCAGGAGGGACTTGGCAACGGCCTGCTCATCCAGGAACACCAGGGCGACAAGCTTGCCGCCGCGGTCCACGACTACGGACTCCAGCACGAACGGCTGGTTGTTCACCACCGCCTCGAGCTCCTCCGGATAGATATTCTGGCCGGAAGGGCCCAGGATCATGTTCTTGGAACGGCCGCGGATGAAGATGTTGCCCTCGGCATCGATGATGCCCAGGTCGCCGGTACGGAGCCAGCCGTCCTCGGTGAAGGCGTTGGCCGTAGCCTCCGGATTCTTGTAATAGCCGATGGTGATGTTCTCGCCGCGGGCCTGGATCTCGCCCACGACATGCTGCGGGTCGTCGGAGTCGATGCGGACCTCAGCCACATCCACGGCCTTGCCGCAGGAGCCGGCCACGTACTTGGTCCAGTGCTCATAGGCCAGCAGCGGGCAGGCCTCGGTCATGCCGTAGCCCACGAGGTACGGGAACTTGATCTTCTTGAACACGCGCTCCACCTCCGGGTTCAGGGCGGCGCCGCCCATGATGAACTCCTGCACGTTGCCGCCGAACGCGGCAAGGAGGCCTTCGCGGACCTTCTTGTAGATGATGTTGTTCAGGCCGGGGATCTTGAGGGCGATCCGGATGAGGGGCTTGTCCAGCATGGGCTTGATCTTGGACTTATAGATCTTCTCCATGACGAGCGGGACCGTGATCAGCAGGTACGGCTTCACGTCGGCGAAGGCCTTCATGAGCGTCGCCGGGGTCGGAGCCTTGCCCAGCCAGTAGATGGACGTGCCGTTGCACAGGGGATAGATGAACTCGATCACCAGGCCGTACATGTGGGCCATCGGGAGCATGGAGACCATCTTGTCGCCGGCCGGGACATGACGCTGGCTGTAGTCCACATTGGCGCAGAAGTTCCGGTAGGTGAGCATGACACCCTTGGGGTCGCCGGTGGAACCGGAGGTATAGTTGATCGTGGAAAGGTCGTCCCAATTGTCCGTGGGATAGTTCACGTCCTCCGGACCGAAACCCTTCGGGTACTTCTCAGCGAAAAGCCCGTCCCAATGCGCAACCGCATCGGCAATCTTTTCGTCACGGCACAGGAGCACGTCCCAGGTGTCCACGTCGAAGACCACCCGCAGGGCGGGCATCTTCTCCGCGTCCATCTTCGCCCACTTGTCCTTGTTGGTGAACAGGGCGATGGAGTCGGAATGGTTCACCAGGCCCATCACGCTTTCCGGCGTGAAGTCCGCCAGGATCGGGACGATGACCGTCTCATAGGTGTTGACAGCCATGTAGGCGAAGCCCCAGCGCGCGCCGTTGCGGGCGTTCAAGGCGATCTTGTCCCCCTTCTTGAAGCCGGCTTTTTCGAAAATGATGTGGAAACGGGCGATGGAAGTGGCCATCTGGGCGTAGGTCAGGCTTTCGCCGCCGATGGTGTTCAGGGCGGGCTTGTCCCAGTACTTGCGGGTCGCATCCTGGAGCCTTTGCAGATAGTGCGGATAATCAGGCATTCTCGTTTTATTTTTAGTACATCGGGACAAATGTAGCAAAAAAATCCCGAAAAGGCGTATCTTTGCAGGACAAATGGACTGACCATGAGACGCAAACCCATCATCGCCCTCATCTACGACTTCGACGGGACCCTCTCTCCCGGCAACATGCAGGAGTTCGGCTTCATCCAGGCCATCGGCCAGACTCCGCAGGAGTTCTGGGCCAAGAGCGACGGCATCGCCAAGGGGCAGGACGCTTCCAACATCCTGGCCTACATGAAGTTGATGTTCGACGAAGCCCGGAAGAACGGCATCCGGCTCACCCGGGAGGACTTCAAGCGCTACGGCGCCGACATCAAGCTCTTCGACGGCGTACGGGAATGGTTCCGCAACGTCAATGAGTACGGCGAGGCCCATGGCGTCAAGATCGAGCACTACATCAACTCCTCCGGCCTGAAGGAGATCATCGAGGGCTCCCCCATCGCCGGGGAATTCAAGCACATCTTCGCCGGGTCCTTCATCTACGACGAGACCGGCGAGGCCGAATGGCCGGGCATCGCCGTGGACTTCACCGCGAAGACCCAGTTCCTGTTCAAGATCCAGAAGGGCATCTTCTCTTCCCGCGACGCCCAGCGGGTGAACGAAAGCTGGGCCGACGACGCCAAGCGCATCCCCTTCACCAACATGATCTATTTCGGAGACGGAGACACGGACGTCCCGTCCATGAAGATCGTGAACATGTTCGGGGGCAACGCCATCGCCGTCTTCAACCCGGCCGTCCCCCACAAGCGCGCCGTCGCGCAGAAGCTGCTCCGGCAGGGACGCGTGAACTTCATCACCCCGGCCAGCTACACCCGCGATTCCCGGACGTTCCGGCTGGTCTGCGCGATCATCGACAAGATAAAAGCGGACAACGAACTCAAATTATTGTCCCGTTATAAATAATTTTTTTGTACTTTTGCACCCGGAAACTCACTGGGTTTCCATATGTTTCACCAAATACTTTTTTATGCGTTCCAGAAATGAAGAGACTCCTGGTTGTTTGCGCAGCTGCGTTGCTGCCTTGCTTCCTTGTGTCCGCACAAGAGGCTGACAACTCCGGCCGTGGTGTCGGGTTGTCCGTTATTCCGAGATTAGACCTTAGTCCGGTCCTTTCCACCGAGAAAGGCGGAGGCGGAGAATTCACGCTCGGCAATTCATCTCTTTATTCCCTGTTCGAAGGAAACATCACCGAGAGCCTTTCCTTCAGCGTCTGCAACCACTGGGCCGGCTTCGACTCCATCCATGATGTCATGGGGACGACGAAGCAGCTCTACCAGAGCACGTTCTACTCCGACAACACCAACTGGGTGGACTGGGCTTACCTGACTTACGAAGTCGGGAACTTCGCCTTCACTCTGGGCAAGGACATGGTCACCACCGGCGGCCTGGAGTTCGACGACTACGACTTCGAAGTCCATCCCGCCCTCGTCTCCAGCTTCTGGCAGAACTTCGCCTCCTACCAGTGGGGCGCCAAGGCGGCTTTCACCACCCCTTCCGAGGGCGACACCTTCAGCTTCCAGTTCACCACGTCCCCCTACGGCGAGCGTCCCTTCGCCAGCAAGCTGTTCAACTACTCCCTCGAATGGAGGGGCACGCACGGCCCGCTGGAGACCATCTGGAGCGCCACGGCCCTGGGCGTGGACAAGGGTGAGTTCCAGCCCGTCTTCACGCTGGGACAGCGCCTGAGCTTCGACAGCTGGACCTTCGGCCTGGACGCCTTCAGCGTCGTGGGCGACGAGGTTGACATCCTGATGAAGGGATTCACCCTGATGCCCGTCGTGACCTGGTCCCCCGCCGAGAAGTTCGACATCCTCGCCAAGGCCGGATACGAGAACTACGCGCTGGACACCGTGGAGGACATCACCTACAAGCGCTGGTGGGGCGGTCTCGCCCTGCACTGGTTCCCCCTCCGGGACAGCCGCGACCTCCGTGTCCATGCGGTCACCGCTTACGACCACGCCCTTTCCTGCGTCACCCTTTCCTTCGGGGTCCTCTACAACATCAGCCTTTTCTAGGGGACGCCCATGGACAAGATCATCGAGATCAAGAATCTCTCCAAGTCCTTCGGTGACAAGAAGGTTCTGGAGGACATCAACCTGTATATCCGCCGCGGCGAGTTCATGACCCTCCTGGGGCCCTCGGGCTGCGGTAAGACCACGCTCCTGCGCATGATCGCCGGCTTCCTGCAGCCGGACGAAGGCTCCATCCTCATGGACGGCAAGGAACTCGCCGGCATTCCGCCGCACGAGCGTCCGCTGAACACCGTCTTCCAGCGCTACGCCCTGTTCCCGCACCTGGACGTGTACGACAACATCGCGTTCGGCCTCAAGCTCAAGAAAGTGCCCGAGGACGAGATCGAGAAACGCGTCCGCAAGGTGCTCAAGCTCGTTGCGATGTCCGACTACGAGGACCGCGACGTGGAGACCCTCTCCGGCGGCCAGCAGCAGCGCATCGCCATCGCCCGCGCCATCGTGAACCAGCCGAAGGTGCTCCTCCTGGACGAGCCCCTCGCCGCGCTGGACCTCAAGATGCGCAAGGACATGCAGATCGAACTGAAGGAGATGCACAAGAAGCTGGGCATCACCTTCATCTACGTCACCCACGACCAGGAGGAGGCCCTCACCCTCTCCGACACCATCGTCGTCCTCAACGAGGGCCGCATCCAGCAGATCGGCAC
>JAFUDV010000041.1 GCA_017464245.1 Bacteroidales bacterium | reverse complement strand
CTCTCCAGGTTGAATTTCTCCTGGGCCGACGCGGGGATGATCTCCGCCTTCGGGAGCTTCTCGTGCCACCACTGCATCAGCTCGACGACCTTCACCTGCGTGGAGATGTCGATCTTGTTGATCACGAGGACCACCGGGCATTCCACCTTCGCGAGCTTCTCGATGTAGGCCTCGTTCTTGTCGCCCTTCTCCACCGTGTCGGTGACATACAGGATGATGTCCGCGTCGCCGATGGCCGTATCCACGAAGTCCAGCATGTTCTGCTGGAGCCGGTAGTTGGGCTTGAGGATGCCGGGGGTGTCGGAATATACGATCTGGTAGTCCTCCCCGTTCACGATGCCCATGATGCGGTGACGCGTCGTCTGCGCCTTCGCCGTGACGATGGACAGTTTCTCGCCCACGAGGGCGTTCATCAGGGTGGACTTCCCGACGTTGGGGTTGCCGATGATGTTTACAAAGCCAGCCTTGTGTCCCATTATACGTACGCCCCCATCTTCAGGATGTTCACCTCGCCCTCGGTCAGGTAGCGCCAATCGCTCTTCTTGAGACCCTTCTTGGTCAGGCCGGCGAAATAGACGCGGTCCAGGGCCTTCACTTCGTAGCCCATGGACTCGAAGATGCGGCGGACGATCCGGTTCTTGCCGGAGTGGATCTCGATGCCCAGCTGGCGGTGGTCGCGCTGGTCGATGAACTCGAGCTCATCGGCCGCAATCACACCGTCGGAGAGTTCGATGCCGGCGAGGACCTTCTCCTTGTCCTCGTCGGTGAGGGGATGGTCCAGGACCACCTGGTAGATCTTCTTCTTGTTGTAGGACGGGTGGGTGAGGCGCTCGGCCATCTCGCCGTCGTTGGTGAACATCAGCACGCCGGTGGTGTTCTTGTCCAGCCGGCCCACGGGGAACACGCGGGTGGGGCATCCCTTGAGGAGGTCCATCACGGTCTTCTCCGCGTGCGGGTCGCTCGCGGTGGTGACATAGCCCTTGGGCTTGTTCATCACGATGTACACCTTCTCCTCGCCCTTGAGGCGCTGTCCGTTGAAACGGATGTCGTCGGTAAGGATGTTGACCTTGGTGCCCAGCTCGGTGACCACCTCCCCGTTCACGGTGACGACGCCGCTCTGGATGAGCGTGTCGGCCTCCCTGCGGGAGCAGACGCCGGAGTTGGCGATGTATTTGTTCAGGCGGACGACCTCCTTGATCGGAGTCTTCGCGGTATCGTCGTCGGACCAGGCGCCGCCGGACACCTGAGGTTTGCGGCTGAGCATCTCGCTCATGCCCTCGTCGGCGCTGGAACGCTTCTGGTAAGGCTTGCGGCCGGGCTTGGCGCCGAAGGTGGGCTTGCCGTAACCGGACTTGCGGGGACGCTCGCCGTAGGGCTTGTTCTCGCCGTAGGGACGTCCTTCGCCGTAGGCCTTGCGCTCTCCGGCGGGCTTGTGGTCGCCGTAGGAACGGCGTTCGCCGGCCGGCTTGCTGCCGTAGGTCCTGCGCTCGCCCTGGGGACGCTCGCCGTAAGGACGGCGTTCGCCCTGCGGACGGCTGTAGGCGCGGGGCTTCGGCGCTTCCTCGGAGTCGAAGGAACGGCTGGTGCTGTAGTCTGTGCTGTAGGCGCGTTCAGCGCGGGGCTTGAATTCGCCTTCCCGATGTGGGCGGTATCCGCCTTCGCGGCGGCCGTATTCCACTTTCTCTGCGCGGCCTTCGGCAGGCCTCCTGGTGAAATGGGCACGGGTGCCCTTCTTCTTTTCTTCCATGGTTTTCTGCCCCTCACGGGGTCTTTATAAATAATGAATGATCAATGACATCCCGTCATTGTAAAGGGATATGCTCCTGTTATTGCAGTTTGAACTTGTAAGTGATGGTTCCGGTCTGGAGGACCGGGGCGTCGGCGCTCATGTTGAAGTGGGCCTTCATCGCGGCGGCGCGGGCGGCGCTCCAGAGGGACTTGTCCGTGACCGTAGTGCCTTCCACGCCCGGGATGGCCTCGGTCACGTTGCCGTACTGGTCCACTTTCACCTGGACCACGACGATGCCTTCCAACTGGGCGTTGTAGGAAGGCTTGGGCAGGGTGCCCACGACGTTGCGGCCCTTCAGGTGTGCATTGGCGGCTCCTTCGGTGCGGCCTTCCTTGGTGTTGCCGTCGGGCTGGCCGGCCTTGAACCCTTCGGAGGCCTCGGAGGCGCTGTGCGGCGCCGTGGCCTTGTCATCCTTCTGGCTCATGCCGGGGAACGAGGCGCGGGGATCCAGTTTGGGCTCCTCCTTCTGCGGCGGGGCGGGAACTTCCACGTCGCCGTGGTCGTTCTGCTTGGTCGCCGGAGTCTTGTTGGGCCGGTCGTTGACATGCGGCGACTCGGCCTTCTGCACCAGCTCCACCTCCTTGGAAAGGTCCACTTCCTCCGCCTGGGGCTGCCGGCCCACCTTGGTCTCCACCGGCTTCTCCGGCTCCTGCAGCTCCTCTTCGAAATCGAGGAGGAAACTGGTTTCCGGCGGCGGGGGATCCAGGTACTTGAGCCCGGCGGTCAGGCAGAAGACGAGGGCCAGGACGTGGATCGCCACGGTGGCCGCGAGACCCGTCCACCGGGCCCGCCTGTCCTCAGTCTGTCTGGAGCGGAGATACGGCTGCATCGCTTATTCGGGCTGGGTCGCCAGGATCACCTTGTAGTGGTTCCGCTTGGCGATGTTCATGATGCCCACGATTTCGCCCACGGGGACGCTCTGGTCGGAGAAGATGGAGAAGGTCGGGTCCTCTTCGGAGGAAAGGAGCTCGATCAGCCCGTCTTCCACCTCTTCGTAAGTGGCCGGGGTCTGGTTCCCGTTGATGTGGTAGGTGTAGGTGTCGTCGCCCCAGTCCTTGATGCTGACGCTCACGGTGGCCTTCGCTCCGATCTGGCCCGTGCTCTTCGGGAGGAGGAGCTTGAGGGCATTCGGGTTGATGAGCGTGGAGGTCACCAGGAAGAAGATCAGCAGGAGGAACACGATATCCGTCATCGAGGATACCGAGAACGACGCGTCCACCCGTGTGTTTCTCTTCAGTGCCATAGACTATTCCTCTCCGGGTTCGTGAAGGACGATATCGACGAATTCCATCGTGGAGCTCTCCATCTTATAGACGAGGTCGGAGACCTTGGAGGTGAGCCAGTTGTAGCCGAAGTAGGCGATGATGCCCACGATCAGGCCGCCCACGGTGGTGAGCATGGCGGTGTAGATGCCGTCGCTGAGGAGGGTGATGTCGATGTTGTTGCCGGCCTTGGACATGTTGAAGAAGGCCTTGACCATGCCCAGGACGGTGCCCAGGAAACCGATCATCGGGGCGCCGCCGGCGATGGTGGCGAGGATCGGCAAGCCCTTCTCCAGGCGCGCGACCTCGATGTTGCCGGTGTTCTCGATGGCGGACTGGATGTCGTTCATCGGACGGCCCAGGCGGTGGATGCCGGTCTCGACCATGCGGGCGACCGGGTTGTCATACTTCCGGCACAGGGTGACGGCGGACTTGGTCTTGCCCTGGTTCATGTAGTCGCGGATGTCGTTCATGAAGTTCGGGTCGATCTTGGAGGCCTGCTTGATGACCCACCACTTGCGGCCGATCAGGTAGATCGCCAGGATGGAGAGGGCCAGGAGGACCCACATGAGGGGACCGCCCATCGTGAACATGGAAAAGAGGCTCTCGCTCATTTCGGTAGGCTGAGCCGCAGGAGCGGCGGTCACCTGGTCAAGCGCCTCCGAGGCGGCTCCGGCGAGGGTGTCTGTCTGCAAAAGATTGAAAAGCATATCGTTTTTGTTGTATTAATTCCAACACATTGTTTCTAACCTACAAAGATACAAATTTTATTCCGATTCCGGCAAGTCTGCGAGCCGGATGAACGCAGCCCTGAGGCTCCGGACCTTTCCGTCGGCGAATTCCACCTCGAAAGTGGTCCATTCCTTGTTCGCGGCGCGGATGACGCCCTCGCCGAAGACGGGGTGCGTGACGGCGTCGCCGATGTGGAAGGGACTCTGCAGCTCCGCCCGGTCGGCGGAGAAGTCGATGCTGTCGATGTCGATGGGCCGGTGCGGGTCGAACTCCTCGTCCAGCACGTGGATGAGGTTCCGGGTCCCACGCCACAGATCTTCGGGTATAACGCCCTCGACCACAACCATTTCCCGCTTGATTTCCGCGAGGAAGCGGGAGGGGTACTTGTTCATCTTCGTGGAGATGTTGAACCCTTCCGATTCGGTGAGGAACAGGGCTTTCTCCGCCCGGGTGACGGCGACGTACATGAGCCGCCGCTCCTCCTCCTCGCCGTTTTTCTTGTACTCGCGGATGGTGCGGAGATTCGGGAAGATGCCCTCGGACAGACCGGTGATGAATACGTACGGGAACTCCAGGCCCTTCGCCTGGTGGATGGTCATCATCTTGAGGGCGGGGACATCCTTGCGGTGGTCGTCGTTGGTGTACAGGGCAATGTCCTGCAGGTAGTCGGCGAGGGTGGACTCCTCCGGGGTGCGGACGGATTCGTAGAACTTGATGGAGGACAGGAGCTCGTCCAGGTTCTCGAGCCGGTCCTCGTCCTGGTCCTCGCGGATGGCCTGCTTGAGGCCGGAGCGGTCCAGGAGGCGGTCCAGGAGGTCGCTGACGCGGTTTTCCAGCGCATACGCCTTGGCGTCTTCGATGAGGTCCACGAAGGCCCGGGCGGCAGGTTTCCCGTAGCCGTCCCGGATCTGGAGGGCGCTGAAGAGGGATACGCCGTCCGCCGCGGCGTCGTCCCGGAGGGTGTCCAGGAACTTCTTGCCCAGCTTGCGGGAGGGAACGTTGACGATGCGCTCGAAGGCGAGGTCGTCGTCCTGGTTGTTCACGAGGCGGAGGTAGGACAGGGCGTCCTTGATCTCCCTCCTCTCGAAGAAGCGGGTGCCGCCCCAGACGGTGTATTCGATGCGGGCGTTCAGCAGGGCCTGCTCCAGGGCGCGGGACTGGTAGGTGCTGCGGTACAGGAGGGCGATGTCGCCGACCCGGGCGCCGCCGTCCACGAGCTGCCGGATCCGGGCGACGATCCAGTCCATCTCCTCCTTCTCGGACTTGCCGTGGAAATGGATGACCGCGGGACCTTCCGCTTTCCGGGTGAACAGGTCCTTGGGGATGCGGTTCCGGTTGTTGGCGATGATGCTGTTGGCGATGTCCAGGATCTTGGGCGTGGACCGGTAGTTCTCGTCCAGGATGACGGTCTTGTCGGCCGCGAACTGGACGAACAGGTCCGGGCGGGCGCCCCGCCATTCATAGATGGCCTGGTCCGGGTCGCCCACGATGAAGAGGTTCCGGTGTTTCGCCGCGAGCCGCTCCACCAGGTCCCAGTCGTCCAGGTTGCAGTCCTGCGCCTCGTCCACCATGATGTAGTTCAGGTTGTTCTGCCACCATTCGCAGGCCTCCGGGAAGCGGTCCAGGATGTATTTGGTGACATTCATCAGGTCGTCGAAGTCCAGGGCGTAGTGCTTCATCTGCCGGCTCACGTACCCCGCGAGGCGGGAGGACCGGCGCATCTCATCGGTGACCTTCGCCCCCGGGAGCATGTAGGCGGGGATGTACCCGTTCAGGGCCTTGTCGATGGACACGGCGTCCAGGAACTGCCGGACGGTCTTCTCCGTGCGCTTGATGCCCATCTCGTCCATCGCCTGCTTCGCGATGGCCTTGCTGTCTTCCTCGTCCAGGACGGTGAATCCCTTGGGGAAGCCGATGCGGTAGATTTCTTTCCTCAGGAACTTGACGCAGAAGCCGTGGATCGTGCACACGAAGTCGTTGTAGTCTCCGCTGTGCACCATCCCCGCGATGCGCTGCCGCATCTCGGCCGCCGCCTTGTTCGTGAACGTGAGGCACAGGATGTTGGCCGGGTCGATGCCCACGACGTTCACCAGGTACGCATACCGGTGCGTCAGCGCCTTCGTCTTTCCCGTACCGGCCCCCGCCACGACGCGGATCCTTCCCTCCGTCGTGGTCACGGCCTCCCTCTGGCGGCTGTTCAGTCCTTCGAAAACGTCTGTCATCTCGATACGGCCGACACACAGGCTCCGGCCGGCTTATTAGGGTGTCGATGCCGGCCGGAGCCTGCGTGCCGGCCTTCCTTGGTCGTCAAATCAAATGGATGCCTTCCTCGTCCATGGCCTTGAGGGCCTCTTCGTGGCCCTGGGCATCGACCCAGGCGAGGGCGTCGGCGAGGACGCTCACCTCGAAGCCGCTGTACTGCTCCTTCGCCGGATCCTCGCCCTTGAAGAAGGTGAGGTCCTCCTTCACATAGGGGAGGAGGGCTTCATGGACATCGGCCCCGTGGGTGCCCTGGACGCAGTGCGGCGGCCAGGGACCGCCCTGCTCCGTGAACGAGCAGTGGTCCGCGGGATGATGGTCCCGCACGAAGAGGATCGGGTAGGTGGAATGGACCCCCGACTCGTCGGTGTCCGTCCCGGCGGTGAGTCGGTCGATGGCCTTGAGCGTGCCCGCGACGGCCCCATCGGCCCCCTGGCACGCCATGCTCCCGTCGATGAAGTCGTAGAGCATGTCCACGACCACCAGTGCGCTGTCTTTCATGGGTCAGTCGATTTCGAATTCGCGGATCTGCTTCACCAGGTCATCGATCAGGCGCATCTTGGTGTCGTAGAGGGCGTCGGAAATATCGACCTTGTAGTAGTGGGGGTTGATCAGACGGGTCTCGGCGGGGGAGAAGTGGTGCAGGTTGTCCTTGAAGAACGCCTTCTTTTCCATCAGGGTGTGCTTGGGGACCACGCGTTTGCCGCCCTCGATGGCCTGGTGCTGGAGCGGACGGGCCTCATATTCGCCGGCCTCGAAGGTCTTGTACTTGAAGGAGTCATACTCGTCGCGGACGGTGATGGTCTCGCCCTTCTGGATGGCCAGGTCCATGGCGTCGCCGCGGAGGCAGGTGACATCGGCCTTGAACACGTAACCGTCAATCTTGTTGCCTTTGGCGGAATCCAGGGCGCTGATGCGCCAGGTGATCTGGAAGCCCGGGTTGATGAGCTTGATCTTGTCCTCGGAGCGCTTGAGGACGGGCTGGTCGCCGATCTGCACGAGCTTATAGACATTGCCGAAGCAGGGGGCCGCCTTGGAGGTCGCGATGGCGTCGCCCACGCCGTAGCTGTCGATGCAGGCGCCCTGGCGCTCGAGGTCCGTGATCAGGTACTCGTCCAGGCTGTTGGTCGCGAAGATCCTGCACTTGCGCAGCCCGTGGGCGTCCAGGACGCGGCGGACTTCCTGGGACAGGTAGGCGAGGTCGCCGCTGTCCAGGCGGATGCCGTAGCCCGGCCCGTAGCCGTCGGAGATGCCGCAGTCGCGGAAAGCGCGGATGGCGTTCTTGACCCCGCACTTGAGGGTGTCGTACGTGTCGATCAGGAGGATGATGTTCTCGCCCCGGTGGGTGCGGATGTAGTCGCAGAAGGCCTCGTACTCGCCCTGGACCGTGCTGCCGTAGGCCGTCACGAAACTGTGGGCCATCGTGCCGGTGGACGGAACGCCGTTGAAGGCGCCGGTGAGGATGTTCGACGAACTGGCGCAGCCGGCGATCTGTGCGGCCTTTCCGCCATAGACGGCCGCCCAGGGCCCATGGGCACGCCGGGAACCGAACTCGGAGACGGGACGGTCGGTGGCGCGGCACACGCGGGAGGCCTTGGTCGCGACGGCCATCTGGTGGTTGAGGATGCACAGCATGGGGGTCTCCAGCACCTGGGCCTGGATCATGGGTGCCACGACGGTGACGATGGGTTGCGTCGGGAACGCGATCTCACCCTCGCGCATACAGTACACGGCGCCGGTGAACTTCATGGTGCTCAGATACTTGCGGAACTCCTTGTAGTCATCGCCGGGCAGGAATTTCTCATAGAACTCCTCCGGCTCCGAACCGAGTCTCTGTACCATTTCGAGAACCTCCTCCGTGCCGCTCACCACGGCCCAGTTGTTGTTCTCGGGGGCTTTCCGGTAAAACAGGTTGAAGGTGGCGATTTCCTTGTCCTTGCCGCATTCCAGGTACGACTTTCCCATCGTGTACTGGTACTTGTCGGAGCAATAGGCTGTGTTCAGTTTGTCCATGTGTGTCTGTTGTTTTGTGGTCGCCCGCAGCGGGCATCCACAAAGATAAGAAAAATCCCGGCTTGATAGGCTGTCCGGGCCGGGAAAACGTGCGTCCTTAGGATTCATCGGCCCTGTCAATCCGAAAAATTAAACTATAAAAATTAGTTTTATAAACGAAACTTTTAGTTATATTTGCTGCCGATAAACGATCGAAAGATGAAAAGGCTGACAAGAAAGGAAGAAGAGATCATGGACCTGTTCTGGGAGAACGGGCCCATGTTCGTGCGGGAACTGCGGGAGCGTTACAACGATCCGAAGCCCCATTTCAATACCCTGAGCACAATGGTGCGGATCCTGGAGAGCGAAGGATTCCTGGGCCATGCGGCGTTCGGAACCAGTTATCAATATCATCCGCTCATCACGAAGGAGCAGTACCATCGCGGGTCGGTGGCGAACCTCGTGGACAAGTACTTCGGGAACTCCTACCGGGCCCTCGTCTCCGCCTTCGTGGAGGAGGAAAAACTGTCCCTGGAGGACCTGAAGGGCCTCATCGAACAAATTGAGAATCATCCGAAATGAAAAGACTGCTGCTGTCGGCCTGCGCCGTGCTGGCCTGTCTCGGCCTGCGTGCCCAGGTAGTCGTGCTGAACGACAACATGTGGGCGACGCGCCTGTCGGAGATCCATGCGACCGTCGTGGACTCGCTTTCCAATGAGCCCGTCCCCTACGCCTCGTTCTACGTGGTTCCGGACAAGGACACCACCATCACGAACTTCACCCTTACCGATCCGGAAGGGAAGGCGAAACTCGAGGACGTCCCGGTGGGCCGCTATATCCTCCATGTGGAGATGATGGGCTACCGGCCGGTCGTGAAAAACCGGTATTTCCGGGAGCGCCGGGAGGACCTGGGCACGATCCGTCTCGTCGTGGACGAGCATTTCCTGGACGCCGCCGTGGTGACGGATAAGGGCAATCCCGTGACCATCAAGCAGGATACGCTGGAGTACAACGCCTCGTCCTTCCAGGTGGGCTCCAACGCCATGCTCAAGGACCTGCTCAAGAAGATGCCCGGCATCGAGGTGGGGGACGACGGGACGGTGAAGGTCAACGGCGAAGCCGTGGACAAGATCACCGTGGGCGGCAAGACGTTCTTTTTCAATGACAAGTCGGCCGCGCTGAACAACTTGCCGGCCGCCGTCGTGGACAAGATCCGGGTCGTGGACCGGGAGAGCGAGAGCACCCGCGCCACGGGCCTGCAGGACGGTTCCAAGGAGAAAGTGATGGACGTCGTGCTCAAGAAAGAGTATGAGCAAGGCTGGTTCGGAAACCTTTCCGCCAAGGGCGGTACCACGCTGGTCCCGGAAAAGGAAGGGGAGCTCCGGGACGACCGCGGCTTCCTGTACAGCGCCAATGCCCTGGTGTCGGCCTACTCCGAGAAGGACCAGGTGACCGGAATTGCCAACCTGCAGAACATCAATGACGGAGGGGTCGTCATCATGGTCTCGGAGGACGGAACGCGCACGACCATGGGCGGTGGCCTTTCGGATTTCGCCCAGCTGGGGGTCAATGCCACTACGAACCGGATCAAGGACACGGAAACGGCCGTGATGGCCAATTACAAGTACAACGACACCCGCGGGGGTGACCGCGCCGCCCGCACGACCTGGCAGGCGGAGGGCGACCTCCTTTCCGAAACGGAAAATGCCTCCCGCGGCTTCGGCAACAGTTTCGCCTCCAGCCTGGAACTGAAGAAGGAGAAGGGAAAGGTCTGGTTCCATTTCCGGCCGGGATTCACCTATTCCGACAACGATACCTGGTCGTCCGGCACATCGGCCACCTCCCGGGAAGGGACGGCGGTGAACCGGTCGGAGCAGTCGGCCTATTCCGGCAGCCGGTCGAGGAACGGCTCCCTGTCCGGGGACCTTGTGTTCCGGGACCTCTGGGGAAAGGACGGCCGCAACCTCAACCTGGGCTACCGGGCCGCCATCGACGCCACGGACGGTTCCAGCGACGAGCGCTCCCTGACTACCGTGGGAACGTCGCAGGTTTCGCGGCAGCTGCACTATGACCAGACGGGCGACCGGTACATGGGCGCGGGCTCGGTCCGGTTCACGGAACCCATCGGCGAGAGATTCACTTTCTCTGCCATGGGGGAACTGGATGCGACCCGGCGGTCCAGCCTGAGGGATGCCGCCGATGCCGCCGGCCACAATGACTATTATTCCTCGGAAACCCGTACCCGTCAGCTGGACAACATCTACGATGCCACCCTCCAGTACAAGTGGGGGAAGAACAACTGGGTGACCCTGGGGGCCCGGGTGCATGGGATGCTGGACGAGAACTGGTCGCGGAGTTTCGGCATCGCCGACACGACCGGCGTGGGGGAATGGACCTGGTATGCGACTCCGACCGTCCGGCTCCGCTCTTCCCGGGGAACGAACACGTTCAACATGACGGTAAGCGGTGCCACCCGGGCCCCTTCCCGGGACCAGATGCTGCCGGTGCTGAACGTCTCCAACCCGACGCGCCTGTCGGCCGGCAACATCTACCTCAAACCGTACAGCTACACCTATGGCTCCCTCAGCTGGTATCGGAACGACCCGAAGACTTTCTCCATGGTCATGGTGTACCTGAATGCCACGATGAACCGGAACCCCGTCACCTCCGCCCAGTGGTATGACGCCGACGGCATCCTGTACGCCGTTCCGGTCAATGTCCGGAAGCCGTCCCTGTCGGCATCGGCCTATCTCAGCTATTCGAAGCCTTTCGGAAAGGAGAAGCACTGGTCGATGATCGCCTCCTTCGACTTCGGCTATTCCAGCGGGACTTCCTACCAGGCGACGGGGGCGCTGCCCGGCATCCGGACGGATGCGTTCGACTATGCTGCCTTCATGGGTGAATTCTGGGGAGAAGACGCCTCCGGAAGCCGCTTCTACAGTGGCGGGAGCGGATTCCGGGAAAGTACGACCCGGAGTTTCAGTACGCGTGTAAGCGGTTATCTGAACTACGAAAAGGACCCGGTTTCGCTGAATGCCGGCGTGAATGCAGGAAGCGGTATCGCCCGCTATTCCCTGGACGCGTCCGTCAACCGGAAAACCTTCGACGAGAACCTGATGTTGAATGCCGAGTACCGGACGCCTCATCAGTTCGAACTGAGTTCCCTGGTCATCTATGCGCTGCATCAGGGCTATTCGGCCGGATTCAACGACCCGGAACTGAAGTGGAACGTGTCGGTTTCCAAGAACGTGGGCGCTTTCAACATCAGCCTGACGGCGAACGATCTCCTGAACCAGACCCGCAGCCGCTACCACAACGTGACGGCGAACTACGAGGAAGACACCTACCGCCTGGTCCTGGGCCGGTATGTCCTCCTGGGTGTGAAATGGAACTTCGGCAAGATGAACGCCGCCCACAGCCAGCGCGCCTCCCGCGCCGCCATGAACATGGCCTTCTAGTCCCCCAGCAGGATGACCTTCACATATTCGCTCGTCAGTCCGCCCGAGCCTTTCTGGGAATCGGCGATGAGGACGAGCGTCCGGCGGCCGTCGGCCAGCGTGGGGCCGAGGCACATGCCCTCGAAGTTCGCGAGGTTCAGGGCGCCGGTGGAGAAGGAGCACAGGAGCGATTTCCGGAGGATGCCGGCGCTGTCGCCGGAGGGGTCCACGACGTAGATGCGGATGTCCGTGAAGGCGCCCCGGAGCTTTTCCCAGAGGCTTCCCTTGGGGACATAGACCTCCCGTTCCAGCACCAGCAGGCGACCGTCGTCCAGGGCCGTCAGGGCCGGTACGCCAAAGACGTAAGCAACTGTGTTTTCGCTGGTTTGCACCGGCTCTCCGGTCTGGTACAGATACCGTCCGGCGGGCTTTCCGTCCCGGTCGAAGCTCTGCAGGCGGAGGATCCGCGGAAGGAAGGTGTCGGCTTTGAGCGGCGCTTCCGTCGTGGTCCAGAACAGGCCGGTGTTTTCGTTGTAGGTCAGCGCCTCGAATCCCCGGTTGTTATCGATTCCTTTCAGGTCGGCAGGGACTTGCAGCTCCGTACCGCTCTCATTCCCGTTCAGGTCGTAACCGCGGATTTCCTGGAGCTTTTCGGAGGTGGTGTACAGGGTGTTCGTCGAGGGAACGAAGGCGATGCCCTCGGTGTCCCGCTTCTTGCCGGTGGCCGCCGCCGTCCCCGGTGCGGCCTGCATCCGGACCGTGCCCACGTTCCCGTCCGGGTCGATGGGGATGGAGAACCGGAGGATCCCGCCGCCCTTCAGGTTGTCGTCCACGACCGCATACTGGTTTCCGCCAAGCCAGGCGATGCCGGAATACTCGCCGGGGTCGATGTCCAGAAGCGTCTGCGGCAGGGGCGTGGCCCGGAGCCCCGACGCCGGGGCTTCCGGAGGCAGGAAGGTGGCGTCCCACCGGTAGGCGGTGCCGGGCTGCATATTCCTGCCGGTGAGGCGGGCGGACCAGAGGCGGCCGTCCGGCGCGACGGGGACTGCGGCCGCTGCCGGGCATCCGCCGGGCTCCCGGGCCTGCCACAGGACCAGCGGCTCCGTGTCCGGGCCGCTCACGGGAATCTCCGTCACGGTGCCTTCCATCGGCACCAGCAGGATGCGCTCTGCTCCGGCGGGCAGGCCTTCCAGTTGCATCCGCACATAGGCGCTGGTATGGCGTAGGACGAAAACCGTGTCGCCCTTGTCCGTGAAGGTCGTGTCCGTGAGGAAGCGGTCCTGCGCGAACAGGCTGTCGGCCGCCGCATCGCCGCTCACGGCCGTCCCGTCCTCGAACCGGACGGGTTCGTATACCGTCTGCATCGGCTGCGCTTTGCATCCGATGGCCGACAGGGTGGCGACCAGCAGGCTGAACAGGATCCTTTTCATCGTTTCGTCATTTGCTTGCAAAGATAAGAATAATTACTTTTGCATAATATGTCACTGGAATCACTGTTCGAACAATATACCGGGTCGGCGCCGGCGTCCATGGTGCCGCTTACCGAGTCGGCTTCGCACCGGCGGTATTACCGGCTCACCGGAGCCGACGGGCGGACGCTGATCGGATTGGAAGGGACCGATGCCGATGAGAACCGGGCGTTCCTTACCATCGACCGGCACTTTGCCGACAAGGGAATCAACGTCCCGAAGGTGGTGGCTGTCGATGGACTCTGCTACCTGCAGGAGGACCTGGGATCGACCATCTTGTATGATGCCCTGGCCGGCGGACGTGCCAAAGGAACGTATCGTCCCGACGAGGTCGCGCTGCTGCGCAAGACCCTCGCCGCCCTCCCGAAGATCCAGGTCGAGGGCGCGCGCGGGCTGGATTTCTCCGTCTGTTATCCGCAGCCGTCGTTCGATGCCCGGATGGTGGACTTCGACCTGAACTATTTCAAGTACGACTTCTTGAAACTCACGGGCTTGGAGTTCAATGAGGTCCTTTTGCAGGACGACTTCGACCGCTTGAAAGAGGACCTTCTGGCCGAACCGTCGGACACCTTCCTGTACCGGGACTTCAACGCCCGCAACGTGATGCTGGTGAGCGGGGAACCGTATTTCATCGACTTCCAGGGCGGCCGCAGGGGACCCGTTTACTACGACGTGGCCTCTTTCCTCTGGCAGGCCCGCGCCCGCTATCCGGAGTCCCTGCGCGAAGAACTGTTGCAGGTGTACCTGGACGCCCTCCGCGCCTATGGGCCTGTGGACGAAGCCCATTTCCGGGAGCGCCTCCGCCTCTTCATCCTCTTCCGGATGCTCCAGGTCCTCGGCTGCTACGGCTACCGCGGTCTCTGGGAAGGCAAGAAGTCTTTTGCCGACAGCATCCCCCCGGCCCTCGCCATCGTCAAGTCCCTTCTGCCGTTCAATGACTATCCCTACCTGTCTGAAGTTCTTGCCAAGCTTTGTGGAGGCGACCTTTCTCCGGAGGGGGTATTCTTTTCCAAACCCTCCGCAATCAAAGATTGCTCCGTCCCTCCCACCGCAAGCGGCGGGCCCCTCCCTCTAATGCGGCCGAGGGTGGCCACAGGTTTGGAAAAGAACACCCCCTCCTCCGGATCGCCCCTGACCGTGACCGTGTACAGTTTTTCCTTCAAGAAAGGCATTCCTGAGGATACATCGGGGAACGGGGGAGGGTACGTGTTCGACTGCCGGAGCGTGCACAATCCGGGAAAGTACGAGCGGTTCAAGCAACTCACCGGCCTCGATGAACCCGTGATCCGGTTCCTGGAAGAGGACGGTGAAATCCTCCGGTTCCTGGACCATGTCTATGCCCTGGTCGATGCGCACGTGGAGCGTTTCCTCGAGCGCGGCTTCACGCACCTGCAGGTCAGTTTCGGCTGCACCGGCGGGCAGCACCGTTCCGCCTACAGCGCCCAGCATCTCGCCGAGCACCTCGTCGCCAAGTACCCCGTGAAATTGCACCTGATTCACCGGGAGCGCGGAATTGAACAATGGCTATGAAAGCGATGATCTTTGCCGCGGGGCTGGGAACCCGCCTGAAACCCATCACGGATACGATGCCCAAGGCACTCGTGCCCGTGTGCGGGCAGCCGCTGCTGTACCACGTGATTACCAAGCTTGTGGCGGCGGGCTACGACGACCTTGTCGTGAATGTCCATCATTTCCCGGACCAGATCATCCACTACCTGCACTCCCATGATTTCGGCGCCCGCATCTCCGTCTCGGACGAGCGGGACTTCCTGCGGGAGACGGGCGGGGGGATTCGCTTTGCGAAGCATCTGCTGACAGGAGAAGAACCCTTCCTCGTCCATAACGTGGACATTGTCAGCAACTTGGATTTGCCGTGGCTGCGGGAACAACACCGGCCCGAGGCACTGGCGACGCTGGTGGTGAGCGAGCGGAAGACGCAGCGGTATTTCCTGTTCGACGGGGACAACCGGCTCAGGGGATGGTCCAACATCGCCACCGGCGAGGTCCGCAGTCCGTTCCCGGACATCGACCCGGACCGGTGCCGCAAGCTCGCCTTCGCCGGCATCCACCTGATCTCCCCGGCCATCTTCGACGCCTTTGACCGGTACGGCTTCGGCGACCGCTTCTCCATCGTGGACTTCTACCTCCGCGCCTGCGCCGATTATCCCGTCTATGCCGCCGTCCCCCCGGACTTCCGCCTGGTCGATGTGGGCAAAAAAGAAACCCTCTCCGAAGCGGAAAGGGTTTGTGAAACTATTCTTCGCTAGGCTCCGATTCGACGGTGACCGCTTCGTCGGCCGGCGGGATGCGGTCGATGTTGCCCCAAGGGTTTTCCACCCGGATGCGGGAGAAGAGCCAGAGACAGGCGGCGAGGATGATGACGCTGACGGCGACGACGGTGTAGTAGGTGCCCCTGTCCATCATGTCGATCATGTATTCGTAGTCCTTCAGGCTCTCGATGTTGGAGAGGATGACTGCCGTTCCGTTGTTTACGAAATGGATGACCATCGTGAGGATCAGGGAACCCGTCTTGTAATAGACATATCCCATCAGCAGGCCGATCAGGAAGGCGTTCAGCGCCTGCCAGGGATTGGCGTGGATGACGGCGAAAAAGAGCGCCGATATCACAATGGCCCAGACCGGTTTCATCTTGGTGAGGAGACCGCGGAGGACCATGCCCCGGCACAGCCACTCCTCGAAGATGGGCGCGAAGATGGCGACCACGAGGAAGGAGGACCAGAACACGCCGCCGGTCATCTGCTTCATGATTTCCATGAACATCTCATAGGCCTTGGCCAGGATGGAGGACTGGTTCGTGAGCTGCATGTTCCAGTAGTTCGGCAGGTCGAACGCGAACATGGAGGCGAAGGTCATCAGGACGGTCACGAGGATCATGATGCCCATGCCGTACTGTCCGAAGTGCCTGTTGTCCAGCTGGTAACCGGGATCGAAGAGCATGTTCTTGCGGCTCTGGTTCGCCGCATAGACCATGGCCGGCAGGAACTGGAGCGGATACACCACGATCATGCCGTAGTCGAGGATGGCCTGCTGCGACATGAACAGGCCCATGATGCTCTGGACGACGGCGCCCAGCAGGGCGCCGAGAAGAAACCAGCCGACCAGGCCGAACATCCCTTTCACGCCGGGTACGTACCAGGCGTGGCCGGAATAGAGGTCGTAATTCTTGATTCTGCGTGCCATATGGGGAGTGCTATGGTTGGGAAATCAATAGAGCGGGCTGGGATACACACCGTCCGCGACGAGCTGGGCGAACTTCGCCACGACGCCCGGACGGTCCTCCTTGAAGGTCACGCCGAACCAGTGGGACGGGGTGGACAGGACCTCGCAGGAACCCTGGCCGGACTTGATGATGCAGTCCACGGCGTAGGGGATGTAGTACTCCTTCTTGGGTTCGTTGATGTTGACCTCCAGGAACTGCTCGAAGATGGCCTCGCTCAGGGCGAAGTAGTCCGGGGTGAAGCCCCACATGTTCATGGAGCACAGGGCCTTGGCGTCCAGGACCACATGCTTCTCGCCGGTGACGGAGTTGTTGCCATAGACGATGCCGTCGGCTTCCTGGCCGATCTCCAGGTGCTCGGCGATGTCGGTGAGGTTGCCGGAGGCGTCGTAGGAGCAGATGCCGCGGGAGACGGTACCGTTCTCGGACAGGGTGTTGTCCAGTTCGAAGCCCACGATGCAGTACTGACCCTTGGTGTCCGCATGGGAGCGGCACCAGTCGCCGAGGATGCGGAAGGATTCCTTGCCGTAGAAGTCGTCGCCGTTGATCACGGCGAACGGCTCGTGGATGACGTCCTTCGCCATCAGGACCGCATGGGCCGTGCCCCAGGGCTTCACGCGCTCGGGATTCAGGGTGAACCGGGCAGGGATCTTGTTCAGTTCCTGGGTGACGAAGACGAACTCCAGGGGCTCGCCATCGACGGTCTTGACCCCGGCGTACTTGGCCTGGACGGCCTTTTCCATATCGGCCTTGAAGGACTCGCGGACGATATAGACAACCTTGCCGAATCCGGCTTCCACCGCGTCGTGGATGGAATAGTCGATGATGGTTTCACCATGGGGGCCGAGGCCGTCCATCTGCTTGAGTCCGCCGTAGCGGCTGCCCATGCCGGCAGCGAGGACGAGAAGGGTAGGTTTCATAGTCAGTATCGAATTTTTAAATTTGTTTTCGCGTAATCATGCAAATTTAGTAATTTCGCGGAAACTACCGATACAACCTCCCGGAAATATGGCTGACAAGAAGAATAAAGGGAACCTCCTGACCCGCAGCGACCACAACTACTTCCTCCCGTTCGTCCTCATCGTGACGGCGCTGGTGGCCCTGTGGCTGCTGTTCTTCTCGCACAGCAGCGTCCTGAACTGGGTCCGCGCCCGCTGGGAAATCAACCGGCAGGAACGTCAGATGGAGGAGTACCGGAAGGGCATCGAGGAGATGGACGCGGAAATCCAGTCCCTCACCCGCAGCCGCGACTCCCTGGAAAAGTTCGCCCGGGAAACCTATCATTTCGCGGCCCCGGGCGAGGATGTGTATCTGGTGGAGTAACTATTTGGAAGTCTCTGTTTTGTTTTTTCTGCTCCCAGAATTGGGTAGGAAGAGACTCAATATGTCCAACACTAGAAGGGAGAGCCATAATGCGGACATACCCGTATTCCCGGCAACGTAGAATGTCACGACGCCGACAAAGAGGATCAGGGCGTCATCGGCATTCATGCGCATGTCCCCGGTAACCGTTTCCAGGATTGTGTTCATCTTTCCTTTACTCCATATGATGCACAGGACCAAGGCTGCGAGGATCAGCACCAGGGCTCCGATGATCAGTGTAATCCAGACCCATGATTCCTGAGGTACAACGGGTGTCAGAAAGTAGGCAAGCAGGGCGCATCGCCCCAAGTAATTCGTGAGAAAGCGTTTATTCTCGTTCATTTCAGTTAGTTGGTATAATAGTTTGTCCAATAATTGTAACTGTAAAGAGAAACGGCGAGACCCATCCGGATCCATTCCTTTTCCTCTGAAGTCAGTTCGGTTGAGGCCTCTACAATCTCTGCGTAGCGGTTTATTAAAAACACCACATCATAAGCGTTGGCCGGATATGTTTGGAACACTTCGTCGAACAATCCCATGACCATTGCTGAGACACACTCTTCTTCCGTGGTATCATGGTATCTGTTTTCCAAAAGTGCAACCATGTCTTCTGAATAAGTGATGGCGTCTTCCATTGTTACATCATCGCCGGCGCCGGCTTCTTCCTCTTCTTCGGGACTTCTGGTCCTCGTTGTAGGTGTCCTGCTCAATCTGCCTTGCATTCCGGCAAGCATCAAGTTGTGAGATATGCCCACCCTGATAGCACTTTGATCCAACTGGATTCCTTCAATCAAATAATCAGGTGCAAAAACCATTCCTGCTGTCTGTGGTGACATGAGAATTGTTGGATCCTCTTCCTCTCCTTCTTCCTCTTCTTCTAACTCGTTATTCAGATAGACGCAGACGTCATCATATAAACCAACAATTTCCTCAAAAGAAGGAGCTTCCTCATTGTCGGGAACAGCTTGGTAAGACATGAAGGCGCCATATCCGATACCTCCTAATGCGGCACCGAATGCGCGTCCAGTTATCGGATTTCCGAAGAAGGCACCCACGGCGGTCCCTATTTGAGCGCCTCTTTTCCCCCCTCGATAAGCTCCGAAAAGGTCCGCTGAAGCGATTTCAAGATACTGCCGCGTGGTAAGTCTTGTGGGAGCTGCTTCCATCAGAAGTTCATCGTTGAGACTTTTCAGTTGTGCAATCAATTCGGAGTCGCTTTTCTCGTTGGCGATGGACTCCGAACGGGTACATCCAGCAAGGCATAATGCCGCCGTCATGACGGCAGGCAACAAAGATTTCAAAAGTTTTTGTTTCATGTGTTGTAAATGGGTTAAGATGAAAAAATAGAAAAGTAACCGATGACTGAGCTCGAACGCGTTTCAACCTGCGAATCCAGTCTTATTCAACTGTTTCTCTTTTAGTTATAATCCTTCGAAACCATGTTATTTAGAAATGCGGAAGAGAAGGACTTTGTCAAAACTGTTTCGCTCACTAGCTACTGATGGATTTGCTGAAGATCCCAAAGGAGTTCGGCATCGGACATCTCCACGGGCGGATCCTGCCCGAAAATGGTCAGTTGTGGCTCCTCTTTGGGGTGGAAGGGTTTTTCGTCAATTGTTTCCGGACGGCATCCGGTCAGGCTGAGCAGAATGGTTGTTCCAGCCACTACCGTTTTAAACAGAGTCTTTTTCATAGCGTGTACCAGTAATTAAAGTGAAACAGAGAAGTAACCGTATGCTTCGGCGGAATTGCTCTGGAAAAGAATACAATATTCGCCAGCGGCAGAGGGAGCGTAAGTATGATATATGTCGCCATAATTGTATGAGGGATCAATTACATCGACAGAGTATACAGCCCCTGTTTGGGCATCCATAATATAGACCCAGATCCATTGGTTTACATAGGTCTCTACGGAAATCTGACCAGTCGTTGTATTATAATAGACGACAAGGTCGAGAGACTCTTCTAAAGGCTCTTCGGTTTCCTGATGAATGATGATGCGCTCTTCATCAACGTGAAAACCGGTTCCGTTGTTATTTGCATTTAAAGAAACACCTCCCAATGCAACGATGAGCATGGTGGAAATAAATAGCATTTGTTTTTTCATTTTGTGTGTGTTTAAGTTGATGCAAAATTACATCGAGAATGTATCATCACAAAAACAAAAGTCTCATAAGGGAAGAAAATAAAAAGCTGATAATCAGCGGATTATCAGCTTATAAGTTTCATCTTGTCCCGAATTAGTCTCATTCTGATGATGAGCGGTACAGATCTTTGATGAAAATGGAAAGATTGGTGTCCCTCGGTCCCAGGCCGAGTTTCTGGCGGATGGCGCTGGAGATGTTATAGGTACTGCTGCGGTTGATGACATCACCGATTTCCCCCGTACGGAATCCCAGTTGCAATAGACAACAGAACCCGATTTCCGTCGTGGAAAGGTTCTTATCCATGAGCTTGGAGACGAAGTCGGGATGATAGATGGCATACAGCATTCCGATAGTGTCCAGCAATTCTTTCCGGTTTTCGGTCAGATTGTCCAATTGGTCGGACACCCGGTCCAGCGAGGAGGGTCTGTCCGCGGCGAGGAACTGTCCGATGGCGGTGACGCGTTTGCCCAAGGCGGCCCGTGCGTTCTCCTGCAATTCGGCGTTTCCCTGCAGGACGGCCATCAGGTTGTCCTGTTCTTCTTTCATCTCGGCATACAGTGCATCAATTTCTTTCTGTTCTTTCTTACTCTTCCGGAGGCGGACTATGAGGATGGAGGCGAGCAGTACGAAGGCGACAGAGTCGATCAGTATCCATCGGAGATATCGGTCCTCTTTCTTTTTCTGATAGGCTTTTTTCTCAACATATTTTGTGTCACTTTTAAGCCGGTCGTAATCTGTTTGAGAGAAAAAACCATAAAATCTTTTAAATGCTTCAAGACTTTCTTTGTACTGATGCAGACTGTCTTTCAGTTTTGACAGTATCAAGTCGTATTGTGCTTCTTCCAATTCCGTATCCACTTGTTCGTGGTATTGCCCCAGTGCGTGTTCTGCACTCGCAAAATCACCGCAGTTCAAATATACAAGGGCAAGACTACTCCAGGAAAGTCCTTTGTCTCCATATTCTTCCTCAAATTCTTTGGCAAAGCGTAAGGTGCTGTCTTTGGGCGCTTCGGTCAAACGCAGATACTGGAGTCTAAAATTAGAATAGTCTTTTCTCTTGGTCGTACTCATCTCTCCGGTGAGCGGAGACAACTCCGCAAAACAGGAATCTGCCTTATTGAAATCCGGAATTAGCAGATAGACTTTGATCTTTCCAAGTATAGCAGAGACATGGTTATTGGTCCAGCCACATTCCTGGGCGTATGTCTCTGCTTTTGAATAGGCTGAAATGGCCTCATCAAAGGCGAGAAACGAGGTATATATGTCCCCTTTCTTGAGCTGCAGCGATGTCAGGTGTCGAAGGGGAATGTCTTTTGACCGGATGCTCTCTGCCTCGATATAGCTGCGCATCGCGGACTCGTAGTCTTCCAACGCATCATAGACCCTTCCCTGATAGTAGTAGGCGAGGAATTTCTCCTTTTTAGGGCCGTGGATGCGGTAATAGTTCACGGCGATGTTGATCAGGGAATCGTCCGGGACGACAACCTTGCACCGGCTGAGGGCTGTGGAAAGCATCAGAGCATGCCTGGCCCGCAGCTTTGGAGTATCAAGCAGATCCCGGTCCATGGTTTCGAGGACACGGCGGGCGCTGTCAGGGTAGTCGGCGGCAAAGGCCTCGATGCGGTCGAGTTTCTTATGGACGGCCCTGCCGGAGCAGCCCGCGGTAAAAAGGACCACGAGGAAAATGAAGAAGGGCAGGGAAAAGGTTCGATTCATTACATGCGCTTTGTGCAAATATAATAAAAAACGGCCTGATCCCAAGCAAACAGTTATCGGACATCCCTGATTCTCGCCAGTATGAGCAGGGACCATAAAGGAGCCTCCGTTCCCAGTCAGGGTCTCAGACCCTTTCGCTCATGAATAAGGATACCGTCCTTCGTGCCTCCGCGACGTCGTGGACGCGCAGCCAGCTGGCGCCGCGCTGGAGCGCGATGAAGTGCGCGACCTGCGTCGCGGGGAGGGATTCTTCGGGCGTAATTCCGAACCGCTTGTATATCATACTTTTGCGGGAAACGCCCACCAGGATGGGCATCTGCAGGACCTGCAGGCGGTCCAGTTCCTCCAGCAAGGTCCAGTTCTGTTCCACCGTCTTGGCGAAGCCGAAGCCCGGGTCCAGGATCCAGTCCATGATGCCGGCCTTCGTGGCGCGTTTGGCAAATCCCTTGAAATACCGCAGCACTTCCGCCGTCACCCCCTTGGGATAGTCGGTCATCGACTGCATCGTTTCCGGCGTTCCACGCATGTGCATCGCGATGTAGGGGAGCCCGAGCCGGCCCACGAGCGGCAGCATCCCGGTGTCGTATACCCCGGCCGAAATGTCATTGACCAGGAACGGGCCGATGAGGTCGTATGCCCGTTCCACGACGGACGCCCAGTAGGTGTCGATGGAAACGCGGGCTTCCGGAAACGCTCCCCGGAGGGCCTGCAGGGCCGGCTCCAGCCGCCGCCACTCCTCGTCCGCCCCGACGGGCTGTGCCCCGGGCCGGGTGGAGCAGGCGCCGATGTCAATCCAGTCGGCCCCCTCCGCGAGCATCGTCCCGACGCGTCCGAGGAAGGCGTCCGGGTCCTGCACCCGGCTGGGCGCATAGTACGAGTCGTCCGTGAGGTTTACGATGCCGAGGAGTTGGATTTTACGGTTGAGTAAGTGGCGGGGAGTTTCACCCCGCCCTTCTCTCGGAACCGTGCTTGACAGTCTCCCATCACACGGCTCTTCGTACTTAACTTTGTTAAGGTTGTTGTTCATTTCTTTCTTCTATCTTTACCTACGGACTTGAT
>JAFUDV010000040.1 GCA_017464245.1 Bacteroidales bacterium | reverse complement strand
GCGCAACAGCCAGGCCTGTCGCGAGGATCTGCGCTCCTCTGCGCGGCGGCCATTGTCTGTCGAGGATGTCCTGGAACAGAGTCGGAGGCTCGGGAGATCTACCGCACGGACGATCTCGTCGGCGAAGGACGTATTCAGGAAGCGCTCATAGAAGAATGGGCGCGTATCACCGGGTGCTGGTTCGACGATGCCCGGCTGTATTTGTCCTCTCTTTCGCATGCCTAAGCTGTGGGTCTTGGGCTCGAGTCCCAACGGAGTCACGAAAAGGCGGCCAAACGGCTGCCTTTTCGCGATTTTGTCCGTATCTTTACACCCTGAACCCATCTGTAAGACTTATGAAACACATCCTCATCCCCCTCCTGGCCACCCTCTGCTGCCTCTCCTGCCGTCAGGAGAAGAGTCCCTGGACACTCGTCTGGATGGACGATTTCGACGGGCCGGCGCTGGACACGGCGGCATGGACACGGACGCCCCGCGGCGTGAGCGACTGGAACAACACGATGTCCCTCCGCGAAGACCTGCTGCGGTTCGAGGACGGCCAGCTCGTCCTCCGGGGGGTGGTGAATGCCGATACCCTGGCGGATCCCTCCCGCATCGTCACGGCGGGCATCACTTCGGCTGGCAAGCGTTTCTTCCGCCTGGCCCGGTTCGAGGTCCGTGCCCGGTTCAACAGCGCCCGCGGCTTCTGGCCTGCGCTGTGGCTGATGCCGCAGCGGGACAGCGCCACCGCGGGAGGCGACTACGCCGAGATCGACATCATGGAGCACCTGAATGCCGACACCCTCGTCTATCAGACCGTCCATTCCGCCTACAGCCTGGCCGGGCACGACGAAACGCCGCCGCATTACGCCACCGCCGGCATCGACCCGGCCGCCTGGAATGTCTATGCCACCGAGGTGTACCCCGACAGCGTATGCTTCTATGTCAATGGAAACAAGACGTTCACCTACCCCCGGATCGACAATGACATCGACCCGGACCGGGACCAGTTCCCGTATGCCGGCCTCCCGTTCTATTTCATCCTGTCCAACCAGGTGGGCGGTGGCTGGGTCGGCCCCGCCGCGGAAGAAGACCTGCCGACGGAACTCCGTCTCGACTGGGTGAAAGTGTGGCTGCCCGCCGGGTTTTATTTGCAGAACTGAATGGAAAAAACCATCTTTGCAGGGACGAAATGAAAATCCTTTTCCAAGCTATGAAGAAGATTGTTTTCACCTTGATGCTGATGCTGGTCACCATCCTGGCCGTCCATGCCCAGAGCCTGACGGGAAAGCAGTGGTGCACCGTCCTCAACGACGAAGATGGCGTGGGCATCGGCGTGGCCCTCACGTTCGAGAAGAACGGTTCCTGCGAAATGCTGATCGCGGTGCAGCAAGACATGAAAGAGGAAGGCGTGCCCATCACCCTTGTCGCCGGTGTCACGGTTCCCGGCTCCTACAAGCGCGACGGCAACAACTTGAACACCCGGTTCAACAACGGAAAGGCCGAGGTAGAGGTCGATTATGAAATCAAAGGCATGGACGCGAAGACCAAGGCCAAGCTGGACAAGGAAATCAAGGGAGAGATCAAAACGCTCAAAAGCGAGTTCAAGCGAAGCTTGCTGGAAGGAATGCCCAAGATGGACCAACTGAGGATCGTCACGCTCGAAAGCAAAAGACTCGTGGTCAAGAACGAAGACGACCAGGAAATCCCGTTCTACGCCGAATAGCAACCCCATAAGAAACATAACGATGAAAAGAATCCTCCTCGCAGCCGGGCCGCACCGATGGCGGAGGATGCTGCGGGATCCCGGGGCGGCAGGAAGCGGTTCGCTCCGCCGGTTCCTGTGTCCAAATGTTTTGCGGTTTCGTTTCTTTTCGTATATTTGTAATATCAAAATGATATCAAATTAATTATTATGGAAAGCAAAGAATTCACCTACAAAGGTTTCGTCCTGAACGGCTTCCTGGCCCTCCTCCTCCTGCTGGTCCTGGCGGCCCTGGCGGTCTATTGGTTCGTCCTGGCGGACAGCGAAGGCATCTATGCCCTTTTCGCCGGTCTCCTGCTGGCCTTCGTAATCGTGTGCACGCGCGGCTTCGTCAAGCTGGAGCCCAACGAGGCGAAGGTGCTGGTTTTCTTCGGAAAGTACAGCGGCACGTTCTTCAAAACCGGTTTCTACTGGCTCAACCCGCTCCTGAGCAAGAAGAGCGTGAGCCTCCGCGCCAGGAACCTGAATCCGGAGCCCATCAAGGTCAATGACAAGTCCGGCAACCCGGTCATGATCGGCATGGTCCTGGTCTGGAAGCTGGAGGATACCTACAAGGCCCTCTTCGAAATTGACAGCCAGTCGCTGGCCGGTGGGGCCGCCACGAACTCGGTCCGGTCCCTCTCCGCCGCATTCGAGAACTTCGTCCGGGTCCAGAGCGACGCCGCCCTGCGCCAGGTCGCTGGCTGCTATGCCTATGACAATGCCGATGCGGCCGACGAACTCACCCTCCGCTCCAACGCCGACGAGATCAACGAGCGCCTGGTCCGGACCCTCAACGAGCGCCTCGCCATGGCCGGCATCCATGTGGTCGAGGCCCGGATCAACTACCTGGCCTACGCCCCGGAAATCGCCGCCGTCATGCTCCGCCGCCAGCAGGCCGACGCCATCATCGCCGCCCGCGAAAAGATTGTCGATGGCGCCGTGAGCATGGTCAAGATGGCCCTGGACAAGCTCAAGGACCAGGGTGTCGTGAATCTGGACGAGGAGCGCAAGGCCGCCATGGTGAGCAACCTCCTCGTGGTCCTGTGCGGTGACGAGCCTGCGCAGCCTGTCGTGAATTCGGGAAGCCTCTATTGACATGGCCAGGGAGAAAGACGCCGTCAGGAGCTTCGTCCTCCGGGTCGATCCCGAGACCATGGACGCGCTGGAGCGCTGGGCTGCGGACGAGTTCCGCAGCACCAACGGCCAGCTTCAGTGGATCATCACCGAAGCCCTCCGGAAGGCCGGACGGTTGAAGAAATGACCGATGCCGTCCAGGACCGCTTTACTTTCCGGCCTCGGAAGGTTTCCCGATCTTGACGGCGGGCCAGCCGAAGTCCTGGTACACCTTGAAAGGCAGGCCATGTGCTTCGACATAGGCGGCGATGGCTTCGCGGCGCACTTCCTCGCGCGCTTCGTCGTTGGAGTACGCCGCCTGGAAGGCCTCGAACCGGTCCCCAAAAATCCGTTTCGCGGTGGGGAGGAACTCGGAACCGTCGCCTACCTGCTCGAAGGCGGTCACTTCATAGCGGCCGTCTTCCGTCGGCTTGAGGTGGACCTTTCCGGGGTGGTTGCCGCCGGAGACGGTCTTGAGCGTGTCGCCCGCCTGGGCGTAGTTGAGCACCCAGAAGTTGCCCCAGACGAGGATGTCTTCCAGGTTGCTCCAGTCCTCATCAATATAGTCGCAATACGGGATGGTGAATTCGGCGAGGGAATACTGCGGAGCGATCTGCTCGTCCAGGTACCGGTCGATGGCGGCCAGGCAGGCCTCCGTCGAAACTTCGGCGGCCGGGGCCTCCGCCGCCTGCTTTTTCGCGTTTTTCCTGTTCCCGCAGGAAAGCACGACGGCGGCTGTCAGCATCACCGCCGCCAGGGAAGTCAAAGTCTTTCTCATCAGTCTGGTCTTTAATGAGTTAGTGCTCCTTACGGCATGCCCATGATCTTTTTGGGGTCGCGGGGCTCCAGGGCGCCGACGACGGTGTGGGGGCGGTAGGGAGCTTCGAGGAAGGCGAGTTCGTCGGCGGTGAGTTCCAGGTCCACGCTGCGGACGGCGGCGTCGAAGTGGGGGACCTTGGTCGCGCCCACGATGGGGGCGGCGACGCCGCGGGCGAGGAGCCAGGCCAGGGCGATCTCCGACATGGACACGCCCTTCTGTTCCGCCAGGGTGGCGACGGCGTCGATGATCTCCAGATCGTTCTCCTTGGCGTGGTCATACTTGCTGCGGATCGTCCGGTCCGTGTTGGAGCGGGGTGTACCGCTTTCCCAGCCCCGGTACGACAGGTGCCCGCCGGCGAGCGGCGAGTAGGGAATCAGGGACACGCCGTACTGCCGGCACACCGGGATGAGTTCGCGCTCGTCCTCCCGGTACATCAGGTTGTAGTGGTTCTGCATGGTGGAGAACGGCGTCCAGCCGTTCCGCTCGGCGCAGACCTGCAGGTTGTGGAACTGATAGCCGTACATGGCCGAGGCCCCGAGGGCGCGGACCTTGCCGGCCCGGACCAGGGAGTCCAGCGTTTCCATCGTCTCCTCGATGGGCGTCCCGTAGTCGAACCGGTGGATCTGGTACAGGTCCAGGTAGTCGGTCCCGAGCCGCGAGAGCGTTCCGTCGATTTCCCGGAGGATGGCTTCGCGGGAGAGGTTTCCCTCGTTGAAGAACACCTTGGACGCGATGACGACCTTGTCGCGGGGCACGCCGATGTCCCGCAGCGCCCGGCCCAGGTACTCCTCGCTGGTGCCGAAGGAATAGACATTGGCCGTGTCGAAGAAATTGACACCCAGGTCGATGGCATGCCGGACCATCGCCGTCGTATCCTCCTGCCCGAGGGTCCATTCGTGGAATTCCTTGGAGGCCTTTCCGTAGGACATGCATCCCACGCAGATCCGGGAGACCTCGATCCCGGTATTTCCTAGGGTCGTGTATTTCATAACAGGCGAAGATAAGGATTTTCGGCGGAAAAAAGGACCGCCCCGGAATAAATCCGGAGCGGCCCCTGTCAATTCTGTGTATCGGACGGCTTACGCCTCCTTCTCGTCCTTGCCCAGGATGTCATTGACCTTGGCCTTGGCCTTGCCGGCGGCGTCGGCGAGGTCTTCCTTCGCGTCGGCGATTTCTTCCTTCGCCTCGGCATAGAGGTCCTTGGCCATGTCGGAAGCCTTGTCATAGACTTCCTTCGCCTTGTCGGCGGCCTTGTCGTAGACCTCCTTGCCCTTGACCTTGGCCTTGTCGGCCAGGACCTTCGCGTCCTCGAGGGCGTCCTTGGCGTCTTCCTTGACGCCTTCGTACACCTTCTTCACGCCTTCTTCGACCTTCTCGCCGGCCTTGCCGGCATAGTACTGGACTTTTTCACCGAGGGTGACCTTTCCGTCTCCGTTGAGGTCCATCGGGTTCACTTTCTCTTCTTCCATAATAATTTCAGTGTTTGGTTGTTTGGCACAAATTTACAAAAATCCCGGGAAGTTGTCCTATTTTTTCGACCTTTCTCTCCACAGGGCGGTCATGTCCTCCAGCGTCTTGCCCTTGGTCTCGGGCACCAGGCGCCACACGAAGACGGCGGCGACGATGCAGATGATCCCGTACAGGGCATAGGCGAAGAAGTGGCCGAAGCTGTCACCCATCGACCCGAGCTTCATGTTGTACATCGGGACGAAGGTGGAGGAGACGATGAAGTTGAAAATCCACTGGAACGCCACCGCGATGGCCGTGGCCTGGGAGCGGATGGTGTTCGGGAAGAGTTCGGAGATATAGACCCAGCAGATCGGCCCCCAGCTGAACATGAAGCACGCGCTGTACACCATGATGGAAAGGGGAGCGATGAAGGAGGGCAGCGTCATCACGTTGGAGAGGGCCACGCCCAGCGCGCCCACCGCCATGCCGAGGGAACCCGTGATGAGGAGCGGCTTGCGGCCGAGCTTCTCCACCGTGAACACCGCGACGAGGGTGAACGAGATGTTGATGACGCCCATGATCACCGTGAACAGCATGTTGTTCGAGACGCCCATCGATTCGAAGATGCGCGGGGCGAAATACAGCACCGCGTTGATGCCGATGGCCTGCTGGAACACACTGAGCATGCAACCGATGAAGATGACCATGAAGCCGTAGGCGAACAGCTTTTCGGTCTTCTCCACGGCCGTGGCCTTGATTTCCGCGAGGATTTCGCGGGCCTTGGCTTCGCCGTTGATGTTGGACAGCACCGTGAGCGCCTTCTCGTCCTGGCCGTTGAGCGCAAGGAAACGCGGAGTCTCCGGCACCAGGAGGATGAGAAGGGTGAACAGGCCGGCCGGGACGCACTCGGACACGAACATCACCCGCCAGCCCACGGCGTTGGTCCATTCCACCACCTGCGGGTCGTTGGCGTGGGAGCGGAGGATCAGGAAGTTCACGAAGTACACGACCAGCTGGCCGAAGATGATCGCGAACTGGTTCCAGGACACGAGGGTGCCGCGCTTGTTCGCCGGGGCGACCTCAGCGATGTACATCGGGCACAGGGCTGATGCCAGGCCCACGCCGATGCCGCCGAGCACGCGGTACAGGTTGAACGCGACGAGGAGGCTCTTCGTCGCTACGCCCTTCTGGAAGAACAGGAACTCCGGATAGTAGGAGCCCAGGGCGCTGAGGAAGAACATGATACCGGCGCAGAAGAGGGACTTCTTGCGGCCCAGGCGGGATGCCATGAAGCCCGACAGGAACGCGCCGATGATACAGCCGATGAGGGCGCTGGAGGTCGTGAAGCCGTGCCAGCCGTCCGTGTAGGTGAAGTCGCCTGCGCTCTGGAAGAACGCCTGCAGGCCCTTCTCCGCGCCGGAAATGACCGCGGTGTCGTACCCGAACAGCAGGCCGCCGATCACGGCCACCAGGACAATGGAAAACAGGTAGCCGGGGCTGCCTGTCTGTCTGTAACTGGCCATAATGCTACTTCGCATAGAGGTTCAGAAGGGTCTCGTAGAGCTCCTGCTTGCCGGAGGCGACGACGGGCTCGCCGTTCTTCTTGGCATACTCGTAGAGGTCCTCGAGGGTGGCCTTGCCTTCCTCGAACTGCTTGCCGAGGCCGCTGTCGAAGGAAGCGTAGCGCTCCTTGACCATCTCGCAGAGCGGGCTCTCCTCCAGGACGGCCGCCGCGTTCAGGAGCGCATGGGCCATGGCGTCCATCGCGCTGATGTGGGCGATGAAGATGTCCTCCGGGTCGGTGGAGGAGCGGCGGAGCTTGGCGTCGAAGTTGGTGCCTCCGTCCTTGAATCCGCCATTGCGGATAATTTGCATCATGGCCTGGGTGAGGTCGTACGGATCCACCGGGAACTGGTCGGTGTCCCAACCGTTCTGGGCGTCGCCGCGGTTGGCGTCGATGCTGCCCAGGAAGCCGTTGTCCACGGCCACGGTGAGCTCATGCTCGAAGGTGTGGCCGGCGAGGGTGGCGTGGTTCACCTCGATATTGACCTTGAAGTCCTTGTCCAGGCCGTTGGCGCGCAGGAAGCCGATCACGGTCTCCGTGTCCACGTCGTACTGGTGCTTGGTGGGCTCCATCGGCTTGGGCTCGATGAGGAAGGTGCCCTTGAAACCGTTCGCACGGGCGTAGTCGCGGGCGGCGGTGATCATCTTGGCGAGGTGGTCCTTCTCGCGCTGCATCTGGGTGTTCAGGAGGGTGTAGTAGCCTTCGCGGCCGCCCCAGAACACGTAACCGGTGCCGCCGAGCTTGATGGTGGCGTCGATCGCGTTCTTGATCTGGACCGCGGCGCGGGCGACGACGTCGAACTGCGGGTTCGTGGCGGCGCCGTTCATGTAGCGCTTGTTGCCGAACACGTTGGCCGTGCCCCAGAGGTTCTTGATGCCGGTTTCGGCCATCTTCTCCTTGAGGTAGTCAGTGATGTCCTTCATGCGGGCCTCGTACTCGGCGATGTCCTCGGTGTCCTCCACGAGGTCGATGTCATGGAAGCAGAAATACTCGATGCCCAGCTTCTGCATGATCTCGAAGCCGGCGTCGGCCTTGGCGCGGGCGCGGCAGTAGGGGCACTCGCCCTTGTCCCACTCGTAGGAACGGGTCTGTCCGCCGAACGGGTCGCCGGAAGCCTGGCCCAGGGTGTGCCACCAGGCCATCGCGAACTTGAGCCAGTCCTTCATGGGCTTGCCCATCACCACGCGCTCCGCGTCGTAGTAGTGGAATGCCATCGGATTCTTGGATTCGACGCCCTCGAAGGGGATCTTACCGATCTGCGGGAAATACTCTTTTGCCATAATGTTTTGTGTGTTAAGTGTTTATAAGTTTGATTTCCAATTATCGTAGGCGGCGCGGTACTCCTCCTCGTGGGAAGGGGTGACGACCGCGAGCTTCTCCAGGGTGGCGAAGGCTTCGTTGTGGTCGCGGTAGATGCCGGCGCCGATGCCCGCTCCCTTGGCGGCGCCCACGGAGCCGTCGGTGTCATACAGTTCGATGGTGGCCCCGGACACGCCCGCGAGGGTCTCGCGGAAGATGGGGGAGAGGAACATGTTGGCCTTGCCGGCATGGATCATCTTCACGGGGATGCCCATCTTCTCCATGATCTCGATGCCGTACTGGAAGGAGAACACGATGCCCTCCTGCGCGGCGCGCATGAGGTGGGCCTTGCCGTGGCGGTTGAAATTGACTCCGTGGATGCTGCAGCCGCAGTCCTTGTTCCCGAGCATCCGTTCGGCACCGTTGCCGAAGGGGAGGATGGACACGCCGTCCGAGCCGATGGGGACCTGGGCGGCGACGCCGTTCATGTCGGCGTAGGAGATACCTTCCGGGGCGATGTTGCGGCGGATCCAGGAGTTCAGGATGCCGGTGCCGTTGATGCACAGGAGGACGCCGATGCGGGGATCCTCCGCGCTGTGGTTCACGTGCGCGAAGCTGTTCACGCGGCTCAGCGGGTCGTAGTCGATGGTCCCGTTCACGCCGTACACGACGCCGGAAGTGCCGGCGGTGGAGGCGATCTCACCGGGCTCGAACACGTTCAGGGAGAGGGCGTTGTTGGGCTGGTCGCCGGCGCGGTAGGTGACCGGGATGCCGGGGGCGAGGCCCAGCAGGTCCGCCGCTTCCTTCGTGAGGGTACCCTGCGGGCCGAAGGTGGGCCGGATCGTCGGGATCACGCTCTCGTCGAAGCCGAAGTAGTCCAGCAGCTTCGCGGAGGGCCTGTTCTCGCGGAAGTCCCAGAAGATGCCCTCGGACAGGCCGGAGGCGGTGGTGCACGCCGTGCCGGTCAGGCGCATGGCAATGTAGTCGCCCGGGAGCATGATCTTGCTGATGCGGGCGTACAGCTGCGGCTCGTTCTCCTTCACCCAGGCCAGTTTCGCCGCGGTGAAGTTGCCGGGATTGTTCAGGAGATGGTCCAGGCACCATTCGTTCCCGAGGGATTCGAAGGCCTTGTTGCCGTAGGGGACGGCGCGGGAGTCGCACCAGATGATGGACGGGCGCAGGACGTTCCGGTCCTTGTCCACGCACACCAGGCCGTGCATCTGGTAGGAGATGCCGATGGCCTTGATGTCGGCGGGGGAGAACGTCTTGCGCTGCAGGGTGGCCTTGCCGCGCACCTGTTCCAGGATGTCGGCGGTGGCGAGCTTCAGGTTGGCCCACCACATGGCCGGGTCCTGCTCGGCGAAGCCGGGCTGCTTGGACATGATGGGCGCCTCGCTCTTGGGATAGAAGGCGGTGGCGACGCACTTGCCGGTTTCGATGCTGACGAGACTGGCCTTGACGGAAGAGCTTCCGACGTCATAACCGAGGAGATACATTATATTCGGGTTTTGTTGTAATTGTTCTTGTCAAAGCGGTAGTACCGGGCGGCGCGGTGGGCGACCCCCTTCTCGCGTTCGTCCAGGGGGACGATATACGGCATCTGGACCATTTTCTTATAGAAGTTGGCCGGGTCCAGGCGGACGCCGAACACCACCTCGTAGAGGTTCCGCAGCTGGGTGACGGTGAACTTCCGGGGCAGCAGGGCGTACAGCAGGGACGGGTCCATGGACGCCATGGTCCGGAGCATCTTCACCGCCTCGCCGATGATGCGGTTGTGGTCGAAGGCGAGCGGCGGCAGGGCGTTCACCGGCACCCACAGCGCTTCGGTTCCCTCCATCTCGCCGATGAGGTTCCGGCCGATCTTCACGAGCGCCATGTAGGCGATGGTGACGGCCCGGTGCACGTGCATCCGGTGGGCTCGTTCCAGCCAGTGGATGTCCTTGGGGTCCTTCGTCCGGTCCAGCGACCCGAAAGCGTGGAACTGTACCAGGGGGATGTTCTTGAGGCCGGTGAGTTCGGTAAGGACGCGCCGGGCGGCGTCGTCCAGTTCCTCCCCGTCCACGATCAGGCTTCCGGGAAGCTTCATGTCGTGGAATTCCTGTCCGCCTTCCACGCCGGTGCGGCGGATCAGCAGCACTTCCAGCCGGCTCCCGTCGAATCCGAGAACCGTGCAGTCCACCGACAGGTGGACGGTCGCCAGTTTTTCGTCCGTGTCCATGTCTAACCGTTTATCATACAAATGTAGTAAAAATCAATCCCTCCCACAATAACCCATCAAAAGTAAATTTTTTAATTTACTGAAAATCAATGTCGATGCTATTGTATTTAATACAAATTGAATCAAAAACGATAGTTTTTCTTCCGCCCTTTTCCGCCCATTTGCCCATTCCCGAAAATTGCCGTACCTTTGCAACGGGTTTCCGCCGCCCGGCAGAAGCCCCCGCATCGGGGTGTGGCGCAGTTGGCTAGCGCATCTGGTTTGGGACCAGAGGGTCGTGTGTTCGAGTCACATCACCCCGACAGGAAAAGCCTGGCCTAGCCAGGCTTTTCCTGTCTGAGGGGGCTCTGCCCCCTAATGCCCCCGCGGCTCCCGACCTATAAGTCCTCGGGACAAACCCTCGGACCCGGTCTCCGCCGGGCCGTCTGATGACGGCCATGCCCACCCAATGCCAGTGCCGGCCGTGCGCCCGACGGCGCAGTCGCTTCGCTCCGAAAGACCCTCGGCTCAGTGTCCTTGCGGGCGCGGGATAAGGGGGGTGGAAAAGGGCATGGGTGAGGGAACGTGGCAAGGCACAGGTCTCAGGCGCGGGTTGCGGGGACGATGGTTTTTGCGTATCTTTGCGGGAGGCCGTCGGGGAAGGGCGGCCTGTCAAAACGGAAACCTGTCCGATGAAAGTACTGATTGTCAACGGGAGCCCCCGTCAGAAGGGCAATACGGCGTGCGCGCTGGAGGAGCTGGCGAAGCAGCTGGAAGCGAACGGGATCGACAGCGAGACCGTGTGGATCGGGAACAAGCCGGTAGCGCGCTTCCGAAGCGTTGGAGGAAATTGGAAATGAAACGCAAAGCTTTATTCATCGGCGGGACGGGAACGATCAGTACCGCCATCACCGCGCAGCTGGCCGCGGAAGGGGAGTGGGAGCTCACCCTCCTGAACCGGGGGACCCGGAGCGCCGAGGTCCCGGAGAATGTCCATGTCCTGAAGGCCGACATAGGCGACGAGGCGGCCGTCGGCAAGCTGCTGGAAGGCACGCAGTGGGACTGCGTCTGCGACTTCATCGGGTTCGTGAAGGCCCATGTGGAGCGCGACTGGCGCCTGTTCCGGGGAAGGACGAAACAGTACATGTACATCAGTAGCGCATCGGCCTACCAGAAGCCGCTCGTGAGCCCCGTCATCACGGAGGGAACACCGCTGGCGAACCCGTACTGGCAGTACTCCCGCGACAAGATCGTGTGCGAGGACTTCCTGATGGGCAAGTTCCGGGAGGAAGGCTTCCCGGTCACGATCATCCGCCCGTCGCACACCTATGGCGACCGTGCGGTGCCCCTTGGTGTCCATGGTGACAACGGCTCCTGGCAGGTGCTCAAGCGGATGCTGGACGGAAAGCCCGTGATCATCCACGGCGACGGCACGTCCCTGTGGACCCTCACGCACAACACGGACTTCGCGAAGGGGTTCGTAGGCCTGATGGGCAATCCCCATGCGATCGGGGACGTGTTCCACATCACCTCCGACGATACGCTTACCTGGAACCAGATCTACCAGACCATTGCCGATGCGCTGGGTGTACCGCTGAAGGCTGTCCATGTGTCCTCGGAATTCCTGGACGCCGTCGGCCCGTACGATTTCCGCGGCGGGCTCATCGGCGACAAGGCCAATACGGTCCTGTTCGACAACCGCAAGCTCAAGCGTGCGGTGCCCGGCTTCAAGGCCACGGTCCGCTACGAACAGGGCGTGCGCCGGACCATCGACTACGTCCTGGCCCATCCGGAATGCCGGCAGGAGGATCCGGCCTTCGATGCCTGGTGCGACCGGGTGATCGCCGCGCTTGAGGAGGTGAAGCGCACCTTTCGTCCCTGAAAAACCGGCCCTTCGTCGGTAAAATCGGGGGTCCCGCGCGCGGGACTCCCGGATTTTTCGTAAATTTACCCGGTTAATAACACGCAATCATGAAAAGAATCCTCCTCCTCGCCGCGGCCGCCCTTTCCCTCGCCGCCTGCAAGCAGAAACCCGCTGCCCAGCTCCCTCCCCATCCGGACTGGACCTATAATTCCGTAATGTATGAGGTGAACATCCGCCAGTTCTCCCCGGAAGGCACCTTCGCCGGCGTCGAAGCCCAGCTCCCCCGCCTGAAGGACCTGGGCGTGGACATCCTCTGGCTCATGCCCATGTACGAGATCGGCACTGAGGGCCGCAAGGGCACCCTGGGCTCCTACTACGCCATCTCCGACTACAAGAAAGTGAATCCGGAATTCGGAACGATGGCGGATTTTGAACATCTGCTTGCCGCGGCCCACAAGCTGGGATTCAAGGTCATCCTGGACTGGGTGGCCAACCAGACCGCCCCGGACAACGTGTGGATGACGGAAAAGCCCGCGGAGTTCTACGAGCGCGACGCCCAGGGCAACGCCATCTGGGAATATGACTGGACCGACACCCGCAGCCTCAACTACGAGAACGAAGAGGTCTGGTGGGCCCAGGACGATGCGATGCGCTTCTGGCTGGAAAAGGGCGTGGACGGGTTCCGCTGCGATGCCGCCGGCGAAGTTCCCGCCGAGTTCTGGAAAGGCATCCTGCCCAAGATGAATGCCGACTATCCGGAGATCTACCTCCTTGCCGAAGCCGAGCGTGACAACCTCGCCGACCCGGCCGAGACCTTCGACGCGAACTACGCCTGGGAGCTCCACCACCTGCTGAACAGCCTGGCCCAGGGCCGCAAGACCGTCGCCGACCTTAAGGACTATGTCGCCCGCGACGCCGCCCGCTTCCCGAAGGAGGCCTTCCGCCTCACCTTCACCTCCAACCATGACGAGAACTCCTGGTCCGGCACCGAGTTCGAGCGCGAGGGCGCCGCGGCGAATGCCTGCGCCGTCCTGTGCTTCACCCTGCCGGGCAGCCAGCCGCTCATCTACACCGGCCAGGAAATCGGCCTTTCCCGCCGGCTGGAATTCTTTGAGAAAGATCCGATTACCGATTGGAGCGCCAACGAGTACACCACCTTCTGGAAGAAGCTCGTGGACCTCAAGCACGGCAATCCCGCCCTCGCCGCCGGCGAACGCGGCGGTGCGCTCGAATACATCGACGCCCCCGACGGTGTCATCGCCTTCTCCCGCACCGTGGACGGCAATAAGGTGATCGTCCTTGCCAACTTCGGCGTCGCTCCTACTGATTCTCCTGTCATTCCGGGCGAAGCGAAGGAATCCAACGACAACCGTCCCGCTGCCGAGACCGGCGGCACGCCTTTCCGGAACCTCGCCTCCGCGCCCGTTTCCGTGGACCTGCCCCTGGACGGGGAATACACGGACTGGTTCACCGGCGCCAAGGTCTCCGGGACGTTCACCGCGACCCTCGCTCCGGGCGAGTACGTGGTCCTGACCCGATAGTCTGTATTCTGTAAGTTGTTTAAGCAGAACGTTTTACTCAAAACGCTTTATGTTATTTTACATAAAGCGGAACGTGGAATCAATTGATTATGAATTCTTTGAAAAAAACGTTGGCGGCGACGGCCATGGCGGCCGGCCTGACCGGCTGCCAGACCGGTCCCGATCCGTCCCGGGTGGCGGATGCGACCCGGGAGGAAGTGACCCGCGTGGAGCCGCTGTCCTGGTGGACCGGCATGCAGACCCCGCTCCAGCTCCTGGTGCAGGGAAAGGACATCGGCGCCAAGGACGTGAAGATCGCAGGCGGCAAGGGCGTGTCCGTCACGGGCACACACCCGGCCGCCAGTCCGGACTACCTGTTCGTGGACGTGGAGGTCGATGCCGGCGCGAAGCCCGGCACCTATTACCTGCTGGTGAGCGACGGGAAGCAGATGGTCAAGTATCCCTATCTCATCCGTGAGCGGGAGAAGGGAAGCGCGGACCGCGGGAGCTTCACCACCGCGGACATGGTCTATCTCATCATGCCGGACCGGTTCGCATCGGCCCGGAGCGGAAATGACGCGAAATGGGACGGCGACGCCTATGCCGACGGGTCCGCGGTCGCCTGGACCGTGCCCGAAACCCCGGACAAAGTGGACCGGAACGACCCCGTGGCCCGTCACGGCGGCGACCTCCAGGGCATCATCGACCATCTGGACTATATCGCCGACCTGGGCGCGACAGCCCTCTGGTGTACGCCGCTGCTGCTGGACAACCAGCCGCAGGAGTCCTATCACGGCTATGCCTGCGCGGACTACTACCACATCGACCCCCGCTTCGGCGACAACGCCCTGTACCGGAAAATGGTGGACGAGGCCCATGCGAAGGGACTGAAAGTCATCATGGACATCGTCACGAACCACTGTGGAACGGCGCACTGGTGGATGGAGGAACCCCCGTTCCCGGACTGGTACCATGTGAGCGATCCTTACATGCAGATGAACGCCCTGTTCTCCGTGTACATGGACCCGCACGCCTCCGTGAAGGACCGCGACCGGCAGCAGAGCGGCTGGTTCGTCCCATCCATGCCGGACATGAACCTGGACAATCCCTACGTGCTCCGCTACTTCCAGCAGTGGGCCGTCTGGTGGATCGAATACGCGGGCCTGGACGGGCTCCGCGTGGACACCTATCCCTACAATGAGCCGGAGCCCATGGCCGAATGGTGCCGGGCGGTCCGCCGCGAGTATCCGGGGATGAACATCGTGGGCGAGTGCTGGGACATGAACATCCCGCAGGTCGCCTACTGGCAGTCCGGCAACCCCAACAGGAACGGGTTCGACAGCCACCTGCCCACCATCATGGACTTCCCGCTCCAGCAAGCCCTCCTCCGGGCCCTCACCGAGGACCAGGTTTGGTGGGACGAGGGAATGACGCGGGTCTATTCCGTCCTGGCGCAGGACTTCGCCTACCATGACCTGTCCCGGATGATGATCTTTTTCGCGAACCATGACCATGCGCGCACGGGCGACGTGCTGCGGCACGATCCGGCCCGGATGCGGCTGGCCCTCGCCCTGCTCGCCACCCTCCGCGGCATCCCGCAGTTGTATTACGGCGACGAGATGATGTTCTGCGAACGCCCGGGCTTCCACCATGACGGGTCCAAGCGCATCGACTTCCCGGGCGGCTGGCCCGGCGATGAGGCGGACCTGTTCACCGAGGAAGGGCGAGCCGCCGCGGGCTACACCTCCGAGGCCGACTATACGGCGGCCGCGGGCCTGCACGACTATGCCCGGGCCCTGTTCCGCTGGCGGAAGGTCACCCCGGTCATCCATCACGGCAAGACGCTCCACTTCCTCTCCCGGAAGAACGTGGACGCCGTGAACTACACCGACAACACCTACTCCTATTTCCGGTATGACGACACGGACGCCGTGTTCGTGTACATCAACAACACCGACGAGGACCGTGCCCTGGACTGGACCCACTATGACGAGTTCGTCGCCGGTCCGGTGACCGGCCGCGACGTCGTGTCCGGCGAGCCCGTCACCCTGGAGGACGGCCTCGTCGTGGAGCCGCGCTCCGCCCTCATCGTCGAATTCAAACGCCCTTAACCCAACGAAAGATACGAGAATGAAAACTTTCCGATCCTCCCTCGCCGCGGCCCTTCTCCTGCTGGCGGCTGCCTGCGGCCCCAAGGCCGCGAAGATGCCTTCCGACGCGGTTGTCCTCCGCAGTCCGGACGGACAGTTGGAACTCAAGTTCGCCGTCGTGGACGGTGTCCCCCAGTACACGCTGGACCGCGCCGGAGGGGCGGTGGTCCTTCCTTCCCGCCTGGGCTATTCCCTCCTGGAAGGCGGTGAAGACCTGGACGGCGGCTTCACCCTCACGGAGACGGCTTTCGACTCCCTCGACGAAACCTGGGAGCCGGTCTGGGGCGAGGAAGCTTCCATCCGGAACCATTACAACGAACTCCTTGTCACCCTGGAGCAGAAGCCCAAGGCGGCCCGGGAGGCGCAGCACGGCGTGAGCGTGACGGACCCGGAGTACACCAACGACCTGGGCAACCCCTACGGAAAGGGCCAGGTGATGCGGATCCGCTTCCGCCTGTATGACGACGGCCTGGGCTTCCGGTACGAGTTCCCGCTGGAGAACGCATTGACCTATTTCAAGGTCAAGGAGGAACTGACCGAGTTCGCGATGACGGGCGACCACACGGCGTGGTGGATCCCGGGCGACTATTCCACCCAGGAGTTCTGCCCCACCGAGTCCCGGCTCTCGGAAATCCGGAACCTGTCCGACCTCCCGCGTCCCCGCGGCGGCGGCCCGCAGCAGGGCTTCTCCCCGACCGGCGTGCAGACGGCCCTCCAGATGAAGACCGCGGAAGGCCTGTACATCAACATCCATGAGGCCGAGGTGCTGGACTATCCCACGACGAGCCTGGACCTGGATGATGGAAAGTTCGTGTTCTCCACGCACCTGACCCCGGACGCCGAGGGTGTGAAGGGCCGGCTCCAGGCTCCCTGCAAGAGCCCCTGGCGCACCGTGATGGTGTGCGGGAAGGCTACCGACGTGCTGGCATCCCGCCTCATCCTGAACCTCAACGAGCCCTGCGCCATCGAGGACGTCTCCTGGATCCACCCGACCAAGTACATGGGCGTGTGGTGGGAGATGATCACCGGGAAGAGCGAGTGGTCCTACACCTCCGACTATCCTTCCGTCCAGCTGGGCGTGACGGACTACGCGGCCTCCAAGCCGCACGGCCGGCACGGCGCGAACAACGGAAACGTGCGCCGCTACATCGACTTCGCCTCCGAAAACGGCTTCGACGCCATCCTCATCGAGGGTTGGAACGAGGGCTGGGAGGACTGGTACGGCCACCAGAAGGACTTCGTCTTCGACTTCGTCACCCCGTATCCGGACTTTGACCTTCCTGCGCTCAACGCCTATGCGCACGAGAAGGGCATCCGCCTCATCATGCATCATGAAAGTTCCTCTTCCACCGTCAATTACGAACGCTGGATGGAAAAGGCCTACACCCTCATGAACCAGTATGGCTACGATGCCGTGAAGAGCGGCTACGTGGGGAAGATCATCCCTTACGGCGAGTATCACTACAGCCAGGCCCTGATCAACCACTACCACTACGCCGTCGTGGAGGCTGCGAAGCACCATATCATGGTCAATGCCCACGAGGCGGTGCGCCCGACCGGTCTGTGCCGCACCTGGCCCAACATGATCGGCAACGAGAGCGCGATGGGCACCGAGTTCCGCGGCACCATCCAGCCCGGCCATACGACCATCTTCCCGTTCACCCGCCTGCAGGGCGGCCCGATGGACTTCACCCCCGGCATCTTCGAGACGGACATGTCCGTGAACAACCCGAACGACAAGCAGCACATGCACCACACCATCTGCAACCAGCTGGGCCTGTATGTGACGTTCTACTCCCCGCTGCAGATGGCGGCGGACCTGCCGGAGAACTATGCGAACTTCATGGACGCGTTCCAGTTCATCAAGGACGTGGCCGTGGATTGGGACAGGAGCGTGTACATCGATGCGGAACCGGGCGCGTACATCATCACGGCCCGTCATCCGAAGATGTCCTCGCTGAATTCCGGACGCCTCACCGGGAAATCCGGCGCGTGGGAATTCGCGAACGCCGGCGGGGAGGAGCATGACGTCTGGTTCCTGGGCGGCGTCACGGACGAGAACGCCCGTACGTTCGACGTGAAGCTGGACTTCCTGAATCCCGGCGTCTCCTACGAGGCCACCATCTACGCCGACGCCCCCGACGCCGACTACGAGACGAACCCGAAGGCCTACACCATCACCCGCCAGACGGTCACTTCCGGGACCGTGCTGCCTGTCCGGATGGCCCGCGCCGGCGGTTTCGCCGTCTCCCTGCGGGAAATCAAGTAAGGGACCTCATACCGTCTCAGAGCGTCTGTCCTCCGATGAATTCCCGGAGGATGGACGTGGGCGGGATGGCGGCGATCTCAGACGGCTGCAGGGCGACGATGTACTCGAAGAACTTGAGCAGCCGGACGGCGTCCGTGTAGGCCGGCGACGTGGGGTGGATGCGGCGCAGGAGCGGCTCCGCGTAGTACCGCAGGAGCGGCAGCTCGTAGAGCAGCGCGGTGTTCAGCTGCGCGTCGGCGTTCTCCTGGAAGGGGAAGATGTACTTGTCCTCGCCCCGGCGCACGGAGGGCCAGCGGAGAATCGTGTCCTCCGGGGAGGTGCCGCGGTACAGGTTGTCGCGCACCATCCGGCGGAGGAGCCGGTTGTCCGTGGTGGAGATGTAGTTGTTCTCGTCCACGTTGAGGGAGGTCAGGGCCGATGCATAGACGCGGAAGATGCGCTCCGGGTCCACGGAGGGAACCATCGCCGGATCCAGCGCATGGATGCCCTCCATGACGAGGACGTCCCCCTCGTCCAGTTTCATGAAATGGCCCTCGAAGAAGGGCTGCCCCTTGTGGAAGTCGTAACGGGGAAGTTCCACCTCGCCGCCTGCGAGGAGGGTGTTCAGGTGTTCTCCCAGCAGATCCAGGTCCATGGCTTCGAGCGCCTCGAAATCCATCTTCCCGTCCTCGTCCAGCGGCGTACGGTCGCGGGCGACGAAATAATTGTCCAGTTCGATGACCTTGGGCTTCATCCCGAGCACCCGGAGCTGCTGGGCGAGCCGGAGCGAGGAAGAGGTCTTTCCGCTCGAGGAAGGGCCGGCGATGAAGACGATCTTCACCCGGTCCCGCTCCTTCCAGATGAGGTCCGCGACGCGGGCGTACTGGCGTTCCTGCCGCGCTTCGCACAGGTTGATGAGCCGGACGGCCCCTCCGTTCAGGAGGACCTTGTTCAGGGTGCCGATGCCCTCGATCCCCGTCGTGCGGCACCACTGGGCATATCCTTCCAGCGTCCCGGCCAGCTTCGCCTGCCGGCGCCGGGGGATCGTCCGGGTGATGTCTCCGGAGGAGGGGTACTGGAGGCAGAATCCTTCGTGGAAGGGCATCAGGTCGAATACGCCCAGCATGCCGGTCGATGGCACCAGCGGCCCATGGAAGGTGTCCGTCTGGCCTGCCAGGTGATAGACGCGGCAGAAGTAGTGGCCGAGCGAGCGCCGGAGCGAGGCCTTCTGCGGCTGGCGCTGGGCGGAGAAGATGATCTCGGCTTCCTCGGAGCGGATCTTTTCCGTCGTGAAAGGAAGGTCCGCGTCCACGAGTTCCTGCATCCGGGCCTTGAGGGCGGCGAGCTCCTCGGGGGCGGGCTTCACGGCCGGCCCGTCGGGGCCGCCGTCGCGCAGTTCGCAGTACATCCCGCTGGGGAGGGAATGCTCCATGCGGAGGTCCCTGCCGGGCAGGACGGTGCGGACCGCATGCTGCAGCAGGAAACTCAGCGACCGGAAGTACGTCCGCCGCCCGTCGGGATGGTCATAGCCGATGAAAGTGATTTCGTGAGGGTAGAAAATCTTGAAACTGAGCTCCTTGAGCTTGTGGTCCACAAGGGCGGCCAGCACCGGGTACGAGGCCCGCGTCTTCGGGTCCGTCACTTCGGGACAGGCCGCCTGGGCGAGCTCCAGGAGGGAGGAGCCTTCCTCCACCGCGTGGAAACTGCGGTTGTTCTGCAGGAATACTTGGATCATGACAGGCAAAGCTACGAAAAAATATTCGTACCTTTGCATTCCTATGGACAGGAAAGAGTACATACAGGTGCGGGGGGCGAAGGCGAACAACCTCCGGAACGTGGATGTGGACATCCCGCGCGGGGAGTTCGTCGTCGTGACGGGCCTTTCCGGCAGCGGCAAGTCCTCATTGGCCTTCGACACCATCTACGCGGAGGGACAGCGCCGGTACATGGACACCCTGTCCACCTATGCGAAGCACTTCATGGGCATCCTCGAGAAGCCGGAAGTGGAGGACATCGCGGGCCTGAGTCCGATCATCGCCATCGAGCAGAAGACCACCGGGAACAATCCCCGGTCCACCGTGGGCACCATCACGGAAATCTACGACTTCCTCCGCCTGCTGTACGCGAAGGGCTCCCGGGCCTTTTCGCCGGAGACCGGAAAGGAGATGGTCCGCTATACCGACGCGCAGATCACGGACCTCGTCATGACCTCCTACCGCGGTCGGAAGTGCTATCTGCTCGCCCCCCTCGTGCGGGGCCGCAAGGGCCACTACCGGGACCTGTTCGACCAGCTGCGCAAGCGCGGGTACACGGAGGTACGGATTGACGGAGAGGTCCTACCGCTCCAGGAAGTATCGGCCCTGGACCGCTACAAGCCGCATTTCATCGAGCTCGTCGTGGACCGGCTGAAGCCCGGGGACGGGGACGACAAGCGTGTCCGGGAGTCCGTGGGCCATGCCCTGGACGCCGGCAAGGGGTCCGTCGCGGTGATGGACCTGGAGACCGGCGTGCTGCAGCATTTCTCGAAGCACCTGGTGGACCCGGAGACGGGGACTTCCCTCCAGGAACCCCAGCCGCATACCTTCTCCTTCAATTCGCCGCAGGGCTACTGCCCGCACTGCAAGGGCCTCGGCACCATTGTCGATGTCAATGTGGACACCATCATCCCGGACCGCTCCAAGTCCATCGCCGACGGAGCCATCGTCCCGCTGGGGAAGATCCGCGAGAGCAAGAAGTTCGACATCGTCCGCTCCATCGCCCGGAAATACGGGTTCAGCCTGTACGAGCCGGTCGGCACCCTGCCCGACGAGGCGGTGATGCTGCTCGTGTACGGCTCGGACGAACTGTTCCGGGTCGGCGACGGCAACCTCTCCGAAATGGAGGCGTGGGGCGGAGTCATCGACCATATCGAGGATACGGTCGTGTGCCCCGACTGCGGCGGCACGCGTCTCAGCCGGGAAGCCCTGTGCTTCCGCATCGACGGAAAGACGATCGCCGATGTCGCGGCGATGGAGATATCGGCCCTGCGCACGTGGCTGGACGAGATTCCGGCCGGTTTCAATGTCCGCGAGCAGAACGTTTCCCGGGACATCCTGAAGGAACTCCGCGAACGGGTGCAGTTCATGCTGGACGTGGGCCTGGACTACCTGTCGCTGGACCGTGCCACGGCCTCCCTGTCCGGCGGCGAGAGCCAGCGCATCCGCCTGGCGACGCAGATCGGCTCCAAGCTCGTGAACGTCCTGTATATCCTGGACGAGCCTTCCATCGGCCTGCACCAGCGGGACAACCGGAAGCTCATCGCCTCGCTCAAGAGCCTCCGGGACGAGGGCAATTCCGTGATGGTCGTCGAGCACGACGCGGAGACCATGTACAGTGCCGACTGGCTCGTGGACGTGGGCCCGGGTGCCGGGGAAAAGGGGGGGCGGATCTGCCTTAGCGCACCGCTCGGGACGCTGCTTCGGGACGAGCCCATGGACCCGGAAACGGCTTCCCATGCCGTTGTAGGGCCGTCCGTTACGCTCGATTACCTGCGGGGCCGCGAGTCGATTCCCGTTCCGGCCACGCGCCGGCGGGGAAACGGGGAGACCCTGTCGCTGTACGGGGCCTCGGGCAACAACCTCAAGGGCATCGACGCGCATTTCCCCCTGGGCTGCCTGGTGGGCGTGGCGGGCCTTTCCGGAAGCGGGAAGTCCTCGCTCGTGAACGAGACGCTCATGCCCATCCTCAAGCAGCGGTTCTACCGTTCCAAAGAGAAGCCCCTGCCCTATGGGAGGATCGAGGGCGTGGAGTTCATCGACAAGCTCATCGAAATCGACCAGTCGCCGATCGGCCGCACCCCGCGGTCCAATCCGGCCACCTTCACCGGGGTGTTCAACGACATCCGGACGCTCTTCGAGGAAACCCAGGACGCGAAAGTCCGGGGCTTCAAGGCCGGACGCTTCTCGTTCAACGTCCCCGGCGGGCGCTGCGAGGAGTGCAAGGGCGCCGGCATCAAGGTCATCGAGATGAACTTCCTGCCGTCCGTCCACGTCCCCTGCGAGGAATGCCGCGGCCGCCGCTACAAGGAAGATACCCTGGCGGTCCGCTATAAGGGAAAGAACATCAACGATGTGCTGGAGATGCCCATCGCCGAGGCCTACGAATTCTTCAAGCCCATCCCCAAGATTGCCGCTAAGCTCAAGACGATGGTGGACGTGGGCCTGGGGTACATCCACCTGGGGCAGTCGGCCGTCACCCTGTCGGGCGGCGAGTCGCAGCGCATGAAACTCTCTGCCGAGCTTTCCCGTCCCTCCACGGGCCGGACGCTCTATATCCTGGACGAACCCACGACCGGCCTCCATTTCGAGGATATCAAGGTGCTCCTCTCCGTCCTGGGCCGTCTCGTGGACGCGGGCAACACCGTCATCATCATCGAGCACAACCTGGACGTGCTCAAGTCCGTGGACTGGATCCTGGACATGGGCCCCGAAGGCGGCCGCCGCGGCGGTCGCATCGTCGCCACCGGCACCCCCGAACAGCTCGCCGCCGACCCTGCCTCCGTCACCGGCCCCTTCCTGAAGGAAGTGCTGTAGGCCCTTCCGCCGCGGCACTTTCCGTCGGCGGTGGCTTTCTGCGGGCCCGTTTTCTGCTGGCCTCTCCTGGAACCTCTCCCGCCGGCCGCAAATGCGGAAAATGTGCCCTGCGCGCTGCTGCGGCTGCCGACGCGTCCGGGGAAATGGGTGTTTTGCCGGAAAACCTTGCCGCGTCGGCACATGGAACGCCGCCGGAGGCCGATTTGCCGCAAATGCGGCGGAGTAGGGGGGCAGCATGTCCTGGGCCTAGGAAGAGGGGGATGGGCGATTTTTTCGGTCGTATCGGGATTTTTTACTATTTTAGCGGATTGGAACGAAAATAAAATCCAAACGATATGTCTGAGAAAGTCAACAAACTGATGAACGACAGCGCCGCCCTGAGGTGGACCGCGCTCGTGCTCATCGCCCTCATGATGTTTTTCGCGTACCTGTTCGCGGACGTCCTGTCACCCCTCAAATCGCTCCTGGAGACCTCCCGGGGCTGGGACAGCGCCACGTTCGGCACCTATGCGGGCGGAGAGTATTTCCTGAACGTGTTCTTCTTCTTCCTCATCTTCGCGGGAATCATCCTGGACAAGATGGGGGTGCGCTTCACCGGCCTGCTGAGCGCTTCGCTCATGGTGGTGGGCGCCGTAATCAAGTATATCGGCGTGAGCGAGTGGTTCCAGGGCACGGAGATGATGGCCTGGCTCAACAGCTGGTGGACCTCGTTCCCGGGCAGCGCGAAACTCGCCACCCTGGGCTTCATGATCTTCGGCTGCGGCTGTGAGATGGCCGGTACCACCGTGTCCAAGGCCATTGCCAAGTGGTTCAAGGGCAAGGAGATGGCCATGGCGATGGGCGTGGAGATGTCCATCGGCCGCCTGGGCGTGTTCGCCGCGATGTGGCTCTCTCCCGCCATCTCGAAGGCTTTCCCGGACGCCATCGGCAGCCCTGTGCTGTTCGGCGCCCTGCTCCTGTGCATCGGCCTCATTTCCTTCGCTGTGTTCTGCGTGATGGACCGCAAGTTCGACGCGGAGCTGGCCGCCATCGGCGAGTCCGACACCTCCAAGGCGGACGAATTCCAGGTCAAAGACCTCGGGAAGATCTTCTCTTCCAAGATGTTCTGGATCGTCGCCATCCTGTGCGTGCTGTACTACAGCGGCATCTTCCCCTTCCAGAAATTCGCCACCAACTTCCTGGAGGAGACCCTGCAGGTGGAGGCTTCCCTGGCCGCCCGCCTGTTCAGCTGGTTCCCGATCCTGGCGATGGTCCTGACTCCGTTCCTGGGCATCTTCCTGGACAAGAAGGGCAAGGGCGCGACGATGCTCATGATCGGCGCCCTCATCATGATGGTGTGCCACCTGTGCTTCGCCTTCGTCCTGCCCGTTTACAAGGCCCAGTGGCTCGCCGTCGCCCTCATCCTTATCCTGGGCGTGAGCTTCTCCCTGGTCCCCGCCGCCCTCTGGCCGTCGGTCCCGAAGATCATCGACGAGAAGATCCTGGGCAGCGCCTACTGCCTCATCTTCTGGGTGCAGAACATCGGCCTCTGGGGCGTTCCGCTCCTGATCGGTGCCGTGAACAAGAGCACCGGCGGCTATACCGTTCCGATGATCATCTTCGCGAGCTTCGGCCTCATCGCCTTCTTCTTCTCCATCCTCCTGAAGATCGAAGACAAGAAGAAGGGCTACGGCCTGGAGCTTCCGAACATCCAGGGTGACGCCGCCAAGGTTCCGACCGAGTAGGCATGGCGTCCGCTTCCCGGAAATCCCTCTCCATGGGGGCGTGCTGGATCGCGCTCCTGTGCCTGGTAGTGCCGATGTTCGCATCGTACTACTTCGATGACATGTTCTCCAGCATCTCGTACCTGTTCCAGGACGCCGGCATGACGGAACTGGGCTGGGACGAGAATGCCTATGGACGTTATACCAGCGGCTACAGCGTCCTGTGCATCTTCGGCGGCCTCGCCCTGTTCGGCATCCTGCTGGACAAGTGGGGCGTCCGGGTGGCCGGTACGCTGTACGTGGGCATGATGGTCGGGGGCGCCGGCCTCGTGACCTGGGCCCTCCTCAGCGGCGGAAAGGCTTCCGCGACGCTCGCTTACGTGGGCTGCATGGTGTTCGGCCTCGGGAGCGAGATGGCCGGAACGGTGGTGAACCGTTCCATCGGCCGGTGGTTCAAGGAGGGAGGCATGGCCCTCGCGATGGGCCTCCACCTGGCGATCGCCCGCCTGGGCACCGCCTTCGCCCTGGTCATCACTCCGAAGCTGGTCGTCCAGCAGGCGGACCACGTGTATCCGCTCTCCGAGACGGCCCGTCCCGCCCTCCTGGGCATGGGACTCATGGCTCTCGGGCTCATTCTGTGGGCGGCGTTCGTCGCCCTGGACGCCCGGCGTTTCCCCCGGCAGGGCGGCCTGCAGAACAAGGCGGACGACTTCCGTTTCGCCGATGCCCTGAAAGTGCTGGGAAACAAGAACTTCTGGCTGCTGGGCCTGCTGTGCGTGCTGTTCTACAGCTCCATCGTCGCCTTCAAGAAATTCGCGGGCGCGATCCTGATTCCGCGCTTCGACATCCCGGCGGACGCCGCCGGCTGGATGGTGTCCATGCTGCCTTTCTCCACTGTCATCTTCGCCCCGCTGTTCGGCGCGATGGTGGACAGGGTGGGCAAGGGAACCCGCTGGATGATCGTTGGTTCCATCCTTGCCCTCGTGGCACACCTCCTGCTCGCCTTCGCCCCGGCCGGCGTCCCGTTCTGGGGCTACCTGTCCATGGCGATGCTGGGCTTCGGCTACTCCCTGGTGCCGGCCGCCCTGTGGCCCTCCGTCCCGAAGATCGTCCCGGACAAGATCCTCGGGACGACCTTCGCCCTCATCTACTGGGTCCAGAACCTGGGCCTGCTGGTGTTCAAGCGCCTGGCGGGAAGCATCCTGGGCAGCGAGTCCGGGAGCCCGGTCACCGTGGAGCTGATGTTCTCCGGCCTGTGCGTCGCGGCCGTCGCGGCCGCCGTGCTGTTCGCGCGGACTTCCGCGCGGAATCCGGGTTTGGGGCTGGACCGGCCGAACCGGTAGGGAGACTCTTCGCTCCGCTCAGAATGACAAGAAAATGTATTTAGAGAAGATAAACAGTCCTGCCGATCTCCGGAAGATGTCCACGGAGGAACTCCGCGAACTATGCGCGGAGGTCCGGCGGTATATGGTGGAATGCTGCGCAAAGAACCCCGGACACCTGGGGTCCAGCCTCGGTGCGGTGGAACTCATCGTGGCCCTGCACGCCGTGTATGACACCCCGAAGGACAAGATCGTCTTCGACGTGGGCCATCAGGCCTATGCCCACAAGATTCTCACCGGCCGGCGCGAGGCGTTCCGGAAGAACCGCACCCGGGACGGCATCAGCGGCTTCCCCAAGCGGGACGAGAGCCCGTACGACGCATTCGGCGCCGGGCACGCCTCCACGGCCATCTCCGCGGCTCTCGGCTTTGCGGAGGCGGCCCGGATCCAGGGGACCCGCGAGCGGGCGGTCGCCCTTATCGGCGACGGCGCCCTGACCGGCGGCCTCGCCTGGGAGGGCCTGAACAACGCCGGCTCCTCCAAGGCCGACCTCCTCGTCATCCTGAACGACAACAACATCTCCATCGACGCGGCGACGGGCGGCCTGCACGACTATCTGCTCCGCATCACCACGTCCCATACCTACAACAAGGTCAAGGGCAAGGTCTGGAACCGCCTCGGGGAAGGAAAGTTCCGCGACTGGGTCCAGCGGCGCGTCATGGACACGAAGTCCAACCTGGTTCGCGGCTCCGGCGGCGCCATCTTCGAGTCCCTGGGCTTCCGGTATTTCGGACCCGTCGACGGGAACGACATCGCCCAGGTCCGGGACACCCTCGTCCGGCTCCGGGACCTCAAGGGCCCCCGCATCCTGCACGTGATCACGCGCAAGGGCAAGGGCTACGCCCCCGCGGAAGCCGATCCCACCACCTGGCATGCTCCCGGCAAGTTCGATCCCGCCACCGGCGAGCGGAAGAAGAGCGTCTTCCCGGCCGACCGGTACCAGGACGTGTTCGGAAAGGTCCTCACGGACCTGGCCGCACGCGACCCGAAAGTCGTGGGCATCACCCCGGCGATGGCGACGGGCAGCGGCATGACCTGCTTCGAACAGGCCTTCCCCGACCGCTTCTTCGACGTGGGCATCGAGGAGGAGCACGCCGTCACGTTCGCGGCGGGCCTCGCCGCCGGCGGGATGAAACCCTTCTGCAACATCTATTCTTCCTTCTCCCAGCGGGCCTATGACGAGATCATTCATGACGTCGCCCTGCAGGACCTGCCGGTCGTCCTGTGCTTCGACCGGGCCGGCCTGGTAGGGGAGGACGGTCCCACGCACCACGGCCTGTATGACCTCGCCGCCTACCGGAGCATCCCCAACGCCGTCATCTCCGCCCCCCGCAATGAACGGGAACTCAAGGACCTGATGTACACGGGACTGTCCATTCAGGGAGGCCCCTATATCATCCGCTATCCGCGCGGGTGCGGGGAAGGCGTCGCCTGGAAGGAGGAACCGTACCGCCGGCTGGACATCGGCAAGGGCGAAAAGCTCCTGGACGGGAAGGATGTCGCGGTCCTCGCCCTCGGTCCGGTCGCGAACCGGGCCCTGGAGGCTGCCCTCCGGCACAAGGCCGACTACTGGGTGGGGCCCGCCGTTTATGACATGCGGTTCCTGAAGCCCCTGGATACGGCCATCCTGGAGGAAGTCTCCCGCTACCGGGTGATCCTCACCCTGGAGGACGGCGCCTTGAAGGGCGGCCTGTACAGTGCCGTATGCGAGTATTTCGCGGGTCGTTCCGGCGCCCCCCTCATCAAGGGGCTCGGCGTTCCGGACCGTTTCATCGGCCAGGACACCCAGGCCGCCCAGCGGGCCGATTGCTGCCTGGACACGGAGTCGATTTTCGATTTCCTGCGGGAAATGATGAAAAAATAATGCAAAAAGTTTTGCAGATTCGGAAAAAAACTCTACCTTTGCAATCCCTTTCGCGATTGAAGGATCCGAACGAGCTGCCGATATAGCTCAGTTGGCCAGAGCACGTGATTTGTAATCTCGGGGTCGTGGGTTCGAATCCCTCTATCGGCTCGAAAGGCAGACATGAACTTGGGAGGTTCGCATAGTGGCAATTGCGGCGGACTGTAAATCCGCTCCCTCAGGGTTCGGTGGTTCGAGTCCACCACCTCCCACAAACTTTCAAGCGGAATTAGCTCAGTTGGTAGAGCATCAGCCTT
>JAFUDV010000039.1 GCA_017464245.1 Bacteroidales bacterium | reverse complement strand
GGACCGGGTGGCGTCCTCGATGGTGGGCTCCATTCCGGTCTTGCGGGCGATGTACGTATTGATGAAATAGCGGGTGGGGACGCCCTGGTCGATGATGGGGAACTCGGCGGTGGCGACGCCTTCGCTGTCGTACAGGCGGGCGCCGGACTCGCCCTTGTTCCAGGGGCGGTCCACGACGGTCAGGTGCGGGGAAAAGACCTGTTTCCCGGCTTTGTCCACCAGGAAGGAGTTCTTCTGCTGGATGGCGAAGCCGCCGAGGGCGTTCAGCACGGGCGTCAGGAACTTGGAGGCGCACTCGCTGTCCACGACGATGTTGCATTTCCCGCCGGGATGGTTCACCGGGCCGATCTGGGCCGCGGCGCGGCGCACCGCCGTCTCGCAGCAGGTCCCGAGGGAGGGGAGGATGGAAGCCAGCCGGGGCGTCGCATCCCACCAGTAGCTGGCGTAGCGGTTGCCTTCCCCGTCTTCCACCGTCACCTCGTATCCGATCTCGAAGGATGTTTCGGTATGACGGGCATAGAGACCGTTCGAGTCCATGACGACACTGTCGAAGATGCTGTCGGAGTATTCTCCCTCTTCGGAAAGAAGCGTGAATCCGCGTTCCGGTTCCGCTTTCCGCTGCCAGAGAGAGGTGCCCATGGCCAGTTCCCGGCGCCGGTCGGAGGTGAGCGTCTCATAGGCCTCGTCATACAGGTCCAGTTCCCGGCCGGTCCGGGCGTCCTTCACGAGCCGGGAAGGGTCGGGAAGGTCCCGTGCAGGGTCCGGTTCCAGGGTCCTGACCGTGCCGATGGCCGAGCGGATGAACTGCCGCAGTCCCTCCTCTTCCAGCCGGTTGGTGGAAAAGCTGCCGAACCGGCCATCCACCCACAGCGACACCTGCAGGCTCCGGTCCAGGGCATGGGAGACCTTGTCCAGCTCCCCGTTCAGGATGCCGAAAAGTTCCATCAGGCTCTTGTTCAAGGTGACGCGCACCTTCTGCGCTCCGTTTTCCATGGCGAAGGCCAGGCTTTCCTTTGCGAGCGCGATTTCCTGTCCAGTAAGCATATCCTATTCTCCTCCGACGGTCAGGTTCTTGATGAGCACCGTGGGAATGCCGCAGGAGACGGGAACGCTCTGTTCCTTCCCGCAGGTCCAGGTGCCGGGGTCGATGGCCAGGTCGTCGCCCACCGCAAGGACGTCGCGGAGGGCTTCCGGCCCGTTGCCGATGATGTTGATGTCCTTTACGGGCGCCGTGAGCCGGCCGTCCTCGATGAGGAAGCCGCTCTTGACGAAGAAGGTGAAGTCTCCCTCGCCGATCTTGACCTGCCCGTTGGAGAATTCATCGACATAGATTCCCTTGGAAACCGATGCGATGATATCCGCGGGGGAGGCGGTCCCGCTCTCCATGTAAGTGGCCCGCATGCGGGGGATCGGGGCATAGCGGAAGGATTCGCGCCGTCCGTTCCCGGTAGGGGAGACCCCGTAATGGCGGGCGCTGATGCGGTCGTGGAGATAGGAGGTCAGGATGCCGTCCTCCACCATGCAGGTCTTCTGGCCCGGGACGCCTTCGTCGTCGAAGTTGAGGGCACCGCGGTTGCCTTTGAGCGTACCGTCGTCTATGATCTGGATACCCTCCGGGCACACGCGCTGTCCCATACGGTCGGAGAAGATGGAGGTTCCCTTGCGGTTGAAGTCGGCCTCGAACGCGTGCCCCATGGCCTCGTGGAGAAGGATGCCGGAGGCGCCGGCGCCCATCACCACGGGCATCTGCCCGCCCTTGGGACGTCGGGCATCGAACCGTTCATCGATCCCTTTAACGGCCTGGTCGGCCATTTCCCGGACGAGGTCGTCGGTCAGCATCTCCACGCCGGTCCGGAAACTCCGGGAGACGGTCTTGTTCTCCACTTTTCCGTCCTGGGCGAAGATGACGGTGGCGGAGAAAGCCCCCATCGGCCTCGTTTCGTATTTGCACTCCTTGAGGGAGTTGTACATCAGCACGTCCGTCACCTGCCAGGCGATGACGCCGATGACTTTCACGACCCGGGTGTCCCGGGCGCGGATGGCGCTTTCCAGTTTCTGCAGGTAGGGAATCAGGACGGAGGCTTCCGTCCCGCGCCAGTGGAGACGGACCGGATAGCGGTCGGCGGCGGGGTTGGGGGCGCCGCGGAACCGGCGTCCCACCATCCGGGAGCCGTTGGCGTCGGCCCGGACGGAGTGCTCATAGAAAGCGGATGTGCCGTCGGCGATGGCCGATGCGGCCCGGGCGCAGGAGAGCATGTCGGCCATGGCTGTGCTCTCGGAGTAGGCGTAGCCCGTCTTTTCCCCGCTGAGGACGCGGACGCCCACGCCGAAATCGACGTGCTGCCCGCCGGATGTGACGGCCCCGTCCCTCAGGACGAGGTTCCCGTAGGTCGTATTTTCGAAGTACAGGTCGCAGTAGTCGCCGCCGTGGCGGAGCGCCTCGGCGACGAGGGCGTCCATGCGGGGGACATCGACCTGGAAGATGTCCAGATAGTGTTGTTCAGGGTGAATCATAAGTGCTTTTGATCTGCTCGAAGAGCGCGAGGTTGCGCATCGTCGTCCCGCGCCGGGTCCCTTCCGCCACGATGTCGAAGGTGGAGCTGGTGTTGTCCACGAGGATCCATTTGTCGCAGGCGGGGGCGTAATCCTGGAAGAAATACTGGAGCCCGGTGTAGTACCGCCGTCGGATGACGCTTTCCGCGACGGCATGCCCGCCGGCCTCCACCCGGGCGGCCACCCGTCGGATGGCGTGTTCGGGCGAGGCGAGCCACAGGTACACCACCGTCACGAAATATCCCTGGTCCTGCGCCCGCCGCACCATCTTGAGGAGCGAACGGGTGGCGAGGGTCGTCTCGATGCAGAAGTCCTCCCGTCGGGCGAACAGGTACTGCGTCTTCTGGAGCATGTACCGGCTGGCCGTGATGTAGGCGGTCTCGGGATGGAAAGGCGCCAGGCTCTTCGCGAACTCGTCGGAGTTCACGAACTCGCTGCAATCAAGAAGTTCCGGGAGGATCGTGTACGAAGCCGTCGTCTTCCCGGAACCGTTACAGCCGGATATGATGTACATCCGGGGCAATATGCGCGCTTATTCTGCCGTAGCTGCGTTGATCTTCTTCATCATGGCGAACATGATGACACCGGCGATGATGCAGAGCGCCATGAGGATGGCCCAGTTGGCCCAGAGCGGAACCGCATCCCAGAGGAGGCCGGGGATGGAACTGAGATAGTTGCCCACGGCTGTGGAGGCGAACCAGAGGCCCATCATGAGGCCTTTCAGGCGCGGCGGAGCCACCTTCGTGACGAAGGAGATGCCCATCGGGCTGAGCAGCAACTCGGCGAAGGTCAGGATGAGGTAGGTGCCCATGAGCCAGGTCGGGACGACCGGATCCGGGGAGACGGTGCCGGCAAGCTCGGCCGGGGAGGCCTGTCCGCGGGAAGCGATGATCATCACCAGGTAACCGATGGCGGCGACGAACATGCCGAGGCCGATCTTCACCGGGGCGGAAGGCTCGCGGCCGTTCGGGTGGTTCGCATCCTTCTTGTTGGCCAGGGCGCTGAAGATGGCCATGGACACCGGGGTAAGGGCGACGACGAAGAACGGGTTGAACTGCTGGAACAGCTGCGGGAAGATCTCGAGCGGGTTGGCCAGGCCTTTGTAGATGCCGTAGGCGCCGAACCAGAGGACGGCCGTTATGACGCCGCAGATGATCTTGGAAGAGTTCTTTTCGCTCTGGAAGGTGGCGAACAGGGTGTAAACCGAGGCGGCGATGAGGGCGAGGGCCCAGATGTTGAACCCGATGCGGGTCCATCCTTCCGCGAAGCTCTGGGTGTAGTCACGGGCGAACCAGGTCAGGGACTGGCCGTTCTGGTGGAAGGCCATCCAGAAGAAGATGACCACGGCGAACACGAGGATGAGCGCGGTGATGCGGCTCTTCTCCTGCTCCTTGGTGAGTTCCTTCACCGGCGTGGAGCTGGCTGCGGCCTGCTTGGCGTTGACATCGGCGTGCTTGAACCAGTTGCGGCAGCCGAAGTAGATGGCGATGGAGGCGATCAGGGACAGGCAGGCGACGGCGAATCCCATGTTGTACGCGCTGGAGAGATGGTCGATGTAATACTGGCTGAAGCCGGCCAGGTCCATCGAGGCGATGGATGCATCCGGCATCTGGCTGGCGAGGGAGGTGAGCTTCTCCGTGTTCTCGGGCGTAATGGTCCCGCCCAGGAACTGGTGGGCCAGGGCGGGGATGTCGGCCTTGTAGATGAGGCCGGCCTTGCCCAGGAAGCGGTTGGTGATGGCAGTGGCGGCCGCCGGGGCGAACATGGCGCCGATGTTGATGGCCATATAGAACAGCGAGAAGGCGGAATCGCGCTTGGCGGAATACTTCGGGTCGTCATAGAGATTGCCCACGAGGACCTGGAGGTTACCCTTGAACAGGCCGGTGCCGACGGCGATGAGGGCGAGGGCTCCGATCATCAGGGCGACGCCCAGGCCGTTGGCCGCCGTGGGGATGGACAGGCACAGGTAGCCGGCGAACATGATGGCGATACCGGTCACGACGCATTTTCCGTAGCCGATCTTGTCGGCCAGCCAGCCACCGACCACCGGCATGAAATAGACGGCGGCGAGGAAAATGGAATAGACCTGGCTGGCGGCGGCGCCGCCCCAGCCGAATTTGGCCTGGAGGAAGAGCATGAAGATGGCCAGCATCGTGTAGTAGCCGAACCGTTCTCCGGTGTTGGCCAGTGCCAGCGCATAAAGTCCTTTGTGTTGTCCTTTGAACATATCAGATAGGGTTGTTTAAGAATTATCGGGTCAATTGGCACAAATATAACAAAGATTTTCCATAAAAATGGTATCTTTGTAAAGGTTTATGGAAAGCAAACGGTCTTTCGGCATCCGCCTCGCGGAGGGATTCATGCACCTGCTCTCGCGTCTCCCGCTGGGCTTCCACTACGCTTGCGCCCCCTTCCTCGCATGGTTGGTGGGTGATGTATTCCGTTATCGCCGCGATGTAGTGACGGCGAACCTGGCCCGCAGTTTCCCGGACGCCGACTACGATTTCCTGAAGGAGACCACGAAAGGGTTTTACCGGCATTTCGGCGAAATGATGGCGGAGACCGTCTGGTTCGGCGGCCGCCGGGGGGAGAAGGGACGCCGGCAGCTCGTTGACGGAGGGATCTGTGAAATCGTGAACAGCGACGAGTTCAACGCCTTTTTCGACCGTTCCTCTTCCGTGATGCTCCTGAATTCGCATTCCGGAAACTGGGAGTTGATGGGCGGGATCGCCCAATATGACCGGAGCGCCCCGGGCGTCCGTCACTGGGACTGGCCCGAGGTGGTGGTCATCTACCGGGCCCTGGAGAACAAGTTCTGGGACCGGGTGCTGGGGGACAACCGCTGCGCACCGGTTTCGGACCGTCCTTTCGAGGGATACGTGGAGGGCCGTTCGATCCTCCGTTACGCCGTCTCTCACCGTCATGAAAAGAAACTGTACGTCTTCAACACGGACCAGTATCCTTATTACCGGATCCAGCATTACGACGTGGGCTCATTCATGAACCAGCCCACGGACGCGATGGGCGGAGCCGCCATCCTCGCCTGCAAGCTGGGCATGTCGGTCGCCTATATCCGCTGGTTCCAGGAAAAGCCCGGGCATTACCGGCTCACGTTCGTCCCTTTGTGCGAGAATGCGTCGGAGACGACCCCCGAGCAGATCATGAAACTGTTTTACAGGCATCTGGAGGAAGACATCAAGGCCCAGCCTTCCCAGTACCTCTGGAGCCATAAAAGATGGAGAAAGACCCCTTTATGAAATTCAAAGCACTGATGGCCGGCCTTCTGGCCGCCGTTCCCGCCCTCCTGCAGGCGCAGACCGTGACCTACAGCCTTCCCCGCACCACCGTGGTCGTGGAAGTGGACGCCGTCCAGGAAACCTTCTACGCCGGGCCGTACGCCCGGTTCGCCCGGAAATACCTGGGCATCGACGCCGAGCAGCGGGACGCCGTCCGGGTGTCCCTGCAGGAAATCCGTCTGCTCACCCGGGTGGAAGGCGACCCCGCCGCCCGCTATTCGGCGGACATCAAGGGCGGAGAAGACCGCTTCCTCGCCCTCTCTTCCCAGGGCCTCGTCTCTTTCCAGGACAAGGCCGAGGCCGGCGACCATGTCTGGCGCTTCGATCCGCAGGCCCGTTATGATTTCTCGGCGGAGAGCGTGACTTCGCCCACCCGGACCGAGGTCCGGACCGTCTGGAAGGAAGTCCAGACCGATACGGCCATGGTCCAGGTCCCCGTGGAGGAATCCTACGAGGTGGAGAAGACTGTCGAGATGCGGGCCCAGGAAGCCGCCCAGATGGTTCTGAAGGCCCGCCGGGAGCGTTTCAACATCACCGTCGGCAATACGGACGCCACGTACAGCGGAGAAGCCCTCGGGGCAGCCATCCGGGAACTGGAACGGGTGGAAAAGGAATATCTGCGGCTCTTCGTGGGCCGGACGGTCCGCCGTCCCCTGAAGGAGTCCTTCGACGTCATCCCCCAGCCGGGCACCCAGAAGTATCTCGCTTTCCGTCTGTCCGATGCGGACGGCATCGTTACGGAAGGGTCGGCCATGCCCTATTACCTGGAAATCACCCCGGAGTCGGTGGTGGAAGGCGGCGTCCGGGATGCCAAGAACGCCATCCGCTACCGGATTCCGGCACCCTGCCTGGTGAAGCTCACCGCCGATGGCAACACCCTCCTCAAGACCCGCATCCCGGTGTTCCAGCTGGGCGCAGAGAGCACCTTGCCCCTGAAGTAACACACAAAACACATTTATATCATGAGCAGCATCAAAGATCTGGCCCCCCAGGTAGTGTGGGGGAATTTCTATGGTTTGACCCAGGTTCCGAGACCTTCCAAGCATGAAGGAAAGGTCATCGATTATCTCCTGAACTGGGGAAAGGAACACGGCGTGGAAGTGTTCAAGGACGATACCGGCAACGTGATTTTCCGCAAGCCCGCCACTCCGGGCTACGAGAACCGCCGCGGCGTGATCCTCCAGGGCCACATGGACATGGTTCCGCAAAAGACTTCCGACTCTTCCCACGACTTCCTGAAGGACCCGATTTCCGCCTATGTGGACGGTGAGTGGGTGACCGCGGACCGGACGACCCTCGGCGCCGACAACGGTATCGGCGTGGCGTTGGGCCTGGCCGTCCTCGAGGACCCGTCCGTCGAGCACGGTCCGGTCGAGGTCCTGGTGACCTACGACGAGGAGACCGGCATGACCGGTGCCAATTCCCTCAAGCCCGGCATCCTGAAAGGGGACATCCTCATCAACCTGGACTCCGAGGAGGAGGGCGAACTGTGCGTAGGCTGCGCCGGCGGCCTGGACGTCTCCGCCGAGTTCAAGTATCACAAGTACAACACGAAGCCGGGCTGGAAAGGCCTGACGATCACGGTCAAGGGCCTGCAGGGCGGCCACTCCGGCATGGATATCTCCCTGTACCGGGCCAATGCCAACAAGGTCCTTGCCCGCATCCTCCTTCCGCTCATCGAGGTCTTCGGCGTACAGGTCGTGAGCTTCACCGGCGGTTCCCTCCGCAACGCCATCCCGTTCGAGGGTGTGGCCGAGGTGGTGGTCCCCGCCGAGAACCTGGAGTCCGTGAAGAAACTCATCGTCAACATCTTCGACGAAGTGAAGGCCGAGTTCGGCGAGAGCGACCCGGGCGCCGTCCTGTATGTGGACGAAGTCCCCGCCGCTCCCAAGTACATCCAGGGCAGCGTCATGCTCCGCGCCGTCAAGGCCCTCATCGCCTGCCCGTCCAGCGTCATCCGCATGAGCCGCACGATGGAAGGTCTCACCGAGACCTCCATCAACATGGCCATCGTCCGCACGGAGAAGGGCCGCATCACTGTCCACTCCCTGATGCGCAGCGCCGTGGATTCCTCCAAGGCCTACCTGGCCCAGCGTGTCCGTTGCATCTTCGAACTGGCCGGTGCCGACGAGATCGAGTTCAAGGGCGGCTACAGCGGCTGGACTCCGAAACTGGACACGCCGATGAACAAGGTGATGATGGACCAGTTCCAGAAGGTGTACGGCTATCCGATGAAGGTGATGGCCACCCATGGCGGCCTCGAGTGCGCCATCATGTGCGCCAAATACCCGAACTGGGAGATGGTTTCCGTCGGACCCACCATCAAATACCCGCATTCCCCGGACGAGCGCGTGAATATCGCTTCTGTCGGGCGTACCTGGGAGTATCTGAAGGCGGTCCTGAAGAACGTCCCCGAGAAGTAGGCGTTCCCTGAAAGCCTTGCAAGCATATGCGGTTGGCCTCCCGGTGGCTGAAGTTGCCGGCGAGGTCAACCGCTTCCTGTCGGAGCGGGGCGGCGTGGTCGTGACCGCGCCGCCGGGCGCCGGCAAGTCCACGCTCCTGCCGCTGACTATCCTGGAAGGGCTGGGGGACGGCGGCAGCGTGCTGATGCTGGAGCCGCGGCGGATCGCCGCCCGGCAGATCGCGGAGCGGATGGCTTCCCTGTTGGGAGAACCGGCGGGCCGGACTGTCGGTTACCGGATGCGGTTCGGGCACTGCGTGTCGGCATCGACCCGGATCGAGGTCGTGACCGAGGGTGTCCTGGTGCGCCGGCTGGTGGACGACCCGGGCCTGGAAGGGGTCTCCGTGGTGATCTTCGATGAATTCCACGAGCGGAGCCTGACGACGGATGTCGCCCTGGCCCTGGTGCGGGAAGCGCGGCAGGTGCTGCGTCCGGACCTGAAACTGGTCCTGATGTCGGCCACCATCGACGCGTCGTCCCTGTGCCGGGAACTGGACCTTCCGCTGGTGGAAAGCCGGGGGAAGATGTTTCCGGTGGAAGTGTTGCGCGGCCCCGATGCCACGGCGGAGAATGCCGCGGAGGCTGTTTTCCGGACGGTCCGGCAGGCCCACCGGGACCATGAGGGTGATATCCTGGCCTTCCTTCCGGGGGAGGCCGATATCCGCCGCTGCGGGGAACTGCTGGGCACCTCCCTGGGGAGTACGGCCGTGTGCCCGTTATATGGCATGCTGTCCATGGCGGACCAGCGCCGGGCCATCGCTCCCAGTGCTCCCGGGCAGCGGAAAGTCGTGCTGGCCACGCCCATTGCGGAGACCTCCCTGACCATCGAAGGGGTCCGTGTGGTCGTGGACAGCGGGCTGTGCAGGAAACTCGTCTATGATCCCCAGCGCGGGCTGAGCCGCCTGGAAACCGTCCGCATCAGCCGTGACATGGCGGACCAGCGGACGGGCCGCGCCGGACGGGTGGCTCCGGGCGTATGTTACCGTCTGTGGAACCTGGGTACCGAGCAGCAGATGGCACCTCTGCGTGTTCCCGAAATCCTGGAGGCCGACTTGGCCCCGACGGTGCTGGACATCGCCGCCTGGGGGGAATGCCGTGCGGAACGGCTGGCCTGGCTGACGCCTCCGCCTGCCTATGCCCTGCAGCAGGCGCGGCAGCTCCTGCTTTCGCTGGATGCCGTGGATGCGGATGGACGCATCATCCCGCACGGGCGGCAACTGGCCGCCCTGCCTTGCCATCCGCGCATCGCGCAGATGCTGTTGAAGGCGGATACCCCGGCGTTGAAAGCCCTCGCGACGGATATCGCCGCCCTGCTGGAGGAGAAAGACCAGCTGGCCCAGGAAACGGGAGAAGCGGGCATCGACCTCCGGCTGAAGGCTTTGCGGGAGGCCCGCCGTTCCCGCCGCGAAGGCCGGTGGACCCGGATCCTGCGGATCGCGGAACAGTACCGGAAGATGCTCCAGGTGGAGGAAGACAACGGTCTCGTGGACGCTTTCGAGGCGGGGATGCTGCTCTCGGCCGCCTTCCCCGAACGGATTGCCAAGGCCTGGAAAGAGGGGCAGGGGAGTTTCCTGCTCTCCACCGGCGATAGGGCGGCATTGGACCCCGCCGATGCCTGGGCTGCCTGTGACTGGCTGGCCGTGGGCGCCCTGCACGCGCGTCCGGGCGGCATGGGGCGCATTTTCCTTGCGGCGCCCCTTTCCGAGACCGACCTGAAACCCTTTGCCCGGCGGCGGGACATCGTTGCCTGGGACAGCCGGCAGGGGAGCGTCATTGCCCGTCGGGAGTTCCGCATCGGCCAGCTGCTCCTGTCGTCCCAGCCGCTTTCCGACGTCCCCCGGGAAGAAATCGTCCGCGTCCTTTGCGAGGCGGTTCGGAAAGAGGGCTTGTCCCTGCTCGATTTCTCCGACGGGGTGCAGAACCTCCAGCGCCGTGTCGCGGCCGTCGCCGCCTGGCATCCGGAACTGGAACTGCCCGACCTGGGCGCGGAAGCGGTCCTGTCGTCGGCGCCGGAGTGGCTGCCCCTGTATCTTGGCCGGGCGACGACGGCGGCCGAACTCCGGAAAATCGACCTGCAGGCGGTCCTGTGGGCCCTTTTGACCTATCCTCAGCAGCAGGCGGTGGACCGTCTCGCTCCCACGCATGTCACCGTCCCCACCGGCAGCCGGATCCGGGTCGAGTACCGGCAGGGGGCTGATGCGCCCGTTGTCCGTGTCCGGCTCCAGGAGTGTTTCGGCCTGCAGGACACACCCCGCGTGGACGACGGCCGCCGGCCGGTCCTGATGGAACTGCTCTCTCCCGGCTTCAAGCCGGTCCAGCTTACGTCCGACCTGCGCAGTTTCTGGGAGGATACCTATTTCGAGGTCCGGAAGGAACTCCGACGCCGCTATCCCAAACATGCCTGGCCCGACGATCCGCGGGAGGCCGATCCGGTTCGGGGTGTGAGGAAATAGTTTGTATTTCAGGAAATTAATTCGTATATTTGCAGTCCTTTTCGGGTCCGAGTGATTCCGGGAAGGAGTAAGTATTTATCAAACAATTAATTAACAAACAATGGTTAACCAGTACGAAACCGTTTTCATTGCTACTCCCGTTTTGTCTGAGGCCCAGATGAAGGAAGCGGTTGCCAAGTACACCCAGCTCATCCGCGACAATGGCGGTGAGGTCGTGTACGAAGAGGATTGGGGCCTGCGTCAGCTCGCTTATCCGATCCAGCACAAGACCACAGGTTTTTATTACCTGATCGAGTTCAAGGCCGACTCGCAGTTCGTCGCCACCCTCGAGACCCAGTATCACCGTGACGAGCGCATCATCCGCTTCCTGACCGTCGCCCTGGACAAGGACGCCGTCGCCTACGCCGAGAAGCGCCGCGCCAACAAGGCCGCCAAGGCTGCTGCCGCCGCCGAGGCCCCCAAGACTGAAGAGTAATCATAGGAGGAATTCATCATGGCAAACGAAAACAGCGAAATCCGTTATCTGAACCCTCCGACCGTGGAGGTTCGCAAGAAGAAATACTGCCGCTTCAAGAAGGCGGGCATCAAGTATGTCGATTACAAGGACCCCGAGTTCCTCAAGAAGTTCCTCAACGAGCAGGGCAAGATTCTCCCTCGCCGCATCACCGGTACTTCCCTGAAGTTCCAGCGCAAGGTTGCCCAGGCCATCAAGCGGGCCCGTTCCCTTGCTCTTCTCCCGTATGTGACTGACCTTCTTAAATAATCTGCCTTATGGAAATTTTGCTGAAGAAAGATGTGGCCAATCTCGGCTACGCTGGTGAGATCGTCAAGGTCAAGGCCGGTTATGCGATGAACTATCTGGTGCCGCAGGGCTTCGCCACCGTGGCCACCGAGTCCGTGAAGAAGCAGCATGCGGAGACCCTCCGTCAGCGTGCGCACAAGGAGGCCAAGCTCGTCGCCGACGCAGAGGCCCTCGCCGCCACCATCAACGCGCAGGTTCTCGAGATTGCCGCCAAGGTCGGTGAGACCGGCAAGCTCTATGGTTCCGTCACCACCGAGCAGCTCGCCGAGGCGCTGGGCGCCAAGGGCCTGAACATCGACAAGAAGGACATCACCATCCTCGCCGACGAGGTGAAGGAGCTGGGTGCGTACGAGGCCGCCGTGAAGCTCTACAAGGGCATCAAGGGCACCTTCAAGTTCAACGTGGTCGCCGAGTAATTCCTTGCACTTCTCTTTCGCTCCAAGGAGTTGAAAGAACGAAAGTTGAATAAGAATGGAAGCCTGGACGAAAGTCCGGGCTTCTTCTTTATGGGGCTGGCTGTCAAGGGCTTAGGATGCAAGGATGTGGAAGGCGGCAGGCCTTGCCCGGAATCCGCCCGGAGTGTAACTTTGCATCGACCCCTGCCGGCCGGTTCCGGTCGGACACGCCTGGCCCGTCTGCGTGTGGAGGGTGTCGAAAACGGCCGGATGCCTTGCGCAGCACCCGGCCGTTATTCTTGCCGTCAATCCTCCTTTTTCTCTTCGGAGGGTTTCTCCGGCTCGTCGCCGTGGGAGTCCTTGTACTTGAAGCGGCGGATCTTCTGGGTCGCGGTTTTCTCGAAGGGGTCCTTCATGGCATCGACCTCGCCGATCTTGGAGTTCTTTCCAACGGTCTTGTTCACCCATTCCAGGACAGCCTTCTTCCTGGCCTCGAGGTCCTCGAAGAACTTGTCTTCTCCGGCCTGGTCCCAGTCCAGGACGTTGTCGTCGAACTTGACGAGGGCGACCAGCTTTCCGTCGCGTTCCATCACGAGGGACTCGTTCACGCCTTCGATGTCGTTGATGACCATCTCGATTTCTTCCGGATAGATGTTCTCTCCGGACGGGCCCAGGATGGTGTTGTTCAGCCGGCCTTTGATGAAGTACCAGCCATCCTCGTCCATCGTGGCGATGTCGTTGGTGTGGAACCAGCCTTCGTCGTCGATGACTTGCATCGTACGCTCCGGATCCCGGTAGTAGCCCAGCATGACGTTGTCGCCGCGGCAGACGATCTCGCCTTCGCCGGTCTCCGGGTTCATGTTGTCCAGGCGGACCTCCATCTCGTAGGCCGCGACACCGATGGATCCGACCCGTTTGCGCTTGTTCACCATGACGTTGCACACCAGGGGAGCGGTCTCGGTAAGGCCGTAGCCCACGGAATACGGGAAGTGGCAGTTCTTGAGAAAGGTTTCCACGGTGGTGTCCATCTTGGCGCCGCCCACGCCGAAGAAGCGCAGCTTGCCGCCGAACGTCTTCATGAGGCGCATGTGGATGAGCCGGTACAGCAGCCAGGGCATCTTCTCATGCATCCAGGACAGGACGCGGCTCTTCTTCACGGTGGGAACGATGCTGTTCCGGTAGATCTTCTCCACCACGAGCGGAACCGACAGCATGATGGTGGGCTTGACCTTCTTCATCGCGGGGATGAGGATGCTCGGAGTCGGCGGCTTCTGGATGTAGTAGCAGCAGGCTCCCACGTAGAAGGAGTAGATCGAGGATACGCTCATCTCGTAGGCGTGCGCGATCGGAAGGATGGACAGGAACCGGTCCTTCTTGAAACACGGCTGCGCCTTGAAGGAACAGGCCAGGTTGTGGCACACGTTCCGGTGCGAAAGCATGACGCCCTTCGCCCGTCCGGTCGTTCCGGATGTGTAGATGATGAGCGCGAGGTCGTCCGGGGAAGGGTCCTTGGTCCACCCGTCGCACTGGAAATCCTCCTTGTTCTTCTTGATGAACTCGAAGGTCTCGATGTCGATGACGAGGGTCATCCGGTCGTAGCATTCCTGCGACAGCTTGCCGCTCAGGCGCTTGGAGATGAAGATGACCTTGGATTCGGAGTGGTTGAGGATGTTCGTCACCTCGTTTTCGGAGCTGTCCGGAAGGATGGGGATCGCCACGCGGCCGTATGCCGTCGTCGCGAAGAAGGCCAAGATCCAGTTGGGCATGCTCTGGGAAAGGATGGCGACCTTGTCGCCGGCGCTGATCCCGTAGCGGGACATGCGCTGGGAGAGCTGGTCGCACTTGATGCGGAAATCCGCATAGGTATATCGCTGGCCGCCGTCCACGAACTGATAGGCGGTCCTTTTGGCGTAGTTGGAGGTGGCGTACTCGTAGACCTTGTGCAGGGTCGTACAATAGTTCTCGCGGTGTCGGTATTTCCGCCAGGGCTTGTAGGGACTCTTGATTTTCTTGGCCATAGGGTCGTCGTCAAAACGGTTTAGGGAACGATGAATCCGTCCTTGTGCTTCCCCTGGATGCCCATCGGACGGTAGTGGTCATAAATGCGCTGCAGGTCGGCCTTGGGATCGTCGGTGAGTTCGAACGGTTCGCCGACGCTGATCTGCTTCCGGCCCCAGTCGTAGTAGCCGAGGTACACCGTGGATCCGGTCTCCCGGGCGATCAGGTGGAAGCCGCTCTTCCAGCGCTTGGTCGCCTTCCGCGTCCCTTCCGGGGCGATGGCCAGGTGGAACTCGTCCACCGAATCCATGGAGTGGATGAGACTCCGGACCATGGACGCTGCACTCTCGCGGTCCACCGGGACGGCTCCGCAGGCACGCAGGATGGGGCCCATCGGCCAGAAGAAGAACTCCTTCTTGATCATGATGTGTGCCACCTTCCCGAACTGGGTGTAGAACAGGTAGCAGATGAGGAAGTCCCAGACAGTGGTATGCGGAACGCCGAGGACGATGGCTTTCTTCTCCTTCATCGGCCCTCCGACGCTCTTCCAGCCGAGGGTGCGCAGAAGCCATCCGCAGAACTTGGCCCATCCGGGGCTGACTGTACTTTTGATCTTACTCATAGTTAAATGTTTACGTCTTCCAGTTCCTCCTCGCTGCGGAGGTTCTCCATGATGAAGCGCTGGCGTTCGCCGGTATTGTCGCCCATGTAGAACTCCATGATTTCGGAGATGGATTCCTCGTCGGCGAGCTTGACCGGGTCCAGGCGCATGTTCTCCCCGATGAAGTCCACGAACTCGTGGGAGGAGATTTCGCCGAGACCCTTGAAGCGGGTGATCTCCACGCCGGTCTTGAGCTTCTTGATGGCGGCCTCCTTCTCTTCGATGGAGTAGCAGTAGCGCGTCTCTTTCTTGTTGTGGACGCGGAACAGCGGCGTCTGGAGGATGTGGACGTGACCGCGGCGGATGAGGTCGGGGTAGTACTTCATGAAGAAGGTGAGGACCAGCATCCGGATGTGCATGCCGTCGTCATCGGCATCGGTGGCGACGATGATGTTGTTGTAGCGGAGGTCGTCCAGTTCCTCCTCCACGCCCAGCGCGGAGATCAGCAGGTTCAGTTCCTCGTTCTCGGCCACTTTCTTGCGGCTTTCCTTGTAGCAGTTGATGGGCTTGCCGCGGAGCGAGAACACGGCCTGGGTGTTGGCGTTGCGCACCTTGGTGATGGTTCCGGACGCGGAATCGCCCTCGGTGATGAAGATGGATGTCTTCTCGCGCTCGTCCTCCTTGTTCCTCACAGGCTTGTCGTTGAAGTGGATGCGGCAGTCGCGGAGCTTGCGGTTATAGACACTGGCCTTCTTGTTGCGCTCGCGGGTCTTCTTCTGGATGCCGGCGATCTCCTCCCGTTCGGCCTGGGAATCCTTGATCTTCTTCTCGATGACCGGGACGATGTCCATGTGCATGTGGAGGTAGTTGTCCAGGTTCTTGGAGACGAAGTCGTTGATGAAGCTCCGGATGGTGGGGCCGCGGTCGGTGGCGGTGCTCCCGTCGGGATTCTTCACCTGTTTCTCCCACATGTAGGTGGAGCCGAGCTTGGTCTTGGTCTGTCCCTCGAAGATGGGCTCCTGGATCTGGATGGCGATGGCGCCCACGACGCCCTGGCGGACGTCTTCCGGCTTGTAGTCTTTCTTGAAGAAGTCCTTGAACGTCTTGGCGATGGCCTCACGGTAGGCGGCGAGATGGGTCCCGCCGTCGCGGGTGTTCTGTCCGTTGACGAAGGAGGAGATGTTCTCTCCGTAGCTGCTGCCGTGTGTGAGGACGATCTCGATGTCCGGTCCTTCGATGTGGATGAGGGGATACAAGGGCGTTTCCGCCATGTTCTCGGTGACGAGGTCCAGCAGGCCGTTCTCGCTCATGTAGGGCACCCCGTTCAGGTTGAGGGTGAGGCCCTTCTTGAGATAGGAGTAGTTCTTGACCATCGTCTCCACGATGTCCATGTGGAAGGAGTAGCCCTCGAACATCTGCTCGTCAGGCGTGAAGCGGATGAAGGTGCCGTTCTTTTCCTTGGTCTCCCTCAGGCCGCTGTCCAGCAGGATGCCGCGGGAGTAGTGCGCGAAGGAACTCTGGCCGTCGCGGAAGGATTCGACCCAGAAGTCGGAGGACATCGCGTTCACGGCCTTGGTGCCCACGCCGTTCATGCCCACGGATTTCTGGAAGGCTTCGGTGTCGAACTTGCCGCCGGTGTTCAACTTGGAAGTGACGTCCACGACTTTGCCCAGCGGAATGCCCCGGCCGAAGTCGCGCACCGTTACGGTCTTGTCCTCGATGTTGATGTCGATACGCTTGCCGAAGCCCATCGAGAATTCGTCCACGGAATTGTCGATGACCTCTTTCAGCAGGACATAGATGCCGTCTCCCTGCCGGTCGCCGTTCCCCAGCCGTCCGATATACATGCCGGAGCGCCGCCGGATGTGTTCATACCACTCCAGGGTGACGATGTTGTCTTCGTTATAGTTGATTCCTTGCTTCTTCTCGATCTCTTCAGCCATGTTTCCTTCTTTTCACTAATCCTACAAAGATAAGGATTTATCCCGACAAATTCAACTGCCGGAAGCCCCCGGAAGCCTACTTCACCAGCCCCACGAGGAACAGGTTGATCATCGGACGGGCCGGGCAGTTGGTCGTAAGGGTGATCATGACCACGGTCTCGCCTTTGGGCAGGCGGGACGTGTCCAGGCGGACGGGGAGCGTGCCTTTCTTCAGCGCGGGCGTCTCTCCCGGGAGGGTGGCGGTCAGCCCGTCCACGTCGGCGTCCAGGCTGTAGATCCGCAGGGCCGATTTTCCCTTGTTGGTGAAGGAGAAGGCCGCCTCGACCGGCGTGCCCGCCGTGACGGTCCCGAAGGAAACGGTGCTTTCGTCGAAGATGCACTGCGCGGCGTTCTTTCGTTCCTCTGCACTCCAGGAGGCGAAGTTCCCGCGCGTGAGCGCGTCGAATTCCAGCTTCTGCCCCGCCTTCTTCCCGTTGAGGACCGGCGTGGCGTAATAGGCGTGGCGTCCCCAGGTGCCTTCATCGGCCTTCACGCTGAAGCGGAGGGTGGCGGTCTCTCCGGCCGGGATGGTGGAAGGAACCGCGGTCACGGTCAGGTTGGGGGAGACCTCGGTGAAGGAAAGCTTCAGGGGCTTCTTCCCCAGGTTCGCGACCTTCGCCTCGTCGGAGGAGGATTCCCCCTGGAGAACGTTCGGAACTTTGTAGCGGAGGCCCTTGAGGCCCAGGTCGCCGATGCGTGCGGAACCGTACAGCTCGGCCAGGGGCTTCTGCTTCTCGTGGACGACGCCCCGGAGCCGCAGGATGACCGGCTTGCTCACGCCGGCGATATACACGGTGAGGGTCTTGTCGAAGGGAATCGGACCGTCTTCGTTCTTGTAGGTGGCGGAGATGGTCCCCGTCTTGCCCGGCTGGAGCGGCTCCCGCGTCCAATGGGCGTCGGTGCAGCCGCAGGAAGTGACGACTTCGTAGATGGCGATGGGCTCCTTGCCCACGTTCTTGACCGTGAAGGTGCAGCTCTGGGGACCGTCGTTGACGGAGATGTCGCCGAAGTCGTGGACCGTCTTGTCGAACTGCACGACCTCGCCCACCTGGGCCGCTTCCGCGTCTCCTTCGTCGGGCGCGACGGCCATCGTCGGATTCTCCACGGTTTGGCTCAAGTCTTGCAGAGCCTTCTTCACCTCGGCGCTGTTGGCGTTCCTGCAGCCGCAGACGGCGGCAAGGGCCAGTGCGCAAAAGACAATGTGTTTCATCATGACACAAAGTTAAGGGGCGATTGTTTGAAAAACAAATTAATTGTTTAAATTTGCAGACCAAACTGACTGCAACAATAACTTTAAAGGATTTTAAACTATGGCTTACGTAATCAATCCCGACCTCTGCATGGCTTGCGGTACCTGCCAGGGCGAATGCCCGACCGGCGCCATCAACGAAGGCGATGTGTACAGCATCGATCCGAACATCTGCATCGACTGCGGCACCTGCGCCGGCGTCTGCCCCGCCGAGGCCATCGCTCCCGGTGAGTAATTGAAACAAGGCACAAAAATGCTCCCGACCTGTCTGGGCCGGGAGCATTTCTATTCAGGAGCATCTACTCCGCCTCGGCGGCGTTCGCCGGCTTCATGACGACTTCCATCAGGTTACCCTGGGCGAGGACGTCCTTCAGCACCTGCTGGATCTTCTCCTTGGTGAGGGCGTCGATGGCCGCTTCGTTCTCGGCGTCGCTGTCCTTCCCGTAGAGTTCGTAGGATTCGAGGGCGCCCTGCCAGTAGGAGTTGGTCTGGCGGCGTTCCGGGATGTTCTTCCGGAGGTTGAGGATGGCGCTGGTCACCTCCTCGTCGGTCGGACCGTTCTCGGCGAGGTCTCGGATGCCCTGCAGGGCCAGGTCGCGGAGCTTGTCGCAGACGGACGGGCGGCAGTCGAAGTACACCTGCAGGAGGACGCGTTCTTCGGGACGGCGGGAGAAACCGGCATTGGTGCTGGCACCGTAGGTTCCGCCTTCCTCCTCGCGGAGCGAATTGACATACCGGATGTCCAGGATGTAGGAGATGGCGTCCAGTGCAGCTTTCTTCTCGGCGGAGTAAGGCATGTAGGCGCTGTGGACCTGGATGACCGTGCTCTTGGGCGTCTGCATGTCCACGGCGAAAATGTTCTCGATGCGGCCCTTCGGGATGCGGGTTCCGTCATCGGCCCATTTCAGGGCCTTCTTCCCCTTGGGCAGCGAACCGATGTATTTCTCCACCAGCGGCTTGAGGGTGTCCATGTCCACGTCGCCCACGACGAGGAAGGTGGCACCGGCCGCATCATTGAACAGCATCCGGTAATCCTTCTCCAGGGTGGACAGGCTGGCGTTGTCCAGGGTTTCCTGCGAAATCAGGGTGTGACGCGGGCTGTCGCCGTACAGGGTCTTGTACAGCTCCTGCTGGAGCTTGTAGTTCGGCTGGCTGACGAGGTTCGGAAGGACGGCCTCGATCTGCTTGATGCCGTTCTCATATTCGTCCTTGTCGAAGCGGGGCTCGGTGAAATACAGGTACAGCAGCTGCAGGGCCGTTTCCAGGTCCTTGCCGGTGGCGTTTCCGCTGATGCCGTGCTCGAGGTTGGAGATGTACGGGTTCACGCTGAGGGATTTGCCGGTGAGCATCTTGGACACCTGGGTTCCGGAGAAGTCGGCGACGCCGGTGTTGCTCTGGTACAGGCCGAAGATGTTCTCGTCGAAGGAAGCGAGGTCGGCGGTGGGGATGAGGCTCATGCCGCCGTCCTTGTACAGGTCGAAGAGGATCTGGTCCTTGGCGTAGTCGGTCGGGAGCACGATCACCTTCACACCGTTCTTGAGCATCCATTCGGTGGCGCCGTACAGGGTCCCCCTGGCCTTCTTGGACTTCGCACCTTTGAGGGTGGCGGGATCCAGGAATTCGGAAGCGATCTCCTCGCCCTCAAGCGGCTGGATGTCGGAGGCCTTGACCTCGGCGATGGCGGCGAGGATCTGTTCCTCGGTGGGAGTGGCGATGCCTTCCTTCTCGGGACCGGAATAGAGGACCACGAGGTTCTCGTCCGTGATCAGCTGGGCGGCGACCATGGACAGGACCTGGGCGTTGATGCCGGCGAGGATCTGGCGGCCGATCTGCTGGTCCGTTTCGGGATCGAGAATGGGTTCGCTGTCGAAGAAGTTGCTCAGGATCGGGCGGATGAACTGGGGATTGCGGCGGGTCGGAGCCTGCTTGACGTTGTTCTCCAGCATGTTCTCGATCTCGGTCTTGGCGCGGTTCACCTCGTCGTCGCCGAAGCCGAAGCGCTTCATCCGCTCCACTTCGGTGTAGAAGGCCTTGTAACCTTCCAGGATGGCGCTCTCCTTCAGGGCCACCTCGGCCATGACGGCGTCGATGTCCTCATAGATCAGGGATCCGATGCCCAGGCTCCCGCTCAGGTAAGGACTGTCCGGCTTGGAGGTGATGTCGGTGAACCGCTCCCGCATGACCATCGAGATCAGGCTCTTGATGTATCCCTGCATCTGTCCGATGAGGGTGGCGTTGTAGCTTTCCGGGGCGGCTTCGCTCTTCCACACCATTTCGATGGTCGGGGTGGTCGTCTCCGGGTCGGTCAGGATGCCCACGACCGGTTTCTCGTTGGCCGGTACGCTCAAATGGGCCTTCTGCTGCGGGTTCTCTTTCTTGGGAATGACGGAAAAGTACTCCTTGATCCGGGCCTCGGTACGGTCCACGTCCACGTCGCCCACGACCACGACGGCCTGCATGCCGGGATGGTACCAGGTCTCGTAGAAGTTGTGCAGGCTCTCGGGCTTGAAGGTTTCCAGGTGCTCCTGGAGGCCGATCAGCGTGCAGCCGGCCATCTTCGTGTCCCCGAAATAATAGGGGAGGGAACGCTCCATCGTCCGCCACTGGGCGTTGCGGCGCTGGCGGCGTTCCTCGATGATGACACCGCGTTCCTTGTCGATCTCCACGGGATCGTTGATGACGAAATGGGCGTAGTCGCGGAGGATCATCAGGCAGGAGTCCACGACGCTCTCCCGCTGGACGGGGATGTTGTTGAGCATGTACTGCGTCTCCTCGAAGCCGGTGGATGCGTTGATGTTCCGTCCGAACTCCGCGCCGATGGAACGGAGGTAGTCCAGGATACCCTTGTCGGGGAAGTGCTCAGTGCCGTTGAAGCACATGTGCTCCAGGAAATGCGCGAGACCGTCCTGGTCCGGCTCTTCCTGGATGGCGCCCACGTTGGTGGCCAGGTAGAACTCCGCCCGCTGGGCGGGGAGTTCATTGTGGCGTATGTAATAAGTCAGTCCGTTGTCCAGGTGTCCGATGCGGACGGCCGGATCGTTGGGGAGGGCGGCCATGGCCTGCTGCATGGCTTCTTCCTGGCTCTGTGCCTGGGCCGTGAAAGCGGCCAGGAAGGGCAGGAATGCGAAAAGGATCAGGTATCTTTTCATATCAAAAGGTGTTACTCTTGGCAAAGATAGTGAATTTTATTGAAAAACAATAAATTTTATGAAAAAATCAATAAATTTGGATTTGTGCGGCGAATTGGTTTACTTTGCAGGAGCATAAGCGTTTCTTATCATGCTGGACGACTTCAGACTGCGGGTTTTCCGGATGGTGGCTGCCGAGGGCAGTTTCACCCGGGCCGCCCAGCATCTGGGAATCTCCCAGCCTGCTGTAAGTCAGAACATTGCCGAACTGGAGAAGCAGGTGGGAGCCGTCCTCTTCGACCGGAAGCGGGGGGAAGTAGCCCTGACTGCTGAAGGATACGTATTCAAGGACTATGCGGAAAAGATCCTGCATTGGTACGAGGCGACGGACGCCCTGTTCGGCAGTGCCGGAAAGCTTACGGTGAACCGTCCCGTCCGCATCGCTGCGACCGCTTTCGTCGCCGCGCACCGGTTGCCTGCGCTGCTCCAGGACCTGCTGGCCGTTACGGCGACCAGTTTCATTATCGATACTTATCCCGAGGAGGCTTTCCCCGAATCCATGGATGCGGACCTGTATTTCTTCACATCCGCGCGCAAGGACACCCTGGACTTTGATGCGGGATCGGTCATCGGCACCGTGCAGGCTTCGTTCGTGACCGCCGGGGCCGACTTTCCCGAAGATTCGCGTTATGCCGTCTGGGCTCCGTACCGGCCGCTCATCGAGCCGGACATCTATGCCCGTGCGGCCCTCATTTCGGACAGCCTTCCCACCCTCGTGGAACTGGTCCGTTCCAATCCCAGCCTGGTAGGGGTCCTTCCTTCGGACGCCGCCGCCGGCCTTACCCTCCATCCGGACCCGCTTCCGCATTTGCGGATGGACCTCCATCTCCGCGTTTCCGACGCTTTCTCCCGCACCGGCATCGCCCAGTGGCTCCAGTCCCGTTTCGCATAAAAAAACGGCCCGGATTCGACCGGGCCGTTTCAGGGTAAGCCTGTCAGCGATTATTTACCGGCGAGGCGCTTGTAGGTGTCCAGACGGACCTTTGCGAATTCCTCGGTCTTCTGGAGGAGTTCCTGCGCGGTGTCCGGGAACATCTTGTACAGGGAAGCGAAGCGGACCTCGCCCTTCAGGAAGTCCTGGAACTTCGTCCAGTCGGGCTCCTTGGAGTCGAGGCTGAACGGGTTCTTGCCGGTGCCTTCGAGGGCCGGGTTGTACCGGTAGAGGTGCCAGTAGCCGCAATCGACGGCCAGCTTCTCTTCCTTCTGGCTCAGGCCCATGCCCGCCTTCAGACCGTGGTTGATGCAAGGGCTGTAAGCGATGATCAGGGACGGACCGTCATAGGCCTCGGCTTCCTTGATCGCGTTGAAGAACTGCACCGGGCTGGCGCCCATGGCGACCTGGGCCACATAGACATAGCCGTAGCTGATGGCCATCATGCCGAGGTCCTTCTTGCGGATCTTCTTGCCGGAGGCGGCGAACTTGGCGATGGCGCCCACCGGAGTGGCCTTGGAGCTCTGTCCGCCGGTGTTGGAGTACACCTCGGTGTCCAGGACCAGGATGTTCACGTTCTCGCCGCTGGCGAGCACGTGGTCCAGACCGCCGAAGCCGATGTCGTAGGAGGCACCGTCACCGCCGAAGATCCACTGGCTGCGGGCGACGATGAAGTGCTGGTACTCGACAAGCTTCTTGCAGGCCTCGCAGTCGCACTCCTTGGCGAGCGGGACGATCTTGTCCGCGACCTCGCGGGTGACGGCGGCGTCCTGGGGGGCTTCCAGCCACTTGGCGGCCAGCGCCTTGATGTCCTGGCTGCAGCATTCGCACTCGAGGGCCTTCTTCATGGCACCGGCGACCGTCTCGCGGGCGCGGTCGGAGCCGAGTTTCATGCCCAGGCCGAATTCGCAGAAGTCCTCGAACAGGGAGTTGGCCCAGGCCGGACCGTGACCCGCCGCGTTGGTGCAGTACGGGCTGGCCGGGAAGGACGCACCGTAGATGGAGGAGCAGCCCGTCGCGTTGGCGATCATCATGTGGTCGCCGAACAGTTGGGTGATCGCCTTGATGTTCGGGGTCTCGCCGCAACCTGCGCAGGCGCCGGAGAACTCGAACAGCGGCTGGGCGAACTGGCTGTTCTTCATGTTGGCGAACTTGTTCACATACTCCTTGTAGCCCACGTACTTGTTCAGGTAGTCGAACGCTGCCTGGTCTTCCTTGTCGTTGATGTACGGAACCATCGTGAGGGCCTTGTCCTTGGCGAGGCACACATCGACGCAGTTGCCGCAACCGGTGCAGTCGTCCACGGAGATGGCGAGGGTGTACTTGTAGTCCTTGAGGTTGGCCTTGCCCTGGGCGAGTTTGACGTTCGCGGGAACCTTGGCGGCCTCTTCGTCGGTCAGGAGGAACGGACGGATGGCGGCGTGCGGGCACACGAAGGCGCAGCTGTTGCACTGGATACACTTCTCGGCATCCCAGGTAGGGACGTTCACGGCGACGCCGCGCTTCTCGTAGGCGGCGGTGCCGGCCGGCATGGTCCCGTCGGCGTAAGGCATGAAGGCGCTGACCGGGAGGGTGTCGCCGGCCTGGGCGTTCACGATGTCGGCGATCTCCTTGACGAAGGCGGGAGCGAGACGGTCCTTGTTCGGGTTCTCGAACTTGGCGGTCAGGTTGGCCCACTCGGCAGGGACGTGGATCTCGGTGTACTCACCGCCACGGTCCACGGCCGCGTAGTTCATGTTCACGACGTTCTCGCCCTTCTTGCCGTAGGACTTCACGATGGCGTCCTTCATGTACTTCACGGCGTCCTCGTAAGGGATGATGCCGGTGATCTTGAAGAAGGCGCTCTGGAGGATGGTGTTCGTGCGGTTTCCGAGGCCGATCTCCGCAGCGATCTTGGTCGCGTTGATGATGTAGACCTTGATGTGCTTGCGGCCGATGATCGCCTTAACGTTGTCCGGGATGTTCTTGATGGTCTCTTCCTCGTCCCAGAGGGAGTTCAGGAGGAGGGAGCCGCCTTCCTTGATGCCCTTGAGGACATCGTACTTCTTGAGGTAGGACGGGACGTGGCAGGCCACGAAGTCAGGGGTGTTCACCAGGTACGGGGCCTTGATCGGGCTCACGCCGAAGCGGAGGTGCGAGCAGGTGTAGCCGCCGGACTTCTTGGAGTCATAGTCGAAGTAGGCCTGGCTGTACAGGTCGGTATGGGAACCGATGATCTTGATGGTGTTCTTGTTGGCGCCCACGGTACCGTCGGAGCCGAGACCGTAGAACTTGCACTCGGTGGTGCCGGGCTTCACGATGGAAACCTCGTTCTTGATCGGGAGGGACTTGAAGGTCACGTCGTCCACGATGCCGATGGTGAAGTCGGCCTTGGGCTCCTTCATGTCCAGGTTGTCGAACACGGAGACGATCTGGGCCGGGGTGGTGTCCTTGGAGGACAGGCCGTAGCGGCCGCCGATGATCAGGACATTCTGGTCCTTGCCCTGGAAGAGGGCCTTGACGTCGGTGAAGAGAGGTTCGCCCACGGCGCCGGGCTCCTTGGTGCGGTCCAGGACGGCGATGCGGCGGACGCTCTTCGGGAGGACGGAGAAGAAGTACTTCTCGGAGAACGGACGGTAGAGGTGGACGGTGATGAGGCCGTACTTGCGGCCGCGGCCGGCGAGGTAGTCGATGGTCTCCTTGATGGTCTCGGTGACGGAGCCCATGGCGACGATGATGTTCTCGGCGGTGGGATCGCCGTAGTACTCGAACGGGCGGTAACTGCGGCCGGTGAGTTCGGAAATCTCACCCATGTAGCGGGCGACGATGTCCGGAACGGCGTCGTAGCACTGGTTGCGGGTCTCGACGGCCTGGAAATAGACGTCACCGTTCTGGGCGGTACCGCGGGTCACGGGCGCATCCGGATTCAGGGCGCGGGCGCGGAAACGGGCGAGGGCCTTCTCGGAGATCATCTCGCGGAGTTTGTCTTCCGGAAGCGCCTCGATCTTCTGGATCTCGTGGCTGGTGCGGAAACCGTCGAAGAAGTGCAGGAACGGGATGGAGGACTTGATCGTGGAGAGGTGCGCCACGGCGGCGATGTCCTGGGCTTCCTGGACGGAGCCGGAGGCGATCATGGCGAAACCGGTCTGGCGGCAGGCCATCACGTCCTGGTGGTCACCGAAGATGGAGAGGGCGTGGGAAGCGAGGGCGCGGGCGGACACGTGGAACACGGTCGGGAGCATCTCGCCGGCAATCTTGTACATGTTCGGGATCATCAGGAGGAGACCCTGGGATGCCGTGAACGTGGAAGTGAGGGCACCAGCCTGGAGGGAACCGTGGACGGCGCCGGCGGCACCGGCCTCGCTCTGCATCTCGGTCACTTTCACCGTCTCGCCCCAGAGGTTCTTCTTCCCGTGGGCGGCCCACTCGTCGATGTTCTCGGCCATGGTGGACGACGGCGTGATCGGGTAGATGGCGGCGTGCTCGCAGAACAGGTAGGCGATGTTCGAAGCGGCATAGTTACCATCACAGGTGATGAATTTCTTTTCGTTAGCCATAACAGTTAATTGGGTTTATGTGGTAATTTTATTCGGATAATCCTTCGGTGACGGCCTCCGGCGCGATGCGGCGCACCAGGCCCTGCAGCACGGTTCCGGGACCGATTTCCAGGAAATGGTCCGCGCCGTCGGCCACCATGTTCTGCACCGTCTGGGTCCAGCGGACCGGGGAGGTGAGTTGCTTCAGGAGATTCCCCTTGATTGCTGCAGGATCGGAGGAGGGGAGGGCGGTGACGTTCTGGTACACCGGGCACAGCGGCGCCTTGAATGCGGTCTTGTCGATGGCCTCGGCCAGTTCCAGCCGGGCCGGTTCCATGAGCGGGGAGTGGAAAGCGCCGCTCACGGCGAGGGGCAGGGCGCGCTTGGCGCCGGCTTCCTTCATCTTGGCACAGGCCTCCGCGACGGCCTCGGCTTCGCCGGAGATGACCACCTGTCCCTCGCTGTTGTAATTGGCGGGGACCACGATGCCGGTACAGGAAGCGCAGATCTCTTCGATGGTTTCGGTGGGAAGTTTGATGATGGCGGCCATGGTGCCGGGAACTTTCTCGCAGCACTTCTGCATGGCGTTCGCGCGGATGGCGACGAGCCTCAGGGCGTCCTCGAACTCCATCGCGCCCGCGGCGGCGAGGGCGGAAAACTCGCCCAGGGAGTGCCCGGCGACCATCGCCGGTGTCTCCAGGCCGCTGCACAGGGCCAGCACGACGCTGTGGATGAAGATGGCCGGCTGGGTGACGCGGGTGGCCTTCAGGGCCTCGGCGTCTTCGCCGAACATGATGTCCGTGATGGAAAAGCCCAGAATATCATTGGCCTTGTCCATCAGTTCCCGGGCCCGTTCGCTGCGCTCATACAGCGCCTTCCCCATGCCGGGGAACTGCGAACCCTGTCCGGGAAAAATATAGGCTTTACTCATACGGTTTCAGTACAAACGTTTGCCCTCTTTGGGGAGCATGGTTCATTAAATCGTACAAATATACGGAAAAAGCCGCAAATGCAAAAGAAAAAAGGCACCGGAAAAGGTGCCTTTTGAATTCGGGGGTAGGGACGATCGGATTCGAACCGATGACCTCTTCAATGTGACTGAAGCGCTCTAAACCAGCTGAGCTACGCCCCTGTCTGTTCGAAACAGGACTGCAAAGATGGAACTATTTCTTGAAAAAAACAAGGATTTCGGCCGAAAAAGTTTCTCAATGGGTGAAAACATCGTGACGGCGACCATGGGCCGCGGCTTGCAACACCTTGTTTTTCAGGAGTTCCGGATAGTCCGGGTGGTCTTTCAGGAATTGCTCCACGATGGCGTCGGCCTCCAGGGAACTGTGGCCGCGGAGCGTGGCGGCGACCCACTGCTTGGGGAAAAAGATGTCGCCGGTCCGCTGGACCTCCTGCAGGGCGTCCAGGGCGGGGCGGATGTAGCCGAGGGATTCTTCCTGCCGGAGCGGGTGGTTGAGACAGCGGAGCGCGGTCTGCACCCAGGGCTCGTGGCGGCGGTTCTCCGGCCGGAGCAGGGCCTGGAAGACGCTGTCGCGGACGGCCCGGTCCGGCGAGACGGCCGGCCGCAGGAAATCGAACTCGCGAAGGCGGTCGGCGTTTCCAATGCGGGTGCGCTGGACGTCCAGGATTCCGTCGGCGCGTGCAGGAAGCCGGATGGCGAGCTCCCGGGCGAGGGTCGTGTAGTCGGACTCGTTGAGCGTCACGCCCGGCCAGGGCGCCTGGTCTTTCCAGACTTCGTACAGCGCGTCGGTGACCGCTTGGCTGCGCTGGAACCCCGCCAGCGTACGGAAGGCCGAAGCCTGGGCCTTCCCGAGCGCCGGGTCCCGGGCGAGGCGCACGAAGATGTCTTCGAGTTCCACCGACCCGGCCATGGGCCCGTTCAGGGCCATTCCGCCGAGGAAGCCGAGGGCGGTGGTCACGAGCAGTTCCTCCCGCTCGGAGGGAATGTAGTCCGCGAGGAAGCGGGCGAAGCGCTGGGCGGGCACCCGTCCGTCCAGGTAGTTCTCATGCAGGTTCGCCAGGGCGGAGATCCGCTCCAGCGGCTTTTCGAAAGTCCCGATGCGGTCCATCAGGTAGTCCAGCGACAGGGAGTCATGGACAAAGAACCCGTATCCCCGGCCGGAGGCGTTGAGGAGCGTGACCGCGCCGATGCGGGTGACCTCCACCTCCTGCGGCCATTCGAGCCCGCGGCCCCAGGGGTCGTGCTGGCGGAGGGAGCCGTCGGCATCGGCCTCATACACCGGCATGCCCTTCTCGGAAACCCAGCTGCGGCTCCAGGCGGCGAGGTCCTCCTCCGTCCTCCGGTCCAGGATGGCGATGAGGTCGGCCCAGTCGGCGTTGCCGTAGGCGAAGGTGTGCAGGTACTCCTGCAGGCCCGCCCGGAAAGCTTCGGCCCCCATGCGTTCCGCGAGCATGTCCATCACCACGGGGGCCTTGTCATACACGATGTTGCCGTAGATGAGCCCGGCGTCGGACAGGTTGGGCAGGACCTGTTTGATGGCGTTGGACCCGGCTGTCCGGTCCTCCTCGTAGGCCGTGAGGTTGAACCGCTTGAAGTTGGAAAGCGGGGCGTCCGTTTCCGGGAAGAGGGGACCGGTCATCTGCGCCGCGAACCAGTTGGCGAAGACCTCCTTCGTCCAGACGTCGTCGAACCAGTCCATCGTGACCAGGTCGCCGAACCACATGTGGGCGGTTTCGTGCGCGATGAGTTCGGCGCGGGAAAGGAGCTGGTCCGCCGTCGGGGCCGGATTCAGGAAGATGCGCCGGTCCGTGAACTGGATGGCGCCGGGGTGCTCCATGCCGCCGAACTGGTACCCCGGAATGGCGACGAAATCGTATTTCTCGAAGGGATAGGGTATTCCCGTATAGTCTTCCATCCAGCGGACGGCAGATGCCGCCTGGCGGAACACTTCGGGAATCTGCGCCAGCTTGTCCGGGTCGGTTTCCCGGTAATAGAAGTGCATCGGGAGGCCGTCGACGGTCTCCTCCGCCATCTGCCACCGGCCAGCCACAAAGGAGAACAGGTAGGTGGGTATGGGCTTCGTGTCATGGAAAGTCAGGATCTTCCGGCCATCTTGCGGGATGACCTCCAGCAGGCTCCCGTCGCTGACCGCCGTCCAGTCCTCCGGAATCTCCAGCGCGAGGGAGAAGACGGCCTTGAGGTCCGGCTGGTCGAAGCAGGGAAACACCGTCCGCGCCAGGGCGGGGACCAGCAGGGTGTACAGGTAGTCCTCGTTGCGGTTCAGGGCCTGGTCGCCGGCCGTAAAGACGATGTCGATCCGGTTGTCTCCCTTGGGGAGGTCCGGAAGGACGATGTGCTCGGCCTCCCAGCGGATTTCGGCTTCTTTTCCATTGACTGTCAATTCGCTGAGATGGTCGGCCCCTTCCCTGAAATCCAGCTGGACCGTCCGCTTCCTGTCCAGGGTGAAGGTCAGTGTCTCCGTCCCCAGGACCGGCATCTCCCTGTCCTCCGGAATCGAAAAGGCAAGACCGTAGCAGACATCGCTGATATGGGCCTTGCGCTCCCGGGCGAGGTCCCGGCTCACGCCGGGTTCGACGGGCGTCTGCCCGCAGCCGGCAAAGAGGAGGCCGGCGAGGAGGAGGAACCGGGCGTTCATCGGACGATGATCGCGTTCGGGACGATCCGCTGTCCGTCATGGTCGAAACGGCGGTTGTCGCAAGGGTGGTTCAGGACGCCTTCGGGGAGTACCCACAGGGTGGAGGACCCGCCGCCGTCCAGGTTCAGCGCTTCCGTGAGGCCCAGCCGGCGGGACAGCGCCGTCAGCTCGTCGATGCTCATCCCTTCCGCCTCTCCGGGGAAGCGGCCGTCCACGACGACCATCCAGACGCCCCCGTCGGCGTCTTTCCCCATCAGCGAGCGGGGATGCCGCTTCCCGAAGAAGGAATCATAATCGGGCTGCTCCGTTCCATAGGAGTAGGTCTGCTCTCCGTCGAAGAGGATGGGCCCGCTGGTGATCGCCTCCCAGTCCAGTTCGAAGGTGTCGGTGGTGTCGCAGGCCGTGAATCCGACGGATTCGGGATTCAGGACGACGGCCCCGTTGGCCCGGGTAGGTTTGATCTGCGTGGGCTGGCCCACGATGAACCCGTCGTCCTTGACCAGGGTGACGGCCGTCAACTCCTTCATGTTGAAGTAGCTGCCGTTGATGCCGGCGAAAGCGTCGTTCCGCAGGCACAGGGCACTGGTGCTGTCGGCCTGTTCGCCCTCGGCGGAAACGACGGTCGTCTGGAAGGCCCCCGGCTTGTACCGGACGAAGGCGATGAACTGCCCCTCCTCCTGGAGCGTCCCGTAGAATCCGTCGGCCATCGCGGCCTGGCGGTCCGACAGCAGCGCTCCGGTCCGGAGGTCCCGGGCAACGGCCCCTTCCGGAACATGGGAGGCCGGCCGGCTGCATGCGAGGAGGAAAATCTGGGCAAACACGGCCGTTTTTGCACAAATGTCGACGAGGTGGGCGGTTTTTGGGGCAAAACCACCCTTTTTTGCACATTTATTCTTCATCGTTCAAGGTATTACGTTGTTTCCGGTCGGTCCGGTGTCTCATGGCCCGGATTCCGTACAAATGTAATGATTCTCCCCGAAAATGCGTACATTTGCATGCTATGAAACGTTGGCTGTTTGCACTTTTCGCCACGACGGCCGTGGCTTGTACCCCGGAGAAGGACGTCTCCGGGGAGTGGGGCTTGTTCCTGGATCCGGAAGGGACGGTGACGGTCGATTCGCTCCTGGGGGAGCGGGCCGATACGCTGTTTGCCGATGCCATTGTCCTCCCCGGGACGACAGACCTGGCCGGAAAGGGAACGGCAGCTTCTGAGCCGCAGTACGGCCAGTCTGTGGAGACCGGCCGCCTGACGCGACGGCATTCCTTCGTGGGCAAGGCCTGGTACCGGAAGAAGGTTGTGGCCCCGTATGTGTGGCGGGAGAAGGAACTGGCTCTGTATCTGGAACGTACCAAAGCGACGACGCTATACTTGGACGGCCGTCTCGTGGATTCCTGCAACAATGTGTCCACGCCGCAGCTTTACAACCTGGGCAAGCTCCGCCCCGGGGTCCATACCCTGCTGCTCTGTGTCGATAACGGCGGGGGCGTGCCGGTGCAAGTCATCAGGAGCTCCCACTTGTATTCAGAGGATACGCAGACCAATTGGAACGGGGTCGTCGGCCGGATCGAATTCGGGCCGGCCGAATCCTTCGCCGGGACGCTTCCGGTCCCGGAAATGCCGCGCCTGGAGGTCGTGGGCGGTCGTTTCATGGCCGGCGGGCATCCGGTGTTCCTCCGCGGCAGGCACGATGCGTGCGTGTTCCCGAAGACGGGACATGCGCCCATGGACAAAGCGTCGTGGATCAAATACTTCCAGCGTTGTAAGGAATACGGCATCAACCACGTCCGGTTCCATTCCTGGTGCCCGCCGGAGGCCGCCTTTGCGGCGGCGGACGAACTGGGCATCTATCTTCAGCCCGAACTCCCGTTCTGGGGAACGCTGGAAGGGGAGGAACTGCTGGCTTTCCTCCGGAAAGAAGGGCTGAACATCCTCCGTACCTATGGGCACCATCCTTCCTTTGCACTGTTTTCCCTGGGGAACGAACTCTGGGGCGAAGCGTCGGTGATGCAGGAGATGGTATCGGCCTTCCGGGAAGCGGCTCCGCAGATCCTTTATACGAACGGCACCAACGCATTCCTGGGCTATCAGGGCTATGTCGAGGGCATGGATTTCATGGCCACCTGCCGCGTGGGCTGGGAGCCTTACGGATCATATGATACGCATGTGCGCAGTTCCTTCGCCTTCTGCGATGCGATGGACGGCGGCATCCTGAACCATTTCCATCCCGGGACGACAGTCAGTTTCGCCGATGCCCTCGGGCGGATTCCCGTTCCGGTCATCAGTCATGAGACCGGGCAGTTCCAGACCTATCCGGACTATGCGGAAATCGGCAAGTATGAAGGGACGCCGTTCGTGCCGTACATCCTGATGGAGTTCCGGCGCCGGCTCTCCGCGGCAGGCATGGCGGAGCAGGCGGAAGACTTCCACCGCGCCTCCGGGCGCTGGTCGGCGCAGCTGTACAAGGCCGACATCGAGATGTGCCTGCGGACGCCCGGCCTGGGCGGATTCCAATTGCTGGACATCCAGGATTATCCCGGCCAGGGATCGGCCTATGTGGGCATCCTGGACGCGTTCATGGAAGACAAGGGAATGATCGGGGCGGACGAATGGCGGCAGTTCTGCAGCGAACTGGTCCCGCTGGCCGAATTTGAGAAATATTGCTGGAGCGAGGATGAGCTCTTCCATGCCCGCGTGAAGGTTGCGAACTTCACGGGTGAGGAACTGACGGAAGGAAAGGACGGTGAGGATATGGATCTGCCGGTCTCCGACCTGTTGGGCGGGAAGGAAGCCCCGGCCCGTCTGGAACTGCGCCTGACGGCCGGGACGGCAAGCCATCGGGGAACCAATTCCTGGCCCCTCTGGATCTATCCGTCCGACAACCAGCCCGACCGGAGTGGCGTCACCATCTCCCGCCGGCTGGATGCATCGACCCTGAAGGCGCTGCGGGGCGGAGCTTCGGTGCTGCTCATGCCCGCAGACACCCTCAACACGGTGGGCGGCCTTTTCCAGACCGACTACTGGAACTACCGGATGTTCAAGACGATCTGCGAAGGCAACGGGAAACCGGTATCGCCCGGCACCCTGGGCATCCTGACGGACCCGTCCCATCCTGTATTCCGGGAGTTTCCGACGGAGGAACATACGGATTGGCAGTGGTTCCCGGTCCTGAAGGCTTCCCGGCCGATGATCCTGGACGCCCTGCGGGGTTACAGGCCCATCGTCCAGGTCATCGACAATGTGGAGCGGAACCATCGGCTCGGACTCCTGTTCGAATTCGCGGTGGGGGAGGGACGGCTGCTCGTGTGCTGCTCCGACCTGGAGAGTACGCTCGCTTATCCGGAAGGACGGCAGTTCTACAAAGCGGTCCTGGATTACATGCGGTCTGGGGATTTCCATCCTTCCGTCGCCCTGGAAGACCCCCAGCTGGTCGGACTGTTCCGGGAGAAGGTTCAGGAACAGGCCGTGCTTGGACTCCAAAACATTTCCTATGAAGAATAAGGCTTTCATTTTACTGGCGGCCCTTGCCGCCTGTACGCCCCGTGAGGCGGTTCCCGCAGCTCCTGATTATGCCTCGGCTGCATCCTGGTATGTGACCGACCGCAGCGGAAAAGCGGACATTTTCTATGTATCGTCCACGGAAACGGTTGACTATGAAGTCGGCGGGACTACTTTTCACTATGCCTCCGGCGCCGATTCCGCCGCTTGTCCCGGCCTCCGTTCGGAGATGCAGGGGGTGGACCGGATCCTCTCCGGCGACCTGAACTTCTACTCGCCCTTCTATCGGCAGGTCACAATGGAGACCTATGCCGATTCCGCCTTGGTGGCGCGTCGCTTCCCGGTTGCGATGGGGGATGTCCGGAAAGCGTTCCGGCAGTATGTCTCGTCCATGAACGGCGGCCGGCCTTTCATCCTGGCCGGTTTCAGCCAGGGAGGCGAGGCGGTCGTGGAACTGCTCAAGGAAATGCCGGATTCCCTGCGGCCGCGGATGGTCGCCGCCTATGTGCTGGGCTGGAAGATCACGCCCCGGGACCTGGCCGACGCTCCGTGGATCCGTCCTGCGCGCGGGGCCGATGACACCGGTGTCACCGTCTGCTACAATTCCGTCGAGGCGCCGAAGGATGCCAATCCGCTGGTGAGCGGCGGCAACTCCGTGGCCATCAACCCGGTTAACTGGTGCACCGACGCCACGCCGGCCGTGCTCTTCGATTCCCTGACCGTCACCCTGGACCCTGCCTCCAAAATGCTGCTTGTCGATGGTTATGACGGGGACAGTTCCTGGCCGCCCTATTTCCAGAACGGCTGCTACCACACCTTCGAGATCCGCTGGTACGGAGACCACCTGCGCGAGAACATCGCGGAACGCACCCGTGCCTTCCTCGCCTTGCAGGCACGTTGACCGGTCCTTCGCAGATTTTCCGAAAAGATTGCTTGCAAAGTGCGCGAAAATTGTTAAATTTGCAGTCCCTAACCGGGATGCCCCTGTAGTTTAAAGGATAGAATTTCAGATTCCGGTTCTGACGGTCCCGGTTCGATTCCGAGCGGGGGTACAAAAAAAGGCTGACGCATTATGCGCCGGCCTTTTTTTCGTAATTTTGTCTTTGGCGATCGTCATAGCGAAAGGGTTTGTTTTTGGTTTGTCGGCGGGTTGGACATTCTGGGTGATGAAATCCTTGTAATGAGTTGAAATACATATCTTTGTGCGGGTAGCGCTGAAAGGGTACCGGCCGTGGCGGGCAATAGGATACCGCCGTGGCGCGCAATAGGGTACCGTGTAAGAACGGCCTGTTAGATGGTGTCGCAAAGGGAGTATTATTTTTTCTTTTTCCGGCGCATGGACTCGCCTTTGAGTTCGATATGGATGGAGT
>JAFUDV010000038.1 GCA_017464245.1 Bacteroidales bacterium | reverse complement strand
TGATAAGCGAGGTCTTTTTCGAGCTTCGCAATCTCTTCCGCGACGTTCACCAGGCCGTTCAGCGCGACGAACATTTCGTGGGTGCGGACCATGAACCCGACGCCCTGTCCGGAACCGAAATCGGCCACGGTTTCGACCTTCACGTTGCCCATCTTCTCGACGACCGGGAGGACGTCGGCCGGGAAGCCGCCCTTGATCTTGAGTTCGAGGGTCTCCTTCGGGGCGATGTTCTTCTGGTTACGGATGCCGCGGACGCCGTTCACGGCTTCCTCAGCGAGCTCGAAGCTCACGAGCGTCTCCGCATCGTACGGCTTCACGGCCGGAGCGGCCGCATACATGATGGTCTCCCCTGCCTTCCGGTCCTCCATGTTCTGCCAAAGTTCCTCGGTGATGAACGGCATCACCGGATGGATGAGTTTCAGCAGGGCCTCGAAATAACCCAAGGTGGCGTCGTATGTGGCGCGGTCCACGGGCTGGCCGAAGGCCGGCTTGATAGCCTCGAGGTACCAGGCGCAATAGTCATCCCAGAACAGCTTGTAGATCGCCATCAGGGCATCCGAAATGCGGAACTTGCGGTAATGGTCTTCCACGGTGGCGACGGTCTCGCTGAGTTTCGCGTCGAACCAGCGGATCGCGGCAGCCGCGGCAGGCGTCTGGGCGATGGAATCATCGACGGAGAAACCCTTCACCAGACGGTAGGAGTTCCAGATCTTGTTGCAGAAGGCCGCGCCTTGCTTGATCTGCGCCTCGTCGTAGAAGATGTCGTTGCCGGCGGACGAGCACAGCAGCATGCCGATGCGGACGGCGTCGGCACCGTAGGTTTCGACGAGGTCCAGCGGATTCGGGGAATTGCCGAGGGTCTTGGACATCTTCCGGCCGATCTTGTCACGGACGATGCCGGTGAAATACACGTTGGAGAACGGTTCCCGGCCCATGAACTCCTCACCGGCCATGATCATACGGGCCACCCAGAAGAAGATGATATCCGGGCCGGTCACGAGGTCGCTCGTAGGATAATAGTAGGCCAGGTCCCTGTTGGGCTTGTGGTCGGGATGGCCGGGCATCTCCGGGTCGAAGACCGAGATGGGCCAGAGCCAGGAGCTGAACCAGGTGTCCAGCACATCCTCGTCCTGGTGGAGGTCTTCCATCTTGATATCCGGACAGATACCCCTTGCGGCCTCAAGCGCCGCTTCAGCACTTGCTTCCACGACGTAGCGGCCGTCCGGCAGGTAGTAGGCCGGAATCCGCTGCCCCCACCAGAGCTGACGGGAGATGCACCAGTCATGGGCGTTCTCCATCCAGTGGCGGTAGGTGTTCACGTACCGCTCGGGGATGAACTTCGTCCGGCCGCTTTCCACGGTTTCCAGGGCGACCTTCGCGAGGGTGTCCATCTTCAGGAACCACTGGGCGGAGAGTTTGGGTTCGATGACGGCGTTCGTCCGCTCGGAGTAGCCAACCGGGGAGGTGTAATCTTCCACCTTCACCAGGTTGCCGGCTTCTTCCAGCATCTTCACGATCTTCTTGCGGGCGACGAAGCGGTCCTCGCCGACGAGGATCTGCGCGTTCTCATTCAGCTTACCGTGGTCGTCGATGATCTCGAGGACCGGCAGGTTGTGGCGCAGGCCGATCTCGTAGTCGTGCACGTCATGCGCCGGGGTCACTTTCAGACAGCCGGTACCGAAGTCCATTTCCACGTAATCGTCCTCAATCACAGGGATTTCCCGGTTGATCAGCGGAATCAGGACCTTCTTGCCGCGCAGCCAGTGATGGCGCTCGTCGTTGGGATTCACGCAGATGGCAGCATCGGCCATGATGGTCTCCGGACGGGTGGTCGCAATGACCAGGAACTGGTCGGTCGGATGGCCCTGGCCGTCGGAGATGTAGTAACGGAGGTGGTAGAAATGGCTCTGGGTGTCCTTGTGGATGACTTCGTCGTCACTCACGGCCGTGAGGGCTTCGGGGTCCCAGTTCACCATCCGCACGCCCTTGTAGATCCAACCCTTGCGGTAGAAATACACAAAAGTGTTGATAACAGCCTCGGACAGAGCCGGTTCCATCGTGAAGCGGGTACGGTCCCAATCGCAGGAACAACCCAGTTTGCGGAGCTGCTGCAGAATGATTCCGCCGTGCTCCTCCTTCCATTCCCAGGCATGCTTGAGGAATTCCTCGCGGCCGATGTCCTCCTTGGAGATGCCCATGGCCTTGAGTTTCGCGACCACCTTGGATTCGGTGGCGATGGAAGCGTGGTCCGTTCCCGGCACCCAGCAGGCATTCTTGCCGTGCATGCGCGCATTGCGGATCAGGACGTCGTTCAGGGTATTGTTCAGGACGTGTCCCATATGGAGGATACCCGTCACGTTGGGCGGGGGGATCACGATCGTATAAGGTTCCTTCTCATTGGGTTCGGAATGGAAAAACTTGTGTTCCAGCCAATAGGCATACCACTTGTCTTCCACCTCGGCGGCATTGTACTTCGCGGCTAATTCCATTTCAGTCTTAGTTTGTTCTTTTCTTCATTCCCGGACCGACCGGGAATCTCCTTTAATCTTACAAAAATACGGATTTTTTATTAAATTTGCGAAACTCAAACGCGTAAAGGACTTATATATTATGGATAACAACAACGGAAAGCCCCAGCAGAACCAGCTGAGCATCGAGCTCAACCCCCAGACCACGAAGGTCTCCTACTCCAACCTCGCCATCATCTCCCATTCCCGAAGCGAGTTCGTCATGGACTTCGCCGCCACCCTTCCCGGCCTCCCCAAGGCCCAGGTGGGCGACCGCATCATCATGACTCCGGAACACGCCAAGCGCCTGATGAACGCCCTTTTCGACAACATCTCCAAGTATGAGGCCCAGTTCGGCGTCATCGACCTCAACGGAAACGGCGGAACGCCCAAGCCGGGCAGCACCTTCGATCTCGGTTCCTTCGGTCCCACGGGCGGCAACAAGTCGTAATGGACCTCCTGGGAATCAAGGCCTTTGCCTTGGATATCGACGGTGTCGCCACCGACGGGAGCATCCTGTGCACTCCGGAAGGAGACCTGCTCCGCACCTATGATGCGAAGGACGGTTTCGCCATCCGCATGGCCGTGATGCACGGCTATCCCGTGGCCATCATTACGGGCGGAAGTTCCGAGACCATCCGGAAACGCATGGTTACCAGCGGCGTAAACCCCGACGACGTGTATCTCCACTGCCGGAACAAGATGGACGAGTTCGGACAGTTCTGCGCAAAATACGGCCTCTCGCCGGAGGAAGTGATGTATTTCGGAGACGATGTCCCGGACATGGAAGTCCTCCAGGCGGCCGGTTGCGGCGTATGCCCGGCCGATGCCGTGGAGGAGGTGAAAGACGTCGCCGACATCGTTTCCACGAAGCCCGGCGGCAAAGGATGTCTCCGGGAAGTCATTGAGAGCACGCTCCGGGCCCAGGGCAACTGGACCTTCGACCCGGTCGTGTACAAACAGAAATTCTAAGACGCATGGACCTGAAAGGAAAACGCATCATTCTCGGAAGCAACTCCCCTAGACGTCGGGAGTTGCTTTCCGGTTTAAATATTGATTTCGAAGTGGATACAAGGAATGACTTCGACGAACGCTTCAAACCGTATACTCCCTATGACGAAGTGCCCCGGCTGATGTCGGAAGGCAAGTCCCACGGTTTCCACCGCCCCCTGGAACCGGACGAGATCCTCATCACCGCCGACACGATGGTCATCCTGCCTCCCGCCGGCGGCCGTCCCGGTGAAATCCTCGGAAAGCCCCGGGACCGCGCGGACGCCGTCCGGATGCTCCACGACTGGAAAAGCCGCGCGCGTGTGACCCCCTGCGCCGAAGTTGCCTTAACCCCCGATAATTATTTTTGATTGACCCCTATAAAGTCCTGGCCGACAGGGTCATTTTTATTTCATTTTACTTGACTCCTTTCCTGGCATTCA